>CACEEW010000001.1 GCA_902558705.1 uncultured Pelagibacteraceae bacterium
TTAAAAAGTTTAATAGATATTCCTTACCGAACAATTGTAATAGGTATATAGATTTTTTAAAATTAATTTTTTGGTCCTTAAATTTTTCTATTAAAAATAAAGCTAATTTTAATTATATTTTATTTCATTTTTTTAAAATTTATTTTAGAAATCACTCAATCTTTCTTAACATAGAGGCAAAATTTTTAATTCAGGAAAGATATAATTTTACTTCTCCAATTAAAAATGAAATATTTAAAGCTTATGGCGGTATTCTTTCTACAGTTGTTCAGAGAAATATTTTCCAAAGAAATGGTCCTGGGATGTTTATTTATTCAGACGTGATTTTTTCTTTAGGTGAAGAAACTTGTAAAATTTTAGAGGATTTAGATGGAGAAGTTAAGGAAATTCATCCTGTTGGATCTTTATTTATGGAAAAAAATTATTTTGATAGACCAAATTCATCAATAAATCCCAGTAAAATTCATGCATATGATTTATTGGTGGTGGCAGCCCCACATGTTTGGGATTTTATTTCTGGCTATGAGAGATACTATGATGATTATTATTTGCACTTTGAATGGATTAAAAAATTTGCAATCGAAAATCCTGATCTAAAAATCGGCATCAAACATAAAAATAAATTAGAAAATCCAAAAGAACTTAAAATTTTTGAAAAGATTGATAATGTATTCCACTTGATTGATGAAACAAAATGGAAAGATACTTATCTTTTTGCAAAAAATGCAAAATCAATTTGCACTTGGAGCTCAACTCTAGGTCATGAATTTTTATCTATTCAAAAAGAGTGTTATTATGTTGATCCGGATTATAACAATCAATCATTTTTACCCAATTATGATTTTTATAAACCGATAAGACTTAATACGTATGAAAAATTTGTGAATACAATTAAAAGTCAAATTAGGGGTGAAAAAAATATGTCAGTTTTAAATAATTCTAATAAGTTTTGTTTAAGTAGCGAAAATGTAAGTCAAAAAATAGCAAAATTTTTTCAAGATAGATTAAAGTGAAAAACTTATTTGTAATTACAAATGACAGTTTAGACAAAAAAAAAAATTATTTATTCACTAATAGTTCTGACTTAGAAAATATTCTGGGAGCGTTTCAAAAAAAAGCAATCTTTATATTATGTAGGAAATTTAAGACTAAAAAAAATTTTAAATTTAAAGAAAATAAAATTAAAATTATTAATTTTTTTAAATTTTTAAGAGATGCAAAAGAAAACGATAAAATTTTATTTATTTCAATTACACCTTTTAACTTTATCAATTTAATTCTTTTAAAAATTTTTTTAAAAAAAAAAATTGATACTTATCTATATTTAAGAAGTGATGGATTTAAAGAATATAAGATAAAATTTAAACTTTTTGGATATTTTTTTTATGGTCTGATGTTTGTTTTCTTCAAAAAGTTTACAAAAATAATATCTTGTTCAAAGCATTTTAGTCATGTGAAGAAATATACTTATGTAGATCCTTCAAAAATTGATAAAAATTGGTTAATTAATCGAGTTAAACCAAAATTGGCTCAAATAAAACTTCTTTATATTGGAAGAATGAAAAAAGAAAAAGGAATTTTTTCTTTAATAAATTTATTGAAAAATACACCAATTAAGTATCAATTAACAATTTTAGGCTCGAAATATAATAATATTATAAAAGCAAATGAAAATTTAATTATTTATAAAAAAGAACTATATGATCATAAAAAAATTAAAAAATATTATGATAATTGTAATCTATTTGTTCTGCCATCATACACTGAGGGTAATCCTCAAGTAATAAAGGAGAGTTTTGCGAGACAAAGACCTGTTATTGTTTTTGAGGATTTAAACTTCTTATCAAAACAATACAAAGGCATCATTGTAAGTAAAAGAAATAAAAAAAACTTACATGCTTCTATAAAAAATATTTTTAAAAATTATAATTATTTTTATCATTTATCAAAAAAAAATAAAATAGTTCTAAAAGAAAATTTTCAAAAAAATATAAGAAGTATAATTTTTTAATTCTTTAAAAATTTTTTTAATAAAACCCTTAGTATGCTTATGTCATCTTGATCATGAACATCAAATGTTCTATTAACAATTAAAGGAAATACTCTTTTACCCATAAATTTCCAAGGTTCATCCCCATTTTGTTTTTTTATTGAAGATGATCTTATTGCCCAAAAATTATGACATAAAAAATAACTTGCAGGTAAATATTGTCTATTTGAAGAAATTTTTTTTTTAGAACTTATGAAAGACTTTAAAAATTTTCCCTTTTTAATTTTTGCCCTATAAGGATTATGGTCATTATAAGAATAAGAGGGAATAACAGAGGAAAATTTTTTATTTTCCTTTAGTATATTTATACTTTTTTTAATCCAAGAACTTTTAATCATTGGTGCATTTGCTAATAAAATAATTAAAATATCTGGATAATAACCATCATCATTAATAAAATTTAAAGCATGATTTATTACATCTATATGAAGTGTATTTTTTTTGGATAAATTCCTAGGTCTTTTTATTTTTTTATATCCTAATTTAGAAGCATAATTTAGAATTTTATTATCTTCACTAGAAACGTAATATCTATCTATTTCTTTACATTTTTTCGCCTCAAAGCAAGAATAATGCATTAGTGGTTTGCCTAAAATTTTGATTAGATTTTTATTTTTTAGCTGGCTTGAGCCTTTGCCAGTTAAAATCGCTGCAATTTTCATGTTCTTTTATTTAATTGTGCAATTCTTTTTTTAAATCTTGGATTTTCAGTTTTTAAAAACATATAAGTATTAAATATTTTTTCAAATTTAAGTGCATCCTCTAGTGCTGTCATATCTTTAGAAAAATCATCGATATTAAATACAACTTTTCTTGTTTCAATTTTATTGATTTTTTTTAACAGACTTTTATTTTGATTTAAAATCTCAAAAGTTTTTTTATCAACTGAACCACCAATAGTTATTTTGTTTTTTTTATTAGATTTTTTAATTTTTTTTATAAGATAATTTATTAAACTAAATATTTTTTTTGAATTAGGTTTAATTTTTTTATCAAAAAAACTATTTGCCAAATCTGTTCTGCCAATTGTGTATCCTGTTATCTTATTTTTTGATATTTTCAAAATTTTATCTATTTCTTTTACTGAATTTATTGTTTCAATATTTATTTCTAGGTTTAAAGATTTTGGATTTTTAATTTCATTAGTCATGTTTATAAATTTTAAAGCTGCAAAACCAGTTTCTACCATAGGGGCAACAACATATTGAGATCCAATTCTGATTGATTGGATATAATCATTTTTAGCTTCAGCACCACCTATTTTTATTTTATGGTTGAGGTTAAATTTATTACAAATTTTTTGTATAAATTTAGCTTCTTCAATCGTTGATCCCTCAGCTTCAAATTCAGTTTTAAGTCCAAAAATTTTATATTTATTTTTTAACTTTTTGACATTTTGTATAAGGCTATTAGTAATTTTTTTATTCATATAATTTTGCTAAGGTAATTACATAATTTATTAAAACTGTAAAGTTTTTTAGTTTTTTATGAATTATGTGGTAAATAATACTTAAAAACAAATGAAATTTAATAAAAATCTAATCAACATTAAAAGAGATGGTGACTATAATTTTGATCGCTCTAAATTTTTGAGACTTGACAGAAATGAAAGAGTAATCCCTTATGAAAAAAAAGATTTATTAAAAGTTAGTAAAATAGTTAATGACTATTTTCTACAAGCTTATCCTTCTTACAAAATAGATCTCTTAAAAAAAATTTATTTAAAAAATAAATTGCACAAAAAAAAAAATTATGATGTAACAATTACCCCTGGAGCAGACATAGCAATAAGATATATTTTTGAACTTTTTACTGATTGTAAAAATAAAAAAATATTATCAATTGACCCTACTTACGGAATGGTTAATGTTTATGCAGATATCTTTAGATATAAAGTAAAAAAAATTCATGAGAAAAATTTAAAAGAATTTACTAATAAAAAGAATTACAATGATATACAGTTTGTATATTTGGCAAATCCAAACAATCCATCTGGTGAAAATATTAAGACAGACATATTACATAAAATTCTTAATATATGCGTAGAAAAAAAAATTTTGCTTATTTTAGATGAGGTATATATAGATTATTCATCTCAAAAGTCGTTTTTAAAAGAAATTAAAAATAAAATAAATAATATTTTAATTTTAAGATCTTTTTCAAAATCAATTGGATTAGCAGGTTTAAGAGTAGGATATGTAATAGGATCAAAAAAAAACATTAGAATATTTAATTCAACTAGACCACCTCATGATACAAGTTATTTATCAATTAAAATAGCCAATTTTTTATATGATGGAGAAAAAAAATATCTACAACAAATAAAGAAGTCTAGAAAATTTGTCGTTGAATTTTGTAAAAAAAATCAATTAAAGTATAAAATGACTAATGCAAATTTTTTTCATTTATATTTTGATAAACAAAAAATAAAAAATATTTTTTTTAAATTAAAAAAGAATAAAATTTTAGTTAAATCGAATTATTTAGGAAGTTTAGTTAAAACAGACCAAAGCATTAGAATTACACTAGGAAGTAAAGATCAAATGAAATTTTTTTTCAAAAATCTAATGAAAGTGCTTTAATTTAAAATGATTAAAATTGGTATTTTAGGTTTAGGCAGAATTGCAGGACACCATGTGAAAGCTATTTTAAAAAATAAAAAAATTAAAATTGTTGCAGCTTGTGACTTAAATTTTATTAAGAGAGATAGTTTTTCGAAAAAACATAGAGTGAAATGTTACTCACATTATGATTTGATGCTTAGAGCACATCCGGAGATTGATATTGTTGCAATAATGAGTCCGTCAGGTATGCATTTTGAGCATGCTTTGAAAATTTTGAATAAATTTCAAAAACATTTAATAATAGAAAAACCAACAACTTTGAGAACATCAAATTTAAAAAAAATCTTTAAAACTGCGGAGAAATTAAAAAGAAAAATTTATCCTGTATATCAAAACAGAAATAATAAGTGTGTGATAAAATTAAAAGAGGAGATTAATAGAGGAAAGCTAGGAAAGATAAAAATTGCCAATTTGACACTTAGATGGTGTAGACCACAAAGATATTATAATTTGGCGGAGTGGAGAGGTACTTTTTCACATGACGGTGGAGCAGCAACACAGCAAGGGATACATTACCTTGATTTGTTAAGATATTTAGCTGGCGATTTAAAAAATGTTTTATGTAAGATGAAAACTTATGGAGCTCAAATTGAGGTTGAAGATACAGCAATTGGTATATTCGATTTGAACTCTGGTGGTGTTGGCTCTTTTGAAATTACTACCTCGGCCCGTCCAAGAGATTTTGAGGCAACGATATCTTTAATTGGGTCAAAAGGAGTTGCCAAAATTGGGGGGTTAGCCTCAAATAAATTATTGGAATTTTCACCAGAACCAAAATTATGTAAAAAATTTAGTGAAAAAATTAGTGATGCATATGGTTTAGGGCATTATAAAATATATAATGATGTTTATTTAGATTTTACTAATAAAAAAAGTTATCCTTTAAAAAAAGAAGATTGTATAAAGACAATTCAATTATTAAATTCTCTTTACATATCTAGTGAAAAAAATAAAAGGGTTGCAATCAATTCTTGTAATGATTCTGTAAAACTTGGTAGGAGAAATTTAAAAATATCAAAAATATATAAGTAATTCTTTTTTTACGTTTTTTTAAAACTTTACAAATTCCGTATTTCTTTTAATTATTTTTTTTATTTCATTTCTATTTTTATTTTTCAAATATTTTTTAAATACCTTTATAAGAATTTCACAGTCTTCTATCGCGTTATGGGCTCTTTTATTTTTTTCATTTTCTTTAAAATAAAATTCAGTGTCAGTATCACCTAAAATTTTTCTTAGATTAATAAACTTTACATTGATACCAATTTTTTTATTAATAAATTTTTTATAGTTCATCTTCATTATTTTAAGATCATCACCATTACTTAAAAAAACATTATCTTTTTTTAAAATAGGTATAATTTTTTTTATTCTTTTTGAAAAGATATCACCATTTTTATTTAAAAATTTTTGAGTAATTTTTGTTAATTTAATCAGTCTTTTTGGAATTTTTTGTTCTGTTTTAAAATAAATATTTGTTTTTATTTTTTTACTTGATTCTGTGCTGAATTGGATACATCCAAGTTGAAAAATTTCTGGGTATAAGATTTTTTGAAATTTTATTAAATTTTTGTAGCTAGACTTTGCATTTGATAAAGAAAAATATTCTAGATCAATTACAGCAAATTTCATAATTTCTTTAATTTTCTTAATTTTTGTCTGATTTTTGTTGCGGAAATTTTTTCAATTTTTTTCCCTAAATTTACTTTTTGGATCTTGTATCCAACTGTTCTACCATAAATTATATTTGTTATATTTGGTACTTTTGAAATTTTATATCTTGATTTAAAATCTACTAAATCTTGATTGATATTCTTTTTTACTTGATTATAAGTGTATGGATTGTCATTTACACCATGGACATCTCTAACTAATACATTTACTTGACCAGTTATCATTATTGATTTTTCAAATAATTTTCTATGCCCTTCATGCCATGGTTGCCATCTTCCCAACATTTGCACTGTAGGTTTTTTATTGTCCCATCTGTACGGTTTCAACTTATCTATTAATTTGATTAAGTTTAAGTTTATATTTTTTTCATTAATTCTTAAATGATATTTTTTTGGTGGCCTAAATAATTTATTCATCGATTTAAAACGTCCTTTTTGAATAGTGTCCATCCATACAATTATATTTGGTTTAAAAATATCTATTTGTTTTTTTAAAGGACAGACGAAATCTGCAACCACAATTTTTTTTTTTGAGAGTTGAGCCAATTTTTTCATTCTTTTTACTTGTCTTATTATGCCCTGTTCACTGAAGTCCCAATCATTATATTTTCCTCTGATTTTATCAGCATTTAACCATTCAGCATTTATAATTTTTGAAAATCTTTTAGCCAAGTAAGTTTTACCTGAACCCGGAAGACCCATAATTAAAATTTTTTTTTTCAATTGAAAGTATATTTTTTTTAAATAGGTGGTTTTTTATATATGTTTTTTTATATTTATCAATACTTTGAGATTTTTAAAATCAAAGACATTTAATTGCCTAATTTTTTTAATATAAGTTAAAAGATTAATCAAATTTGGAATATTATATTATTGAAATAACATGGAAAATTTTAAAAATTCTATAAATATTCAATTCTTATTTCTAAGTATAATTTTTCTTTTACCAATTTTGCTAACCTCAGGTATTGCTGTTGCAGAGGTTTTTTTATTTTTTTTTACTTTTTATGGCGTATATAAAATTCTTACTGAGAAAAAATTTTATTTAGTAAAAAATAAAGAAATTATTTTTTTATTCATATTTTCTTTCTATATAGCCATTAATTCTATCGTTAATAATGTAAATGTTGATAAGTATTCTTCAATTTTTTTTTTTAGACACGTTTTTTTAGTCATTTCAATTATCTATATTTATGAAAAATGTTATCAAGATCATAAAAAAGTTATCAAACTTTTATATTTATTTTTTATTATTTTATTTACAGATAGTTTAATTCAGTTTTTTTTAGGGAAAAATATATTAGGTTATGTCACGATAAATAATAGAGTTTCTAGTTTTTTTGGCGATGATTTGATTTTAGGTAGTTTTTTAATTTCTTTTTTTCCAATAATATTAATATTTGTTTTATCAAATAAAAATTTATTATGTAAAGATATTTTTTTTGGTTTTTATTTTTTTACTATTTTTTTATCAGGTGAAAGAAGAGCTTTCATAATATTTTTGTTATCCATACTATTTATAATAATTTTTTCAAAAGATACTAGAAAACTTATTTTTAAAAGTTTAACAATATTTATATCTCTAATTTTAATTAATTCATTTATCATTAAAGGCACTTTTGATCCATTAAATAGAATTTTTATTAAAACTTATAATGAAACAATTAATTATAATAAAAAAGCTGAGATTAATAATCATCTAATTTCTGAAAATAAAAGAAAAATTATTATTTTTAGTCATGAGCATACTGAGCATTATAGATTGGCGATACATTTAATAAAACAAAAACCAATATTCGGCCATGGCCCCAAAGGTTTCAGAGACTATTGTAGGGGAGTAAAATATGACTCAGAATTTGGAATGTGCACGACTCATCCCCATCATCTTTTATTACAGATAATTGTTGAATTAGGTATAATTGGGTTAATATTTTATTTATTTGCAGCATTTTATGTTATTAAAAACTTTATTAATTTATTAAAATTTAATAATAGAAATAATACCCCAGCAATTTTAATGACCTTAGCTTTAGTAAATATTTTTATACCTGTAGTTCCTAGTGGAAATTTTTTCAATAATGGAAATTTAATGCTGTGTTTTTACTCTATTGGTCTTTATTTATATTTTTATAAATTTAATTTTAGGAGTTAGATGGATCTATTAATATTAATTTCAAGTTTAATAATCGTAAATTCGGTATTTCATCTAAATATACAAAGATTAGGTAAGTTTATTAATATCTATGATAGTCCTGATGGGAAATTAAAGAAACATAGAATCAATACACCCCTTACAGGAGGTGTAATATTTTTTATTAATTTTTTATTTTTTCTTGTTCTGGATTTAATATTTCTCAATATTTTTGAAGATTTTAATAAAAGAGAATTATTTTCATTATTTTTTATTGTGAGCACTTTCTTTTTTTTAGGTTTGTACGATGATAAGTTTAAAATGTCTGCATACTTAAGAATTGTATTAGCTTTATCAATTTGCTTAATTGTTATAACATTAAATAATGATTTAGTGATATCAACTTTTAAAATTTCTTTTTATAAAAATCAAATTTTTTTAAACAATCTAAAAATGATATTTACCATATTTAGCATTGTTGCTTTCATCCATGCTTGCAACATGATGGATGGCATAAATTTACAATTAACACTTTTTTATATTATTTTAGCAATTTATCTATTTTTAACATCATCTGTATTTGCCTATGTTTATATTTTTATAATTATTACTCTTTTTTCAATTTTAATTTTAAATTTTAAAAAAAAAATTTTTCTTGGTGATTCTGGCGCTTATTGTATTGCCAGTATTTTGTCTTATTTTATTATTATTGAACATAATGTTTATGACAACATAAAATTTGCTGATGAAATTTTTTTAATGATGATATTACCTGGTTTTGAATTAATTAGATTGTCTATTCTAAGGTTGATTAAAGGAAAAAATATATTCGAAGGTGATCTAAATCACATACATCACATACTTATTCAAAAAAAAAATTCTTTATATCTAACTAATTTAATTACATCTTCTTTTCCTATAATATCATTAATTGGGATTATTTATTTTCAAAATATGTATATTTTGATTTTTTTTATTCTACTAGTTTATTATTTAATTTTAATTTTTTTAAAACGTTAAAATGATTAAAAACTATATTATTGGTAAAAGAAGTAATTTATCAAAAAATTTAAAAAAAATTATTCCCAATTCAATTCTAATATCATTAAAAGAAAAAAAAGATGTTGAAAGATTACTAAAAGAAAAGAAGAGATATAATATTATTTTTAATAATTTTTATCCTGTCTCAAGATTAAATAAAATTTCTACAAATAACTTAGATACCTTTGTGAATGAAACTATCGCCATGTCAGCCTTTTTTCTAAAAAGATTAAATTATAGATTAGTCAATAAAATACTTTATACTAGTTCATCATCTGTTTACGATTCTATTGAGAATACAAAATTTTCTAAAGATACTTTTAATAGGAAATTATATGCTTCATTAAAGTTGAGTAATGAAAAACTTTTTTTAAATACCGCAAATTTAAAAAAAGTACAATGTCATATCATTAGACTATTTAATTTATATGGTGGTGAGGATAATTTTTCGATTATACAAAAGATAGTTAATTGTCATTTGTACAAAAATAAATTTATATTATTTAATAATGGTGATGGAATAAGAGATTTTATTAATGTAGCAGATGTTTGTAATATTTATAAATCTATACTTAGAACAAAAATAAATCTACCTCATTATCTAGACCTAGGGTCTGGTTGTGGCACCTCAATTAGGTCAATTTTAGATTATACAAAATTTCCCCAAAAAAAAATAATTCATAAAAAAACAAATTTTGATGAAACTTTTTCATCTATTGCAGATGTTGATTGGTTAAATAAAATAAATTTTAAAGGTAAATTTGACTCAGCACTTGAAACTTTTCTAAAAAAAAAAATTAAAAAAAGAATAACAGGGAGAATGATTAGATTTCAAAATGAAAAAAAGAATCGGATAGAAACCAACAATGAAGGAGTCGTAATTTATGGTGCTGGAAATGCCGGAAAGCAAATTTATCATGAATTGATTAAAAATAAAGAAAATATCTTATTTTTTATTGATGATGATATTAATTTAAATAATAATTCTTTTAATAATATAAAAATTATTTCTTATGATTATTTTAAGAAGATAAAAAAGTTTTATAGCATTAATAAGATAATTTTTTCTATTCCTTCAATTAAAGAACAAAAAGAAAAGATAATACTTAATAATTTAAAAAAGGATAATTTTGATGTTAGAGTGATACCAAGTAAAAAATTTTTAACATCAAGCATTTTAAGCTTGAATGATTTAAGGTTTTTAAATTTAGAACAATCTATTAACTTAGAAAATTTAAAATTTGATAGAATAGATTACTTTAATCATAAGAAAGTATTAGTGACAGGGGGAGCAGGCTCAATTGGTAGTGAAATTTGTAGACAATTAATCAGACAGAAATGTAAGAAAGTTTTTTGTTTAGATAATAATGAATATGGAATTTATAAGATCAGAGACTTAATTGATAAAACTAAAAAAATCGATATGATTTTAGGAGATGTTACTAATTATGATTTTTTGGTAAATTTTTTAAAAACGCATAAAGTAGATACAGTTATTCATTGTGCTGCATATAAACATGTAAATATTTTAGAAAATAATTTACAACAAGCTATTCAAAATAATACAATTGGAACCTACAATTTATGTAAAGCATCTCTTGAGAATAATGCAGATTTTTTATTAATTTCAACGGATAAGGCTGTAGAACCTACTAGTGTATTAGGTTATTCAAAAAGAGCTGCTGAAAATGTTACTAGATATTTTTCTGCAAAAAACTCGAAGAAAATTGTAAATATTGTGAGATTTGGAAATGTTATAGGAAGCTCTGGTTCAGCAATACCAAATTTTCTAAATCAGATTAATAATGATTTGCCAATTACAATAACCCACAAAAAGGCATCTAGATATTTTATGTCTATAAATCAGGCGTGTTATCTGGTTTTAAAGACATTTGATTTAAAAATTCGTAATAAAGTTTTTTTTCTTGAAATGGGAAAACCAATCTTTATTTATGATTTAGTTAAAAAATTAATTAACTTAAAAAAAAGAATTTTACCTAATTACAGCCCAATTATTAAAATGAGTGGTTTACAAAAAGGAGAAAAATTAAAAGAAGTTCTTTATTTTAGAAATAAAAAAAATAAAACACAAAACAAAATGATTTATTACCTAAATGAAAAAGAAATTAATTCAGTTAAAATAGAATATTACTTAAAAAAAATTTTGCTGGGAATAAATACCCTTTCAAATAAAAGTTTAAAAAATTTTATAATAAAAATTTCAGGTTTAAACTAAATTATTGATGAAAATTTTTCTTAATTTTTGGAAATTCTTAGATAAAAGAGAAAAAATTTCTTTCGCAACAATAATTTTTTTTTCAATCATTCAGGCCTTATTGGAATTAATAGGAATTGCTGCAGTAATTCCATTTGTAACATACTTATTAAAACCAGACTCAATCGCAAATATTGGTTTTGTATCTGGATATATTGATTTAAAAGATATTTCTTCAAAACAAAATATAATATTAATTTTTTGTATAGCTTTATTTTTAATTTTTCTTATTAAAAATTTGATAATTGTTTTCACAAACAATTTAACTTATAAATTTATTTACTTAATAAGATCTAAATTATATAAAGATCTTCTTAATAAAATACTTCATCAGAATTATCTATTTTTTGTAAAAAAAGGAATTTCAGAAATATTTAATATAACTTTTTCTGAAGTTACCAACTATGCAGCAAATATAGTAAGACCAATTATAATTCTTATTACAGAATTTTTAATAACATTTTCAATAATTTTCTTAGTAATTCTCTCAGGATTTATAAAAGAATTAATACTTATTATTCCAATAATTGTTTTAGCTGCATTAATTCTTAAAAAGATAAATAAATCTATTAAAAATTGGTCAAAATCTAGAATTTTTAATAATGAAAAGATCTTTAATTTAAATTTTAGTTTATTGAACGGTATAAAGGAAATACTAATTTACGGAAAAATAAAAAAAATTTTAAGTAATTTCAATAAGTCATTAAACTCTTTAGAAAAAATAGATGCTAAAAATGCTGTAGTTGTTACTATACCTAAAGTACTTTTAGAACAATTTATTATTTTAGTATTCATATTAATAATATTATCAATGCATTATTCAGGAAAGAATAGTGATAATATAATAATAATTTTAAGTTTTTACTTAGCTGCAGCTTATAGACTTGTGCCATCTATTAATAAAATTTTTGTTTCTTATCAACAAATAAAATTTGGAAAACCCTCTGTACCGCTGATTGAAGAATATTATAATTTAAAAAATAAAAGTATTTATAATGATGAATTTTACAATGAGAAAAATGAAGTAAATTTTAAGAAAGTTTCATTTAACAAAGAAATAAAACTTCAGGACATTTCTTTTTCTTTTTCAAAAAAAAATAAAATATTAGATAATTTAAATTTTTCAATTAACAAATTTGATTTAGTAGGTATTTGTGGTGAAAGTGGATCTGGTAAATCTACTTTTGTAAATATACTTACAAGATTAATTGAACCTGATAATGGAAAATTATATATTGATAAAAAAAAGATTGAAAGTCTTGAAGATATAAGAAATTATCAAAACCTATTTAATATAACTTCGCAAGATAGCTTTTTATTAAACGGTACTATTAAAGAAAATATAATTTTTGGAAATGATTCAGAAGTGTCACTAGAAAAAATTGAAGATTCAATCAAGTTTGCAAGATTAGAAAAAATGATAAATGAATTACCAGATGGGATTGATACTGACATAGGTTTAACTTTTAAAAAACTATCTTCTGGACAAAAACAAAGAATTGCAATTGCAAGAGCTTTTTATTTAGATAAAGATATAATAATTTTTGATGAAGCTACAAATGCATTAGATGAAGAAAATGAGAGAAAAATTATGGAAAATCTAAGTAAACTTAAAAATAAAAAAACTGTAATCATAATATCTCATGATAGAAAAAATTTAGAAATATGCGATAAAGTATTTGAATTTCAAAATAGAACATTAAAACATATAAAACTATAAATTTTATAATGATTAAGAATAAGAAAATTTTAATTGTAGGAGCAGGCGGTTTTATTGGAGGTCATTTAGTTAAAAGACTAATGGACGATGGAAATTTTATTGTAGCTACTGATATCAAACCAAAAGAGTATTGGTTTCAAGAATTTGAAAATGTAGAAAATCATTTTTCAATGGATATGAAGGATATAAGTAATTGTAGAAAAGTTACCAAAAATATTGATTATGTATTTAATATGGCCTGCAATATGGGAGGAATGGGCTTTATTGAAAATAATAAAGCTGAATGTATGCAGTCTGTGTTGATTAATACTAATTTGTTAATTTCATGTAAAGAAGATGGGATTAAAAAATATTTTTTTTCATCAAGCGCATGTGCATATAATAAATCCAAACAACAAGAAGTTTTTATAGAAGGATTGAAAGAGGAAGATGCCTATCCAGCTGATCCAGAGGATGGATATGGATGGGAAAAATTATTTAGTGAACGTATGTGTAGACATTTTATGGAAGATTATGGTTTGCAGGTTAGAGTAGCTAGATATCATAATATTTACGGTCCTTATGGGACTTATGATGGAGGTAGAGAAAAAGCTCCAGCCGCATTGTGTAGAAAAGTTATAAAAGCAAAAAGAAATAATGAAAACAAGATTGAGGTTTGGGGAGATGGTAAACAAACAAGAACATTTTTATATATTGACGATTGTATAGAGGGAACACTCAGACTATTTGAGTCCGATTATTTTGACCCGGTTAATATAGGAAGTGATGAACAGGTTTCCATAAATCAAATGATCGAAATAATTAGCGATATTTCAGGAATTAAAAAATTAGAAAGAGTATATCAATTAGATAAGCCAAAAGGTGTTAGAGGCAGATCTAGTAATAATGATTTAGTTAAAAAAGTTTTAAATTGGAGTTTTAAGATGAAATTAAAAGAAGGTCTTAAAAAAACATATGATTGGATTAGTACTGAAACAAATAAGCATGGTTCGAATTTAAGTAGATTTACAAAATCTTAAACTATATTTTAATTAATTATTAATGATCAGCAAAATAATATTTAGAAAAATCAAATTTCATAACATCAATTTTAAAGATTTTAAAAAATATATTATCAAAAAGGGTTTATTTGTATTTCCAGCAGGACCAGCTTTAGCAAATATTAAAAAGTCTGATGGATATTATGAGTCAATCAAAAAAGCTGACTTTGTTTTTTTTGACAGTGGTTTATTTGTTTTGTTGCTAAAGACTTTCAAAAATATTAACGTTGATAAGTTTTCAGGTTATAAATTTTTAAACTTGTTTTTTGACTACTTAAAGGAAAACAGAGACAAAAAAGTATTTTGTATTGATCCGAACTCAAAGTTTTCACGATCAAATAAAACATTTTTAAGAAAGTTAGGTATTAAAAAGATATATAATTATTTGGCTCCACAGTATAACCCCTTAGATTTATCAGATAAAAAACTTTTAACTATACTCAAAAAAAAAAAACCTAATTTTATATTAATCAATATAGGTGGAGGTACTCAAGAAATTTTGGGACTATATTTAAAACAAAAATTAGGTTTTAAAACAACTATCCTATGCACCGGTGGTGCAATTTCATTTTTTACAGGAGACCAGGCACCAATAAATAATTTTTCAGATAAATTTTACCTAGGCTGGTTAATTAGATTAATTTACAACCCAATTGTTTTTTTTAAAAGATATGTATTTGGCCTAAGATTAATACCGATGGTGATTTTCAATAAAATTACAATTATCAATTAATGATATTATCAATATATGACTTACTTGAATTGTTTGGATAAAACAATTACAGAATAAGTAATTTATATAAAATACATATGAAAAAAAAAATAGCCTTGATATTTAAAATTTTAAAGAAGCATTGAAATGTTTTTTTTTCAATTATTTATTCTTTTAGTAAGTATAATATTAATATCTTTTTCAATATCAGGTAATGGATTAATAATTACAAGAAATTTAAAAAGAAATTTTTTTTTAGATTTTTTTTTTGGATTAATTGTCATATCACTTATAATAACTACCGTTCATTTTTTTTTTAAAATTAATATTATAATAAGTTCTGTAATATTTCTATTAGGATTAATTTTGTTTTTAAAAAATATAAATTTGAATTTTTTAAAATATTTAGAAAAAAAAATGATTATTTACCCAATCATTTTTTTGCTTTTATTGCCAATGCTGGTATCTCAAAAATATCACGAGGATTTTGGATATTATCATCTGCCTTACGTATTAGCATTTTTAGAGAATAAAATAGTTTTTGGTTTTGCTAATATAGATAAGCCATATGTATTTAACTCCATTTGGTTAAATCTTAATTCGATATTTTTTTTTAAGAACAATAATTTTAACTTTCTTACGTTACCTAGTTTTTTGTTATTCATTTTTTTTTATTTTTTTTTCAATAAATAAACTATTTAAGAAAAACGAATTTAAAAGTAGCGACTACTATTTAATAATAACATTATTTTATTTTATAATTAAATTTACAAGAATCTCTGAGTTTGGAGTTGACCTACCTGCAATTATCTTTTCAATTTTAAGTATTTATTATTTCATTAAATTTTTTGAGATCGATAAAATTTCAGAGAAAAAAATAATTTTTTATTATAATTTAGCTTTTTCAATATTTTCTGTATTGATAAAGTTTAGCACAGGACCAATCATATTTTTAACGATTTATTTATTTGTTAAAAATTTTAAAGAATTAAAATCTTATATATTTGGTTATAGATTTTTAATAATTTATTTTTTTATAGTTATTTTTTTGATTCAACAATTTATTTATACAGGGTGTTTATTTTTTCCCTCTAGCCTGACTTGCTTAAATGTCAGCTGGTTTAATGTTGATTATATTCATTTATCTAAACAAATTGAGTTAATAAATAAAAGTTATTCTATTGCAAAAGATATTTACCAACCTCAAGAATATCTTGAAAATTTTAATTGGTTTTCTTTTTGGTTAAAAAGAAATTATGTTGAAATTAGCGAACATTTGTTAACAATTATACTACCATCTTTAATTTTTATTTTTTTCTTAAAAAAAAAAACAAATTCAAGATTTTTCATTAAAGAAAAAAAAATAATTTATTTTTTTCTTTTAATAAATTTATTTTTTTGGTTAAATTTTTCTCCAGTTTATAGATTTGGGGCACATCTATTTATTACTTTATCATTTATTGTTCTTTTAGATTTATTTAATACCAGAATTTTTTCAAAAAAAATATTTATTATTTTTATTTCAATCTTTTTTATATTTAATTTTTCAAAAAATTTAAAGAGAATATTTGAAAGTCCAGAAATTTTCTTGGGTATTCAAAAAATGAACAATAAGTATTTATTAAATGAATTGAGTAGTAATGAATATGTCAAAGTATATATTCCTCATATTGAAAAAAATAAAAAAAATGGTTGGCAGGGAAGACTTTGTTGGGACATTCCTTTTATATGTTCATATAATAAAATTAAAATAGATAAAAAGTATGGATATTTGTTTATTAATAAATTAAATAATTAGTCCATGATCGATAAAAAATCATTTAAACTTTCAATACTGATCCCTTGTTATAATGAAAAAAATACAATTGATGAAGTACTCAAAAAAATAATTATGTGTCTTAAAAACTATAATTTTTTAAATTATGAAATAATAATTGTAGACGATAATTCAAGTGATGGGACTAGTGAAATACTAAAAAAATTTGAGATAATAGATAAAGTAAAAGTTTTTTATCACAAAAAAAACTCTGGAAAGGGAGGAGCAGTCCATACTGCAATAGAAAATTCTGACGGTGACATTGCAATTATTCAAGATGCAGATTTAGAGTATGATCCGTTTGATTATGATAAATTACTTTTACCTTTTTTTGAAACTGATGCAGATGTTGTCTATGGTTCAAGATTTTTAGGTGGAGGAAAGTATATAAGGACACATTTTTTTTGGCATTATTTGGCAAATAAAATTTTAACATTTGTCTGCAATATTGTTACAAACTTAAATCTTACAGATATGGAGACAGGTTATAAGGCTTTTAAAAGCTCTGTTCTTAAAGAAATTACTCTTGTTGAAAAAACATTTTCTTTTGAACCTGAAGTCACCATTAAGCTCGCTAAAAAGAAGAAAAAATTTTATGAGGTTCCAATTACTTACAAAGGTAGATCTTACGAGGAAGGAAAAAAAATAGGATTAAAGGATGCATTTATAGCAGTTAAGACCATTGTTTTGTATTCTTTTAGAAAATAAATTTATTTTGACTTAGTATAAAGTTTGGGTATAACTACTCCGCCTGGTGATTATAGCGAAGAGGTAATACCCGATCCCATTCCGAACTCGGAAGTCAAGCTTTTCAGCGCCGATGGTACTTTGTCTTAAGACATGGAAGAGTAGGACTTTGCCAGGCTAAATTCAAAAATTATGAAAATAAAAAGTTCACTAAAATCAGTAAAAAAAAGAGACTTAAACTCAAAACTTGTAAGAAGAAGAGGAAGAGTTTATGTCATAAATAAAATGAATCCAAAATTTAAAGCCAGACAAAAATAATTTTGTATGGATAATAAAAACCATAAAGATACCTGGAATAATTTTACTAAGTTTGTATTGTGGGGAACAGTCGCAGTTATTGGAGTTTTAGTTTTAATGGCAATATTCTTACTATAAGATTGATGTATGAAAATTGCATCTATTTTAGAAAATCAAAAAATTGAAAAAAGAATAACAATTACTCCAGAAATTGCAAAAAAATATATTTCACTTGGTCTTGAAGTTTCTTTATCTGAAAATTATGGAAGTCATCTTGGAATAAATGATGAAGAATATAAAAAATTAGGAGCATCTATTTTAAAAGATGAAAAACAAATAATTACTAATTCAGATATTCTTGTACAATTAACTTTATTAGATGAAGACAAAAGTTCTTTATTAAAAGAAAATCAAACACTTATTGGTGTACTAAATCCATATGATAATAAAGATAAAATAAATAATTTAGTCAAAAAAAATATTAATATTTTTTCATTAGAATTACTTCCAAGAATAACAAGGGCTCAATCTATGGATATATTATCTTCACAGGCAAATCTTGCAGGTTACAAAGCAGTAGTAGAATCTTTTGCTAATTTTGAAAAAGCAATTCCGATGATGATGACCGCAGCAGGTACAATTCCAGCTGCAAAAGTATTGGTGGTTGGTGCTGGAGTTGCAGGCCTACAAGCAATTGCAACAGCAAAACGAATGGGAGCAATTGTGTTTGCAACAGATGTTAGAATGGCCTCAAAAGAACAAGTTGAAAGTTTAGGGGGAAAATTTTTAACAGTTGAAGGTGCAGAAAATTTAGAGACTAAAGGAGGTTACGCTAAAGAAGCATCAGATGATTTCAAAAAAAAACAAGAAGAATTATTATCAGAAACATTAAAAAAAATAGATATAGTAATTTGTACAGCTTTAATTCCAGGAAAAAAAGCACCATTAATTATTAAAGAAGACATGATTAACAATATGCAGTCAGGTTCAATCATTTATGATCTTGCATCTATTCAAGGTGGAAATACAGCATATACTAAAGTTGATGAAGTTATAGATAAAAATGGTGTAAAAATAATGGGAGAGAGTAATATTTTAAACAAACTTCCAACCTCTGCATCAAATTTATATGCAAAAAATGTATTTAACTTTGTCCAAAATTTATATGATAAAGAAAATAAAAAAATAAATATAAATTTAGAGGATGAGATAATTGAGAAAACTCTGATAAAATAAAATTATGGAAATAGATCCTTTTATATTCAGATTAAGTATTTTTATCCTTTCGATTTTTATTGGGTACTATGTGGTTTGGAGTGTAACTCCATCATTACACACACCTTTAATGTCTGTTACTAATGCTATTTCATCAGTGATTATTGTTGGGGCAATTATTGCTGGATTAGCTGGAAACTCCGATACTATATTTAACACTTCAAGTATTTTTGGTTTTTTAGCAATATCATTAGCAGCAATAAATATTTTTGGGGGCTTTCTGGTAACTCAAAGAATGCTTGCAATGTATAAAAAAAAGAAAAAGGATAAATAATGTTATCAGCAAATTTATCAGCAGTTTTTTATTTAATTTCAGGAGTATTATTTATTTTAGCTTTAAGAGGACTTTCTTCACCAGAAACTTCTAGACAGGGAAATTTCTTTGGAATTTTAGGAATGATTATTGCAGTCACAGTTACTTTTTTATCAATTGGTAATTTTTCAACTGGACTAATAGTTGTTTTAATCTTTCTTTTAATAGGAGGACTAATTGGTGCTTTTATAGCTTATAAAATTCCGATGACAGCGATGCCAGAATTAGTTGCTGGTTTTCATAGTTTAGTTGGACTTGCGGCTGTATTTGTTGCAATAGCTGCCTTTTTAAATCCAGAAGCATTTAATCTAGGATCTCCTGGTAACATTAAACTTGGAAGCTTAATTGAAATGTCAATTGGAGCAGCAGTTGGTGCAATAACTTTTTCAGGTTCAATTATTGCTTTTTTAAAACTACAAGGGATAATGTCAGGATCACCTATCACTTTTAAAGGACAACATCCACTTAACGCTCTAATACTAATTTCAATAATAATAATTACTTATTTGCTTTGTTCCACTCAATCATCAAATCTATTTTGGATATTATTGGCTATTTCTTTCTTGATTGGCTTTCTCTTAATAATTCCAATTGGTGGTGCAGATATGCCAGTAGTAATTTCTATGCTAAACTCTTACTCTGGTTGGGCAGCAGCAGGAATTGGATTTACTTTAGAAAATACTGCTTTAATAATTACTGGAGCTTTAGTTGGCTCTTCTGGAGCAATCCTATCTTACATAATGTGTAAAGGAATGAATAGATCATTCTTTAATGTAATTCTAGGAGGGTTTGGTGCAACTGAACAATCAGCCTCAGCACAGAATAAAGAACAAAAACCTGTAAAAAGTGGAAATGCGGATGACGCTGCTTTTCTAATGAAGAATGCCTCATCAGTTATTATTGTGCCAGGTTATGGTATGGCAGTGGCTCAAGCTCAACATGCTTTAAGAGAAATGGTAGATACATTAAAAAAAAATGACATTAAAGTTTCTTATGCAATTCACCCAGTTGCTGGCAGAATGCCAGGTCATATGAACGTATTACTCGCTGAAGCAAATGTACCTTATGATGAAGTTTTTGAATTAGAGGAAATTAATAATGATTTTGCTAACGCAGATGTTGCATTTGTTATAGGAGCTAATGATGTAACAAACCCTGTGGCAAAAACTGACCCTCAAAGCCCAATTTATGGTATGCCAGTCTTAGATGTTGAAAAATGTAAATCAGTATTGTTTGTAAAAAGAAGTTTGTCACCAGGATATGCTGGAATTGACAATGATCTTTTTTATAAAGAAAATACTCTAATGCTGTTTGCAGATGCAAAAAAAATGACTGAAGATATAACTAAAAATTTATAGGTTAATCACTTGAAAACGAAAATATTTTGTGACATTGCAGAGCTAGATAAAATTAGAAGATTTAATAAAAAAAAAATTGTTAAAGGTTTTACAACAAACCCAAGTTTAATGAGGAAGGCTGGGGCCAAAGATTATAAATCTTACTCACAAAAAATTTTGAAGATTTGTAAAAATAAGCCTGTTTCACTCGAAGTTTTTGCTGATGAATATAATGAGATGAAAATACAAGCTCTAAAAATAAATACTTGGGCAAAAAATGTATATGTAAAAGTACCAGTTGTAAATTCTAAAGGAAAATTTATGGGTAAAATTATTAGAGAGTTAAATAATCAGAAAATAAAATTAAACATAACTGCTGTATATACTGCGATGCAAACACAAAAAATTCTCAAAGTGATCGATAAGAAAACTAAAGTTATCATATCTATATTTGCAGGCAGAGCAGGCGATGCTGGAAAAGACCCAGTTCCTGAATTTATAAAAAGTATTTCTTTAGCCAAAAGATTTAAAAATGTTGAAATTCTCTGGGCGAGTGTTAGAGAACCTTATAATTATTTACAAGCTAAACAATTGGGATGTCACGTAATTACAGTTCCTCCTTCAACGATTGAAAAAATAGAAAAATTTGGAGAAACATTTGATATGCTGACTGTAGGGACTGTTAAAAATTTTCTTATAGATAGTAAAAAATCTAAATTTAAAATTTAATTATATTTTTTTTCCTATAAAAATTAAATTTGATTTCAAGAATAAAAATTTGATATATCTAAATTCACTTTTTACTTTTTCATTTTCTACAAAACTATTAAAATCTGATTTAGATAATAAATTTAAGTTTTCTTCTTTTGAGAAAAAAGTAAGTCCTATATTTTTTAAGATTTTTCTATGAATATTTTTTGGAAGCCAATGAATAAAAGGGATTTTAGTATGAAATTCTAACGGATGATATCTGTTAGGGGTAGAAATTATTATCATTTTTTTACTCAACTTAATCATATTATTAATCATTGCTTTTTGGTTATCATAGTTTCCTACATGCTCTATAGTTGCATTAGATATAACAAGATCAGACTTTAAATTTTCTATTTCAAATTCTGAAAAGTTTTCAGTTATTGACTTTTGAAGTGTTTTTTTGAAAAAAGATGAGGTAATTAATTGATCTGAGATTGAGTAAAAATTTTTAACATTTTTTAAATTTTTAACAATAAAGTTACTACTTTTGTTTTTAGTGTCATTAGTCGTTCCAATGTCCAAAACCTCATTAATATTATTCAAAATAATTTGATCATTTATTATGTCAACAATTTGCGATCTTTTTTTTGTAATAATTTTATCGAAAATTTTAAGATGATTACTAGAATATATTTTATTGTTTTGCATTAAATTTGGTTGCGGGGGACGGATTTGAACCGCCGACCTTCAGGTTATGAGCCTGACGAGCTACCAGACTGCTCCACCCCGCGGTATATTCAAATTCTGTTTTTTAACTTGTTTAGTTTTTTAACTCTTTTTATATTTTCTTGAAGAATTCTTTTTTTCTTTTCCGAAGGCTTCTCGTAAGTATTTTTAAGCTTAATTACTTTAAAAAAACCATCTCTTTGGAGTTTTCTTTTTAACACTCTAAGAGCTTGTTCAATATTGTTATCTTTCACTTCTATTTTAATAACTACCTCCAAAAAAATGGTTAATTAACATTTTTATATTTTCATGTCTATAAATTTTATTCAAAATAACCTTTTATAGTGATTGTTTGAGTTTTTCTTTCTCTTTTTTTTCTCTTTTGATTCTTCTTTCTGCTTTTTCAGTTGCATTAATCAAATCTTTTTGAGAAAATAAATTTAAAGCCACAGGATCTTTAGCGTTTAAGTTATTATAATTCCAATAACTTTTATTTCTGATCGATGTTACAGAATTTTTTGTAATACCTACTAATTTTGCAATTTGAGAGTCTTTAAGAATATTATAATATTTTATTAACCACAAAGCTGAGTCAGGTTTATCTTGTCTTTTTGATAATGGAACATATTTCTTAATTTTTTGTTCTGAATTTGATATTTCGATATCATTATTTTTAATTTCTAGTGGTCTTGTTTCATCTTTTGATGATAATTCTATCTCTTCTCTTGATAATTGTCCTGAAATAATTGGGTTATATGCTTTGATACCCTTTGCAACCTCACCATCAGCAATTCCCTGAATTTCAACTTCATGTAGTTTACAAAAATTTGCTATTTGTCTAAAAGTTAATGTTGTATTTTCAACTAACCATACAGCTGTCGCCATTGGCATTAAAGGAGCATTTGACATCTAATTTTTATTTTCTGATCTAAAGTTTTGGAATTTTTTATTAAACTTACTTATTCTACCCTTATCCATAAGTTTTTGTTTTCCACCAGTCCAAGCTGAATGAGATTTTGGGTCAATTTCCAATTTAAGAAGATCGCCCTCAGCGCCCCAGGTTGATCTTGTTTCAAATTGAGTTCCATCTGTCATCTCAACTTTGATAGTGTGATAATTTGGATGTATTTTTTTTTTCATGTCGAGACTTATAGCAAAAGAAATTTTTAAAACAATTAAAAGTTATCTAGTTTTTCAATTAATTTACCATTAATTTCAACAGAAGAAGCTAAAACTTTTATATTTTTGATATTAGCAAGATCAATTTCATTAACTATCCCACCTGCTTCTTTTACAATAATTATTCCAGCAGCAATATCCCATAAATTCAAATTATTCTGAAAATATCCATCAAATCTTCCTGACGCAACATAAGCCATATCTAAAGCTGCTGACCCTGTTCTTCTAAAAGTTAAATCTGTTTTATTTTCAATTTTTCCAGTTGCAAATAAACAATCATTAATATTATTTTTTTTTGAAACCCTTATTCTTTGATTATTAAAGAAAGCACCATTATTCTTTTCTGCATAAAATAATTCATTTTTAATGGGATCAAAAATTAGACCACTTATAATTTCATTTTTAAATTGTAATGCAATAGATATTGCAAAATGAGGTATACCATGTAAAAAATTAACTGTTCCATCTATTGGATCTATAATCCAGTTATAGGATTGGTCTTTATTTTTTTCAATACCACTTTCTTCACTCAAAATTGAATATTTCGGTCTAGCCTTTTTCAGTTCGTCTAACAATATTTTTTCAACTTTAATATCTGAATTTGTAACAAAATCTTGAGGACCCTTTTTTGAAACTTGCAATTTTTCTAATTCACCAAAATCTCTTATCAATATCTTTGAGGCTTTTTCACTTGCTTTAATCATAATGTTTAGATTTGCTGAAATAGAATTCATAAAATTAAATTTTTTTTATATATTCCAAGTTTCTTGTATCTACAATAATATCATCTCCAGACTCAATGAATGGAGGAACTTGAATATTTAAACCATTTTCCAAGGTTGCTGGTTTATAAGAGGAGGAAACAGTCTGACCTTTTAAAGCCACATCAGTAGTTTTTATTTTACAAGTTACTTGATTTGGTAAATCAATTGAAATAGGTATATCATTATGAAAGCTTACAGACACCTCTAAGTTTTCAATAAGTAACTTTCCTTTTTCACCTACTAAATCCTTTTTGATTTCTATTTGCTCGAAAGATATAGGCTCCATAAAAAAATAATTGTTTTCGTCTTCGTATAAAAAATTATAATTTATTTCGTCTAAAGATGCTTTCTCAACACTCTCACTTGATCTAAATCTCTCATTCAATTTTGTATTTTTGTTTACACTTTTCATTTCAACTTGTGCGAAAGCACCACCTTTACCAGGTTTTACATGTTGTGTTTTAAGAACTTGCCATAAATCATCTTTATATTCTAGCAACATACCTACTCTGATTTCTCCTGCATTAATTTTCATATTATTTTCTTAATTGCATCCTTAGGTTTTAGTTTTTTATTTTTCCAAATGTAGCCTGAGATAGCTAAAAAGTTTGCTTTATTCAATAAGAGATTTTTATAATTATATAAGCTAATGCCGCCTATTGCTACAATTGGAGTTTTTGTGATCTTCCTAACTTTTTTAATTAGATTTATTGGTGCTTTATATTTAATTTTTTTAGTTTTTGAAGAATAGAATGCTCCGAAAGCTATGTAATCTGCCTTATCATTTATAGCAATTTTTGCTAATTTGATCGAATTATGACAAGTAATTCCTATTATTTTATTTCCAATTAATTTTCTTGCTTCAGAAATTTTCATGTCTTTTTGTCCTAAATGACAACCGTCAGCATTTAATTTTTTTGCGAGATAAACATCATCGTTTATTAAAAATTTAACATTGAATTCTTTGCATATTTTTTTGATTTTGGTTCCAATTTGAAGTTTTTTTTTAAAACTTTCTTTTTTAAGTCTTAATTGAAAAAAACTAACTTTTTTTTGTTTAATAACTTCTCTTAATTCATTATAAAAAGACTTATTAATTTTTAATGGTGATATTAGATAAATAAATTTTTTTTTATTAAATTTCAAGATCTCTAGACCATCTACCTTGGGCTGCTAATGTATTCATCTTTGCACGATGATTAAATACCTTTTGGGTGCCCTCGATATTTCCTGTATCTTTTGACCAAATTTTTAAAGCACTCTGTTGTAGTGCTCTTCCATAAGAGAAACTCATTATAAAGTTAGTATTATTATATTTATTTATTAAATTCAGATTTTCTGTTGCCTCAATTTCAGATTGCCCTCCAGACAAAAAGGCAATTCCTGGCACCTCTGAAGGCACGGAGTTTTTTAAACATTGTAAAGTAAGTTTTGCCACCTCTTCATTTGAAATTTTGTCTTTTGATTTATTTCCAGCCAAAATCATATTTGGTTTTAATATAATTCCTTTCAAATCAACTTTGTTCAAAATTAATTCTTCAAAGCATTTTTTAATTACTTCAGATGTTTTTTTATAACATTCATTAGCAGAATGATCACCATCCATTAAGACTTCTGGTTCAACTATTGGAACCATGTTACATTCTTGAACTAAAGCAGAATATCTTGCTAATGCATGAGCATTAGACTGCATTGATAGCTTGCTTGGGTAACTTTTAGATATATTATAAACACCTCTCCATTTAGTAAATTTTGCACCGAGTTTAAAATATTCTTTTAATCTTTCTCTTAATCCGTCAAGGCCTTCAGTAATTTTTTCTTCAGGTGAGCCTGCTAAAATTTTAGCACCTGTATCAACTTTTATACCTGGAAATGATCCCATCTTTAATATTAATTCAGGTATTTTATTTTTTTTTAATGTTTCTTGTTTTATTGTTTCATCGTATAAAATTACTCCCCCAATACACTCAGTCATACTTGTTGCACTAAAGAGCGTTTCTCTAAACAATAGTCTATTTTCTGGAGTTGATGAAACTTTTACACTCTCCAGTCTTTTTGTCATTGTTCCATTACTTTCATCTGCCGCTAAAATTCCTTTTCCTTTTTCTAAAATTTTAAGGGCTAAATTATTTAATTCAGACATATTATTTTAAAGCTTTTATACCAGGTAGTTCTTTTCCTTCAAGGTATTCCAAAAATGCACCACCAGCAGTTGAAACAAAGTTGAAATCTTTAATTGCATTGTTTTGATTTATAAGAGCCACTGTATCTCCACCACCAGCAACTGAGTAAATTGAATTGTTACGATTTTTATTAATAATTGCTTTAACAATTTCATGACTACCACTTGCAAAGTTTGGATTCTCAAAAAAACCTGCTGGACCATTCCAAAGAACCGTTTCACTAATTTTAATAATATTTTTAATCTTATTTATTGTTTTTGGTCCAATATCTAGGATTAAATCATCATCAGTAATTTCATTTAACTCTTTTAATTGAGACTTATCATGAATATTTTTTCCAACCAAAACATCCTCCGGGTAGGTTATTTCACAAGAGTAATTTTTTGAAGTTTCAAAGATTTCTTTAATTATTGTTTCGCAGTTCTCTTCCTTAATTGATTTTCCTATTGAGTTTCCTTGATGACTTAAAATATTATTGGCCATCCCACCAACAATGATAATATTATCAAATTTTGGAATAAAATTTTTGATTATCCCAATTTTGGTAGATATTTTCGAACCACCAATTATGCAAGTAATAGGCCTTTTAATATTTGTTGTAACCTTTTTTAAAGCACTTATTTCTGTTTCTAACTGTAATCCAGCAAAAGATGGTAAAAATTCTGTAATTTTAGATATAGAAGCATGAGCTCTATGAGAACAAGAGAAAGCATCATTTACAAATATGTCAGCCAGTCCAGCTAAATGTTTTGAAAAATTAGAATCATTTTTTTCTTCCTCTTCATAAAATCTTATATTTTCTAAAAAAACTATCTGATCATTAGGTTCTTTAAATAAATCCTCTTTCTTTAATTCAAAAATATTATTATTTACAATTTTAATTTTTTTGTTAATTTTTTTTTCTAAATTTTCACAAATTGGCCTCATAGATAGATCTTTATTCACTTCTCCTTTAGGGCGACCAATATGAGAAATTACTATGATTTTAGAGTTTTTTTTTAGTAAAAACCTTAATATAGGTAAGATTTTATCAATTCTAGTTTGATCTGTAATTACTCCATTTTTTAATGGAACATTTAAATCCAATCTTAATAAAACTTTTTTGTCTTTAAGATTTTCATAGTCTTTTATATAATTCATCAAGAGATCTTGTGAAGATATTCCGCTATATCACACATTCTATTAGAAAATCCCCATTCATTATCATACCAAGCAGAAATTTTACCCATATTTTTACCTACAACATTTGTTAAACTTGCATCAATAATTGATGAAGCAGGATTATGATTAAAATCTATAGATACAAGTTTTTCTCTAGAGACTTCAAGTATCTGATTTTTTTTACTAAAGTCTTCAAATGCAGAATTAATTTTATCAATGTTTAAATCTTTTTTTGTACAAAAAACTAGTTCAACCAAAGAAACATTTGGAGTTGGAACTCTCATAGCAATGCCTTCTAATTTTCCTTTAAGGGAAGGTATAATCTCTCCAATTGCTTTAGATGCACCAGTTGAAGTTGGTACAATTGATTGGCTTGCAGATCGAGCCCTTCTAGGATCTTTGTGAGAATTGTCTAAAATTCTTTGATCACTAGTAAAAGCATGAATTGTTGTCATAAAACCTTTTTCAATTTGAAAATTTTCATTCAGAACATGTGCTAAGGGTGCAAGACAATTTGTTGTACATGATGCTGCCGAAATAATTTTATCATTCTTTTTTAATTCTTTTTCATTTACTCCAAATACAATAGTTTTGTCAGCCTTCTTACACGGAGCTGAAACAATGACTTTTTTTGCTCCATTGCTTAAGTGAGTTTCCAATTTGTCTTTAGAATTAAATTTACCTGTACATTCAAATACGTAATCTACATCGTATTTTTTCCAATTAATATTTTTTAAATCTGTTTCCTTAGTATAAGTGATTTTGTTATTATTAATAATCAAATGATCATCATTAAAGTCTAATTTAGCGTTAAACTTTCCATGAATGGAGTCATGTTTAAGAAGAGTTGAACAAGATTCAGAATCTGTTCTGTTGTTTATATGTTTAATTTCTATTTTCTTATTATTACTTTCTATAATAGATCGGACAATCATTCTTCCTATTCTACCCATTCCATTAATTCCAACTTTTATTTTCATAATTTTTTTTTGATCTTTTCTGTAATTTTTTCTAAATTTAATCCAAAATGATCGTATATTTCTTTATATGGAGCACTTTTTCCAAAATCATCTATCCCAAAATTCAATCCGTTTTTGCCTGTATATTTTTTCCAATAATGAGTTTCAGAGGCCTCAATGGACACAACAAGTTTAGTTTCACCTAAAATTTTATTTTTATAGCCTTCACTTTGTTGATCAAATAATTTGTGACAAGGCATTGATACTACTTTTGAATAGATACCATCTGTGGCTAATTTATGACTTACATCACAAGCCAAACTAGTTTCTGATCCAGTTGCTATTATTGTTACACTTATGTCGTCTCCAGTTCTTAAAATTTCATAAGCTCCCACTGATGACTCGTTTTTGGAAGAATTTTTTACCCTGACAGGCTTCATTCCTTGTCTGGTTAAAGCAATGACACTCGGTGTATTTTTATTTTCAAGTGCTAATTGCCAACATTCAAAAGTTTCAATAAGATCTGAAGGTCTAAAAACATTTAAATTGGGAATTGATCTAAGACTTGCCAAATGTTCTATAGGTTGATGAGTGGGGCCATCTTCACCTAAACCAATAGAGTCATGTGTAAATATATAAATTACTCTTTGTTTCATCATAGCAGCTAATCGGATTGATGGTTTGCAGTAATCACTAAATATTAAAAAAGTTCCACCATAGGGAATTAAATCACTATGTAACGCAATCCCATTCATTATTCCGCACATAGCATGTTCCCTTACTCCATAATGAATATAGTTTCCTAAAAAATTACTTGGTTTTATTATCTTATGAGATTTTGTTTTAGTATTATTTGAGCCAGCTAAATCAGCTGACCCACCAATTAAATTTGGTAATTTAGCTACAATGTCTAAAAACATTTCAGAAGTTTTTCTTGTAGCAAGTGGTTTTAAATTTTTTAAATATTCATTTTTTTTCTTTTCTATTAAGTTTTTAAGTGGACCAAGACTACTATTCTTAAAAATTTTCTTATATTTACTTTCGTGTTTTTTTGCTTTCTCTTCAGCTTTTTTTCCAATACTCTTCCATTCATTTAATAAGTTATCAGGTATTTTAAAAGACTCATGATTCCATTTCAGTTTTTTTCTAACTAATTTAATCTCATCTTCACCTAAAGGGCTTCCATGTGATGATGCTTTACCACCTTTATTTGGAGACCCATACCCAATAGTTGTTTTGCAAGAGATTGCCATAGGTTTTTTAGATTTTTGAGCTTTACGTAAAGCTTTTGAAATTTCTTTAAAATTGTGACCATTAATTTTTAAATAGTCCCAACCATAACTTTGGAATCTTTTTTCATGGTTGTCAGAGACTGCTAAACTAGTAGGACCATCTATTGATATTGAATTATTATCAAAGAGTAAAATTAAATTTTTAAGTTTTAAATGACCAGCAAGACTTAATGATTCATGACTTATTCCTTCCATTAAACAACCATCACCTGCTAATACATAAGTTTTATGATCAATTTTATTTTTTCCAAATTTTTTTTTCAAAATTTCTTCTGATATCGCAAATCCTACTGCGTTTGATATTCCTTGACCTAAGGGTCCAGTGGTGGTTTCTATTCCTGTATTAGGGTGATACTCCGGATGACCAGCACAAATAGAATCTAATTGCCTAAAATTTTTGATATCATTTAATGAAACATTTTTATAGCCTGTCAAATAAAGAAGAGAGTAGAGCAGCATGGACCCATGACCTGCAGAAAGAATAAATCTATCTCTATTTATCCAACTAGGGTTTTTTGGATTAAAATTTAAGAAATCTTTGTAAAGCACTGTAACAACATCTGCCATCCCCATAGGCATTCCAGGATGACCTGAATTTGCTTTTTGAATAGCATCAATCGACAAAAATCTAATGCAATTAGCTAATTCTTTATATTGTTTACTCAAAAAATTATCCTGTCTAGACTAAGAAGACTCTATTTAATAATATAATCATATATATATGAAATCTGTGATCGAAAAAGAAAAAAAACTAAATTTAGCCTTAACAAAATTAAAAAATATAAATCTTCAAAATTCCGATATAAAAAAGAATATTGAAAATTTAAGTAATCAAAAAAATCAATTAGAAATTGAAAAACAAGAATTAGAGGATAAATATAAAAGTTTAATTAATGATTATAACGATTTAACAAAAAAATTAGACAAATTTCAAAATCAAGAAAGAATTGATCAAAAAAAACAAATTGAATTCTCAGAAAAAATTGATGAATTAAATCAAGAAACAGATACTTTGTTAGATGAAATAGATAAATGGCAAACGTAAGTATAAAATTTAATGGTAAAGAGTTTTTGTTGTCCTGCGAAGATGGTCAAGAAGAACATTTAGAGGAATTGTTAATCCAAATAAATAAAAAATTCAATAATTTAAAGAATGATCTTGGAAATTTAGGCGAAAATAAACTTCTATTAATTACTGCAGTAAAAGTGATGGATGAATATTATGAAACTAAAAAAAAAGTTGAGGAAAAAAAAGAGGAATTAAAAAATCTTTCGAATAAATTTAAAGAACTTAAATCCTTAATTTATGAATACAGGGACAATAAGGAACAGGAAATATTGAAATTAAATAATGATCATAATAAATTAAAAGATGAAATTGAAATAAATCAAAAAAATTATGAAAAATTAATCGATGAAGCTGCTGATGAAATTTCAAATTTTGTCGAAAAAGCAAACTTAGAAAATTTATCCTAGTAAATTCTTGTGAATAAATCTGAAATTAGAAAAAAGATATTAAAAATTAGAAAGCAAAAAAGTTCTAAAAATTTAAATATTAACTCAAAATATTTATTAAAGATTCTTAAAAAAAATAAAAATATTGGTAAAGTAATTGGTGGATATTATCCATTTAACTACGAGGTCGATGCAATTAAAGTTTTAAAAAATTTAGAAAAACAAAATTACCAAATCTCTTTACCTAAAATTAAAAAAAATTCCCAGATGGATTTCTTTTGCTGGTCATTTAAAGATCCACTTGAAATTAATAAATACGGAATTCCAGAACCAATTTCAAATAAGATGATATTTCCGAATATTTTGTTAGTACCTCTCGTTGCTTTCGATAAAAATTGCAATAGAATTGGTTATGGTGGAGGATTTTATGATAGATATATAAAAAAAATAAAAAAGATTAAAAAGATTGTAACAATTGGGCTAGCTTATTCTTTTCAAAAAATAAATCAAATACCAGCTGATAAATATGATGTAAAATTAGATTTTATAGTTACAAATAAAATAAATTAAATGAGAATATTATTTTTAGGGGATGTTGTTGGAATTACCGGTTGTTTAAAAATTCAAAACAATCTTCATGATCAAATTAAAAAAAAAAAAATTGATTTTGTAATTGTAAATGCTGAAAATGCTGCTGAAGAAGGTGTGGGATTAACCAAAGAAATTTGCAAAAATTTTTTTAAAAGTGGTGTTAATGTTATTACTACTGGAAATCATGTTTGGGATCAAAAAGAGATCATGAATTTTATTGATAAAGAAAATCGATTACTTCGTCCAAAAAATCTATTTGAACCTGCACCAGGTAATGGATTTGGAGTTTATACGACTAAAGAAAATATAAAAATTGGTGTTCTAAATTTAATGGGTAATGTTTTTATGAAAAAGTGTGATGATGTTTTTGAAATCTCAAAAATATTTACTGAAAAACATAAATTAAAAAAAGATTATGATTTTCTTATAGTTGATTTTCATGGAGAAATTACAAGTGAAAAAAATGCAATAGGACATTTCTTTGATGGAAAAGCAACTCTTGTAGTTGGAACTCATACACACATACCAACCAATGATGCTAGAGTTTTAAAAAATGGTACAGCCTACCAAACAGATGCAGGAATGTGTGGTGATTATGACTCCGTGATTGGAATGAATAAAGATAATTCAATAAATAGATTTCTAAAAAAAGATTCAGTTAAACATTTTCCTGCTAAGGGTGATGCTACTTTAAGTGGTGTAATAGTAGATTGTAATAAAGAAACTGGTTTGGCCAATAAAGTAGATAGTTATATTTTTGGTGGTCAATTAAATGAAACTTAATTTAACTTATGGCGGGACACTCACATTGGGCAGGAATTAAGCATAAAAAAGGCAAGGCTGATAAGCAAAGATCTAAAATTTTTTCAAAATTATCTAAAGAAATAACAGTAGCAGCAAAGCTTGGGGATAAAGATCCAGTTATGAATCCTAGGTTAAGATCAGCAATCCAAGCAGCTAGATCTGCAAATATGCCAAAAGATAATATTGAAAGAGCTATTGATAAATCATCAATTAATAATGATTTAAACTTTGAGAGTTTAAGATATGAGGGTTTTGGCCCCGATAAGGTTGCAGTAATTGTGGAAACACTTACTGAAAATAAAAATAGGACTGCATCAAATATTAGGACTATTTTTCAAAAAGCTGGTGGAAGTCTTGGTACACAGGGTTCTGCCTCTCATAATTTTACTCAATTAGGTATAATTAAAGTAGACAAATCAGAGATAAATGAAGAAGAAATTTTTGAATTAGCAATAGAGGCTGGTGCTCAAGAATGTAAATCAGAAGATCTTTATCATGAAATACAATGTACAGTAAATGATATATATAATGTAAAAAAAGAATTGGAAAAAAAGATATGTAATTTTATATCAACTGAGATTGAATGGATACCATTTAATAGTGTACAGATACCAAAAGAAAGAACTGATGATTTAGTCAATTTTTTTGAGACACTAGAGGAAGATGACGATGTACAAAATATTTACTCAAATGCTAAATTTTTAAAATAGATTATGCTAATTATTGGTATAGATCCTGGTATATCTGGATCAATTTGTTTTTTTGAGGATGGTAAAATTCTAGATGTTATTGAAATGCCTACAATGACCGATGGAAAAAAAAATAAAAAACAAGTTAATGGTGCTCAAATTTATAATGAGATTTCAACGAAAATTAGAGGAATTGAAAAACAACATCTTAGAGTAATAATTGAGCAGGTATCAGCTATGCCTGGACAAGGGGTGACAAGTATGTTTAATTTTGGACAATCTTTTGGTATTTTGAAAGGAATATGTTCTGCCATGCAATTACCAATGTATTTTGTAAGACCTGCTAAATGGAAAAAATATTTTGGCCTAATTAAATCAGAAAAAGATGCCAGTAGGACTAAAGCTATAGAAATGTTTCCATATTTTTCCTCCCAACTTTCAAAAAAAAAAGACTCAAATAAAGCAGATGCAATATTAATTGCTAGTTTTTATTACGAAACGTATAAATTAGAGGAATAATCTTTAAAATTAAAGACAAATTCATGACACAATTAAGTGTGAGAAGGCATTATGGAAGCTGATATTTCATCTCAAGCAGTAGGACTAGCGTCAAATACTGACTTTTCTCTGTTAAACCTTTTTATACGAGCAGACATTATAGTTAAAAGTGTAATAATTATACTTATAGTCTGTTCTATTTACTCTTGGGCAGTAATTATAGAAAAGTTTAGATTATTCAAAAAAATAAACCAAACCACAGAAGAATTTGAAACAAAATTTTGGAATTCTAAATCAGCAGAATCATTTTATAACAACCTCCCAGGAAATATTGAAGATCCAATGGCACTAGTTTTTAAAGACGCTATGCAAAACTTATTGAAAAGAAAATCGAAAATAGATTTACATGAAAGAATGGCAACAATGTTGGAAACAGGAATAGAGAAACAAATGTCAAAGATTGGTAAAGGTTATACTTTTTTAGCTACGGTTGGTTCTACAGCTCCCTTTATAGGTTTATTTGGAACAGTCTGGGGAATTATGAATTCATTTCAGTCTATTGCAATCTCGAGAAATACAAGTTTAGCTATAGTTGCCCCAGGTATTGCGGAAGCATTATTTGCAACTGCTTTAGGATTATTGGCCGCAATTCCAGCAGTTATTGCTTATAATAAGTTTAACAATGATTCAATTTTATATTCTAAAAAATTAGAAAATTTTTCAAAAAGATTTTTAACTATAATTTAAAAATGGCTTTTAAATTTAATCGTTCATCTAAAGAACCAATGAGCGAAATAAATGTAACTCCATTTGTAGACGTAATGTTAGTACTTTTAATTATTTTTATGGTTACTGCACCTTTATTAACTGTTGGAGTTCAAGTTGATCTACCTGAAAGTTCTGCTGACTCTTTACCTGAGGAGGCTGAGCCTTTAACTTTAACTATTAATTCTAAAGGTGAAATTTTTATTCAAGAGTCGAAAGTTGAATACGAAAAGATTATTGCAAAAGTTTTAGCTGTTTCAAAAAATAGGACTGATACAAGAATTTATGTGAGGGGTGATAAAACAATTAATTATGGAAGAGTACTTGAAATAATGGGCTTATTGTCCGGCTCTGGTTTTACGAAAGTAGCACTTATATCTGAGCCATATAAAGAGAGGTAAACAAAGTGAATAGAAGCATCATTATCTCTTCTGTTTTACATCTAGTATTAATTATGATTACAGCCCTCAGCTTACCTTTTCTTGCAAAAAAACCTATTGATTTACCTCCTATAGTGTCTGTTGAGCTTATACAAATCACAGATAAAACAAATATTCCATTTGCTCCAAAAGCAAAAAAGATAATTGAAAAGATTAAAGAAAAAGAAAAAAAGTTAGTTTCCGAACAAGCACCACCAAAAAAAGTTAAAAAAATAAAACCTGATTCAGTCCCAATGCCTGACGATAAATTAAAAAAAGTTGAAAAAATAAAAGAGGATAAACAAAATCCTGAAAAAATTGATAACGAAGTAAAACAAGTATCTGAATTTGAAAAAAAAGAATTATTTGATCCAAATAATATAGCAGCTTTAATTGATAAATCTAAAACTGAAACTTCCGAAACATCTAAAAAGACTGACAAAATAACTCAAGATCAACAGAAGAGTATTGAAAGTATTGGATTATCTTTAAGTGAGGAAGATGCACTAAAAGCACAAATATTTGGATGTTGGAGCATACCTCTAGGCCTTCCTTATAATGAGAATTTACTTGTGAGAATTAAACTTCAATTAAATCCTGATGGTACAATTTCTCAATCAGAAATACTAGATCACGCAAGGATGAATAAACCAGGTCAAGGTTTTTATAAAGTTTTAGCAGAAAGTGCTTTACGAGCAATTAAATTATGTCAGCCTTTAAGAGTACCTACAACTGGATATGAAAGATGGAAAGAATTACAACTTAATTTTGATGCAAGGGAGATGTTAGAAGGCTAATATACTTTTATGAACAAATATTTAACTTTATTCTTAATATTATTTATACCGACAAAATCTTTAGCATTAATTGAAGTTGATATTACTAGAGGAAATTTAAATCCACTTCCAATAGCAGTTTCTCCCTTGTCAATTGATAATGAGTCAAAACAAAATTTTGAAAAAATTTTGAGGAAAAAAAATATAGGTTTGGAAATTTCTTCAGTAATTGAGAATAATTTAAAAATTTCAGGATTATTTAATCCATTAAATAAAGATGCTTTTCTACAAGCACCCGATATAGCAAATTTGAAACCAAGATTTGAAGACTGGAATTTAATTAAAGCTCAAGCTTTAATCACTGGAAAAGTAAGTTTTGTCAATGAAAAGTTAAGAGTTGAATTTAGATTGTGGGATGTGCTTGCAGGTAAAGAAATGATGGCACTTGCTTTTACAACTGTACCCAATAATTGGAGACGTGTTGGGCATATTATTACTGATAAGGTTTATGAACGTTTGACGGGAGAGAAAGGTTACTTTGATACTAGAATAATTTATGTAGCTGAAGAAGGTCCAAAAACTAAAAGAATTAAAAAACTCGCAATAATGGATCAAGACGGAGCAAACAACAAATTCTTAACATTAGGAAATGAGCTTGTCTTAACTCCTAGATTTAATCCAACTAGTCAAATGGTTACTTATTTATCTTATTTTAGAAACTTACCAAGAGTATATTTATTAGACATAGAGACAGGTATCCAAGAAGTTGTTGGAGATTTTCCAGGAATGACATTTGCACCAAGATTTTCACCAGACGGAAAAAAAATAATAATGAGTTTTGCAAAAGATGGAAATTCAGAAATTTATACAATGGATTTAGAAAATAGAATTGTAGAAAAAATTACTAATCATCCTTCAATTGATACATCACCATCATATTCACCTGATGGGAAATATATTTGTTTTAATTCAGACAGAAGTGGATATCAGCAGATTTATGTAATGAAAAGTGACGGAAGCAATGTAAAAAGAATTTCCTTTGGTAAAGGTCTGTATGGTACTCCTGTTTGGTCACCACGGGGAGATTTAATTGCCTTTACAAAATTACATAAAGGTAAATTTTATATTGGAGTTATGAGAACTGATGGAAAAGGTGAAAGATTATTAACAGAAAATTTTTATCAAGAAGCTCCGTCTTGGTCGCCTAATGGAAGAGTTTTAATCTTTTATAGAGAGACTAAAACAGACACCAAAGGAGAAGGTTTTTCTGCTAAATTATGGTCTATAGATTTAACAGGCTACAATGAGAGGTTAGTAAACACTCCAACAGATGCATCAGACCCATCATGGTCATCTTTATTAAGTAATTAACCTAAAATATCTTGATTTTTATACTTGAAACATCTAATTAGTTGTGAAAAAGTTAATTATAAGAAATATTGACCAAGGAGCATTAATGAAATTAAACAAAATTCTAAAAAACGCTTTTTTAGTTACACTGGCGTGTTTAGCATTATCAGCCTGCGCAACATCAAAAAAAACAACAGGACAAATGCAAGGTGATGTCTATACTGGTACAGATACAGTTGAATATCTAGCATCAGGAGTTCCTGATAGAGTTTTCTTTGCAACAAATGAGTCAGTGTTAACAACTGCTTCAAGAGAGACTTTAAGAAAACAAGCTGCATGGTTAAGAAAAAATTCTGATATTACTATAGTCTTAGAAGGACATGCAGATGAAAGAGGAACAAGAGAATATAACTTAGCGCTTGGTGAAAGACGTGCTAACGCTGCTAAAGATTACCTAATGACTTATGGAATTTCTTCGGACAGAATTTCAGTTTTAAGTTATGGAAAAGAAAGACCAGTAGATTCAGGTTCTAATCCTCTATCTTGGTCAAAAAATAGAAGATCTGTTTCAGTAAAAGCAAATTAATTTTAATATTTAAAGACCCTTGATCATTAATTTTTCAAGGGTCTTTTTTTTGCCATTATTTTAATCATAAGTTTAAACATGAAATATTCATCCAGTATTAAAACTATAATATTTACTTTTATAATAAATTTTTTTTTAATATTTAATTCTTTTGCAGATAATCATAATATTTATGAGATATTAGACCAACTTCAAAAAGATATTAAAACTTTAGAAAAAGCTGTGTATTCAGGATCAGTAGAATTAGAAAATAAAAGTATTGATAATTCAAATATCAGTTCAGCAGATAATTCTGAAGACGTTTTAACAAGACACCTGTTAAAACTTTCAGAAATTGAAAATCAATTTCAACAACTTACAAATAAATTTGAAGAAATTAATTTTAAACTAGATAAATTATCAAATAGAATGTCAAAGGTTCAAGCAGATAATCAAATTAGATTTCAAGACTTAGAGGTAGGATTATATTCTGGAGAAACTACTAAAAAAATTACAAAGAAAAATAATGATAATTCTAATGAAATTTTACCTGGTAGCTCTGAGCCTCAAGATCTAGGCTCTATATCCTATAAAGACTCCACACCAAGTGACACCTCGCAGCAAACACAATCAATTGATACTACTGCTTCTATTGTAACTGAAACATTTCAAGCTGAGGAAAAAATTCTTCCAGATGAAACACCAGATAAGCAATATAAGTTTGCAACAAGTTTTTTAAAAGTTGGTGATTACTCAACAGCAGAAAGAGCCTTTAGAGAATTTGTTAATACAAATCCAGATCACAATTTGGCAGGAAATGCACAATATTGGTATGCGGAAACATTTAGAATTAGACAGCTTTACACTGATGCTGCTTCAGCGTATTTAGAAGGATATCAAAAATATCCAAAAGGAGAAAAAGCTCCTATAAATCTATTAAAGCTTGGTGTATCTATGGTTCAAATAGGAGAAAAAGATCAAGGTTGTAAAATGATTAACGGGATAGAAAAACAATATCCTAATGCTAATCAGTCTGTGATCCAAAAAGCCAAATATGAGTCACAAAAATTTGAGTGTAAAAATCAAAATTCCTAAGTTTTTTAGAGATAAATTAAAACATAAAGAAGTAAACTTAATATATAAAAGATTCGAAAAATCTTTAAATATTATTGAAAATTTTGGGGTAGCTGTATCTGGAGGACCCGACAGTCTAGCTTTAGCTTTTTTAGCTAAAATTTACTCTTTAAAGAGAGGAATTAGTCCAAAATTCTTTATTGTTGATCACAAGCTTAGACCAGAGTCAACCACGGAAGCAAAAGCTGTTCAAAAGATTTTAAGAAAAGTTTTTATAAATTTAGAGATATTAACTTGGAAAGGTAAAAAACCCAAAAATAATATTCAGTCTATTGCTAGAAAAATTAGATACCAATTGATGAATAATCGATGTGAAAAATATAAAATTAAAAGTTTGTTAGTTGGACACCATCAAGATGATTTAATAGAAAATTTTTTCATAAGAATGGTGAGAGGTTCAGGATTAAAGGGTTTAATCTCAATGGATAAAAAAAGTAAAATTAATAACATGAATATATATAGACCTTTAATTGATCAAAAAAAAGATGATTTAGTCTTAGTTTCTAAAAAAATATTTAATTTTTATGTAAGAGATCCATCAAATAATGATGAAAAATTTCAAAGAATTAGGATTAGAAAGTTAATTGAAGAATTAAGAAAAGATGGTTTAGATAGGAACAAATTTTTAGCAACTATCAAGAATTTGAAATATTCAAATAATGTAATAAATTTTTATGTAGCTGAAAATTTAAAACAAAATACCTTTTTTTCAAATAAGGATAAAAGACTAATATTAAATAAAAGTTTTTTTTTTAAATCCTACGAAATAGTTTTTCGAGGACTTTCAGACTCACTTAAAAAGATTGGTGGGAAATATTATTCTGTTAGAGGAAAAAAATTAGAAAAAATGATCTACGATATCCAGAATAATAGGCTATTTAGGGCAACATTAGGTGGTTGTATTGTTGAAAAGGTCAATCACACAATAATTATCTCAAAAGAGGGATAAATATTACTGCATTATACCAAATTGCCACTTGTTAAATTTGTAATAATTCTTATTTTATAGTCATGAATATAAAAAATATAGCCATGTGGGCGATTATAGTTTTTCTAACTATTGGTCTTTATAATATGTTTAAAAATCCTCAGTCAAATGTAAGAGGAGCCGACAAAGTAATATTTTCGGAATTTTTGACTTCAGTTGAAAATGGTGAAGTTTTAAAAGTAGAAATTCAAGGTAACAATATTAAGGGAGTTTATTCTAATGGGAATAGTTTCACAACTTATTCACCTAACGATCCTAATTTAATCGAGAAACTGTCAGAAAAAGGGGTAAGTATTTCTGCTGCACCTTTAGAAGAAAAAATGCCGTCTCTATTTGGTGTTTTACTTTCATGGTTCCCTATGTTGTTGTTAATTGCTGTTTGGATTTTCTTTATGAGACAAATGCAGGGTGGTAAAGGTGGAGCCATGGGTTTTGGAAGATCAAAAGCAAAAATGATGAATGAGTTAAAAGGAAAAGTCACATTCAATGATGTTGCAGGTGTCGAAGAAGCAAAAGAAGAAGTTGAAGAAATTGTAGAGTTTTTAAAAGATCCAAAAAAATTTAGTCGATTAGGTGGAAAAATTCCAAGAGGAGCTTTATTAGTTGGACCTCCTGGAACAGGAAAAACATTACTTGCAAGGGCAATAGCTGGAGAGGCAGGTGTTCCCTTCTTTACTATTTCAGGATCAGACTTTGTTGAAATGTTCGTAGGTGTTGGAGCCTCAAGAGTAAGAGACATGTTTGAACAAGGAAAAAAAAATTCTCCATGTATTATTTTTATTGATGAGATAGATGCTGTAGGAAGAAGCAGAGGAGCTGGTTTAGGTGGAGGTAATGATGAAAGAGAACAAACACTTAATCAGCTTTTAGTAGAGATGGATGGCTTTGATACTAACGAGGGTGTTATAATAATTGCAGCAACAAACAGACCCGATGTACTAGACCCAGCCTTATTAAGACCAGGAAGATTTGATAGACAAGTTGTTGTCTCTAATCCAGATATAATCGGAAGAGAAAAAATTTTAAAAGTGCATGTGAAAAAAATAAAAATGGGTCCAGATGTAAATTTGAGAACTATTGCAAGAGGAACACCAGGATTTTCTGGAGCTGATCTTGCTAATTTAGTTAATGAGTCAGCTTTATTAGCAGCAAGAAAGAATAAGAGAATTGTAACTGTTAATGAGTTTGAAGAAGCAAAAGATAAAGTTATGATGGGAGCTGAAAGAAGATCAATGGTCATGACTGAAGATGAAAAAAAATTGACAGCATATCATGAGGGAGGACATGCTTTAGTTTCTTTTAATATGCCGGTTTATGATCCAATACATAAAGCAACAATAATACCTAGAGGTAGAGCATTAGGTATGGTTATGAATTTGCCGGAAAGAGATAAACATGGTCACTCAATTAAATATTTAAAAGCTAGATTAGCTGTATGCTTTGGGGGCAGAGTTGCAGAAGAAGTTATTTTTGGAAAAGATAATATATCAACAGGAGCTGGTGGGGGTAATGGATCAGATATTAATCAGGCTACTCAACTCGCTAGAGCAATGGTAACAAAATATGGAATGAGTGAGGAGATGGGACCCGTAGAATATGGTGAAAACCAAGAAGAAGTTTTTTTGGGTAGATCTGTAACACAAACACAATCTGTTTCAGAGGAAGTTGCTCAAAAAATAGATAAAGAAATTAGAAAATTAGTTGATGAAGGATACAATAAAGCCAAAGAAATTTTAACTGAAAAAGTTGATGATTTACATAAGATTGCTAAAGCACTCATTACTTATGAAACTTTAACAGGTGAAGAAATTGAGAATATAATTAATAAAAATATATATCCTGCCGATAAACAAGATCTAAAAGTTGAAGATGATAAAGGCTCAGCAATGGGTGCATTGGGCCTTAAACCTAAAATTGTTCATTAATTTTTAATGTCTAGATATTACACAAGGGTGTGTAATTTCTACTATGGTTCTAAATCAAAAGCATTAATTAAAAAAGCAAAGTCTTTGCCATTAAATGGAAATAATCTAATTTCTTTTGATGAAATTGAAATAATTTCAAGAAAATCAGTAAAAAAATTATCAATTAAAAAAATTAATGACTTACCCCATCTATTAAAAAAGATTGTAAAAAAAGATATCAAACTTATTACAAAAAAAAAAAAATTTAAAAATTTAAATTTTAAAACTTTACCAAAAATTATGGGAGTTTTAAATATGACACCAGATAGTTTTTCTGATGGAGGAAAATATAATAAAAATTATTTAGCAAAAAAACGATTAAACTATTTATTTAATAGTGGCGCTGATATAGTTGATATTGGTGGGGAGTCCACAAGACCCGGTTCAAAACCTATAAGTTCTAAAATTGAATGGAATAGAATAAGATATATTTTAAATAATTTTAACAAAAAAAATTTTTTGTCTCTTGATACAAGAAAATCACACATTATGGAAAAAGGGATTAATTTGGGTGTAGCATTAATCAATGATGTTTCAGGTCTTAGTTATGACAAAAATTCTATAAAAGTTTTAAAAAAATATAAGATACCCTTTGTATTACAACATTCTCTAGGAAATCCAGATGTAATGCAAAATAATCCAAAATATAAAAATGTTTTGTTAGATATTTATGATTTTTTTGAAAAAAAAATGGATTATTTAAGAATGAATGGAATTGACCATAATAATATAATCCTAGATCCAGGTATAGGATTTGGAAAAAATTTGAAACATAATTTGAAATTAATTAAAAATATATCGATTTACCATTCCTTGGGATTGCCTATATTGCTTGGAATATCAAGAAAGAAGTTTATTAGAGAATTATCTGGAAAAAATGATAGTTCATCAAGAGTAGGAGGAACAATTAGTTCAAGCATTTATGCTATGATGCAAGGTGTTCAATTGTTAAGGATTCATGATGTTAATGAAATTCATCAAAGTCTTAAAGTCTTTAAAGAGCTAATTAAATAATAATGAAATATTTTGGTACAGATGGAATTAGAGGGCACGTGAATAGTAAAAATATAAATGGTGATATGTTTTTCAAATTTGGCCTAGCAGCAGGTAAATACTTTACAAATTTAAAAAAGAAAAAACAAATTGCGCTTATAGCTAAAGATACAAGGCTTTCAGGTTATGCACTTGAACCTGCTTTAGTTTCTGGTTTAGCGTCAGCAGGAATGCATGTTTTTACCTTAGGACCTTTACCAACCAACGGACTAGCAATGTTAACAAGATCTATGAATGCTAATTTAGGAATTATGATAACTGCATCTCATAATTTATTTGATGACAATGGATTAAAACTATTTGGCCCTGATGGACTAAAATTGTCTGACAAAATTCAAAAAAAAATTGAGAATTTAATCGATCTTAATGTAACAAAACATTTATCTAATCCAAAATCTTTAGGAAGAGTAAAAAGATTAGAGACAGGCACAGATGATTATTTAGCTATACTCAAAAAAAAAATCTCTAAGACCTTTAAATTGAAAAATATGAAAATCGTTTTAGATTGTGCGAATGGAGCTGGATATAAATCTGCCCCTAAAATGCTTAAAACCCTTGGAGCTAAGCTAACAATAATTGGAGATAAACCAAATGGTTTTAATATTAATAAAAATTGTGGATCTACTTATCCAAACACGTTGCAAAGATATGTCAAAAAAAATAAAGCTGATTTAGGTATTTCTTTAGATGGAGATGCAGATAGAATTATAATGTGTGATGAAAAAGGATCTATAATAGATGGTGATCAAATTATAGCTGCATTGGCTGTTTTGTGGAAAAAAAAACGAATCCTTAAAGGAGGAGTAGTAGGAACCCTAATGTCAAATTATGGTTTAGAGGATTTTTTTAGAAGAAAAAAAATTAAATTCATTCGAGCTAATGTTGGTGACAGATATGTTAAAGAAATTATGCAAAATAAAAAATTTAATTTAGGAGGAGAACAATCGGGACATATAATTCTTGGAAAATTTGCTACTACAGGTGATGGTCTTTTAGTTGCTCTTGAAGTTATTCAAGCATTAAATGGAAAAATAAAAGCAAGTAATTTTTTTGATGTATTTGAGAAAATACCTCAAGTATTAGTAAATATTAAAATTAAAGACAAAAACATATTAAAAAAATTCTCTGTAAAAACTCAATAAAAATTGCTAATAAATTAATCAAAGGTCATGGTAGGATTCTTGTCAGAAAATCTGGTACAGAAGCAAAAATAAGAATTATGGGAGAAAGTAAAAATAAAGTTTTACTTAATAAATGTATTAAAAATATTATTAAAACAATTAATTAAATTGAAGCCAAAATCAAAAATTTTAATTATAGCAGGATCTGACTCCTCTGGTGGAGCAGGAATTCAAGCAGATATTAAAACAGTTACGACTATTGGCTCATATGCTATGACTGCTGTAACTGCAGTTACAGTACAAAATACTCAAGGGGTTAGATCAGTAATTCCAATCCACCCCAATGAAATAAAAAATCAAATAATCTTTACTTCAACCGACATTAAGCCCGACGCAATTAAAATTGGCATGCTTCATTCATCTGATGTTGTTAATAAGGTCGTAACTTCTCTAAATATTATCAAAGTTAAAAAAATAATCTTAGACCCGGTTATGGTATCAAAAGGTGGCACAAGATTAATTGATTATAAAGCAATTCAAACCTTAAAAAAAAAACTTATAAAAAAAGTCTCTTTGATTACTCCAAATATTCCTGAAGCTGAGGTTTTGACTGGTGTAAAAATTAATAATAAAGAAGATATGATATTAGCAGCAAATAAGTTAATAAATTTAGGAGCTAAAAATGTTCTGATTAAAGGTGGCCATTTAAAATCTAAAAATGTGCAAGACGTTTTTATGAATAAATCAGATTTGAAAGTTTTTATAAGCTCAAGATATAAAACAAGAAATACTCATGGTACTGGATGTACTTTATCTAGTGCTATAACAACTTTTTTTTCATGTGGAAAAAGTATTAAGAAAGCTTGTGAGCTTGGAATTAAATATGTAAATTCTGCTATATTAACTAACCCTAAATATGGAAAAGGACATGGTCCAATTAACCATCTTAATTCAATGAAAATAATTAAAAGATTTAGATAATGAAGAATATAGTTGTTGTTGGCTCCCAATGGGGGGATGAAGGTAAAGGTAAAATAGTTGATTGGCTCTCTGAACAAGCAGATGTAGTAATTAGATTTCAAGGAGGTCATAATGCTGGACATACATTAGTTATAGATGGAGTAACTTATAAACTTAGATTATTACCGTCAGGAATAGTCAGAAAAAATAAAGTTTCAATAATTGGAAATGGTGTTGTAGTAGATCCTTGGGCTCTACTTGATGAAATAAAAGAAATTAAATTAAAAGGTGTTCAAGTAGATGTTGATAATTTTATAATTTCTGAGTCTGCAAATTTGATATTACCATTTCATAGAGAAATGGACGAAATAAGAGAAGATGCTGCCGGTAAAGGAAAAATAGGAACCACTAGAAGAGGCATTGGTCCAGCGTATGAAGATAAAGTTGGAAGAAGATCTATTAGAGTAATGGATCTAAGATCTGAAAAAAACTTAGATCAAAGACTGGAGTCAGTTTTGTTGCATCATAATGCAATTAGAAAAGGATTAGGTAAAAAAATTTTTAAGAAAAATCAGCTTAAAAAAGATTTGTTAAAAATTGCTCCAGAAATTTTAAAATTTTCACAACCAGTATGGTTAAAGATTGACCAATTCAAAAGACAAAAAAAAAAGATTTTATTTGAAGGAGCACAAGGTATTTTATTAGATGTTGATCATGGGACATATCCGTTTGTAACCTCCTCAAATACTGTTGCATCAAGTGCTGCAACTGGTACTGGATGTGGACCAAATTCAATAAATTATGTTTTAGGAATAACTAAAGCATATACAACAAGAGTAGGTGAAGGACCTTTCCCAACAGAGCTTACAGATGATATTGGTGAATTATTAGGAATTCGGGGTAAAGAATTTGGAACAGTTACGAGTCGTAAAAGAAGATGTGGTTGGTTTGATGGTGTTTTAGTTAGACAGACTATTAAAATTTCTGGAATTGATGGAATTGCACTTACAAAGTTAGATGTACTAGATGAGTTAGATGAGATTAAAATGTGTATTCAATACGAACTTGATAACAATAAAATTGATTATTTACCTGCAGCTGTTGAAGATCAGTTAAAGATTAAACCTATATACAAAACTTTTCCTGGATGGAAAACATCTACAAATGGAATTAAAAATATTGGTGATCTACCTGAGAATGCAAAAAATTATATCTTTGCAGTTGAAGATTTTATTGGAACTAAAATCTCGAGTATTTCTACCAGCCCCGAAAGAGAAGATACAATATTAGTTGAAAATCCTTTTGAAGTTTAATTAACTGGAAGTAGATTTTTAGATTTTGCAAGCAACAGCATATGTTTCTGCAATTTTTCAAAAGCTTTATTTTCAATTTGTCTTACTCTTTCTCTACTAATCTTGTATTTTTTACTTAAATCTTCAAGAGTAGTTGGATTATCATTCAATCTCCTTGAATATAAGATTTCTTTTTCTCTTTCATTTAAAACTTTAATAGAGTTTTTTAATAAATCTTTTCTCTGCTCCATTTCTTCTTGGTGAGCAAATTTAAGATCATGATCTAATTCTTTATCTACTAACCAATCTTGCCATTCATCACCATCTTCACCTACTTGGGCATTAAGTGAAAATTCTTTACCTGATAATCGTCTATTCATAGAAATGACCTCGTCCTTGCTCACATCAAGTTTATTAGCTATTTCGTTTACATGTTCATTTCTTAAATCACCCTCTGATTGAGGTGCAATTTGGTTTTTTAATTTCTTTAAGTTAAAAAATAATTTTTTTTGTGCAGAAGTTGTACCAATCTTCACCAAACTCCAAGATCGTAAAATATATTCTTGAATAGATGCTTTTATCCACCACATGGCGTAGGTAGCAAGTCTAAAACCTTTCTCTGGTTCAAATTTTTTAACAGCTTGCATAAGACCTACGTTCCCTTCCGAAATCATTTCGTTTACAGGAAGACCATAACCTTTATATCCCATTGCAATTTTTGCTACTAATCTAAGATGACTTGTGACTAATTTCTCTGCTGCTTTTACATTCCCATTATTTTTCCAATTTTTTGCAAGCATATATTCCTCTTCTGCATCCAGCATAGGAAATTTTTTAATCTGCTCCAAATATACAGAAAGACCCCCTTCATTACTAAGAGTAGGTAGATTGTTATTTATAGTTGCACTCATAAACAGTTTATCTAATTAATAATTTATTTTTTTCAATAATTTATTTGCTAGTATTTCTTAGCATTTTAAGAATATTTTCAAGTTCTTGTGGCAAAATTGAGTTAAAAATCATTTCTTTATTTTTTTTTGGATGAATAAAACCAATAGTTTGAGCATGAAGAAATTGACGTTTGAGATTAATCAGTTTTTTTTCCAATGTGGGATTAATATTTTTAATTTTTTTAAATTTCTTTTTATACTTATCATCACCAACAATACTATTGCCCATGAAATTCATATGAACTCTTATTTGATGAGTTCTGCCAGTTTCCAATTTACATTCTAATAAACTCATAGTTGGAGTATATTCATTTTCAAAGATTTCTATTGTTTTATAATTTGTAATTGCTTTTTTTCCTTTTGTCCTACTTACCTCCATCATTTGTCTATTTTTAGAACTTCTGGTAATAAATGTTTCGATTTTTCCTTTTGAAGGTTTTACCTTCCCCCAAATTAATAATTGATAGACTCTAGTGATTGAATGTTTACTAAATTGAGTTGAAAGATTTTCGTGTGTTTCATTATTTTTTGCAACAACTATTAAACCAGATGTATTTTTATCAATTCTATGTACTAACCCTGGTCTTAATTCATCACCAATATTTGATAAAGAATTTTTATCATAGTTTATTAAAGCATTAACAATAGTCTTATCAAAATTTCCTGCTCCAGGATGCATTACAATTCCTGCAGGTTTATTTATAACAATCAAATCTTCATCTTCATAAATAATATCTAATTTATATTTAAAGGGTGTAAGTGAAGCTATTTTTGGCTCTGGAATAATTAGCTCTAGAGTATCACCGCAAGAAACTTTCTTTGATGGATCTATGTTAATTTGATTATTCAATTTTAATTTCTTATCTAAAATTAAATTTTTAATTCTTGTTCGGCTGATTTTATTTTCTTTTTTATTGATAAAAACATCAACACGAAGGTTTTTATCAGCATCTTCTACAATCAAATTTATTTTTTTTTTCATAAAATAATATATTAATATTATATGCGCCTGTAGCTCAACTGGATAGAGCGCCTGACTTCGGATCAGGAGGTTCTGGGTTCAACTCCTAGCAGGCGCACCATTCATTCGCCCATGTTTATTAAGGTTCCCTTAATTCGCGCTTTTAAAAAAGAAAAGTAAAATAAAATAATTCCAAATGTTAAATAAACTAAATTTAACAAATAAGCTTGTTTTAAATTTTCATAATTAACAAAATTATTTAAAAGTATGTTTCTAGTTTCATCAAAAATATAGACCAAAGGTAACCCTTTAGCAATTATTTGAAAAAAATTAGGAAGAATCTCTATTGGATAATATATACAACCAAGAGGAGCTAATAAAAATAAAGATGACCAAGCAATATTTTCAAAAGATGGACCAAATCTCATAAGACCAGCGCTTACAAACAAACCAAGTGTAATTCCAAAAATATATAAACTTAAAAATAATAATAATAGTGGTAAACCTAATTTTAGAATTGAAACTCCAAACAATGGAGAAGTTAAAATAATTGCTGGTACTAATCCAATTAAAGTTCTTATCAAAGCTGTAAAAACTAGTGATACTATTATTTCTTTAAGTTTAAGAGGAGCTATAAAAAGATTTGTAAAATTTCTACTCCATATTTCCTCTAAAAAAAGCATATTAAAACTAATACTAGATCTAAAAAGGATATCATAAAGTATTGCACATGTTAGAATTACCCCAAGCGTATTACTGTAATAGTCACTATAGATTGAAAAAAACTTAGAAATAAATCCCCATAGTACAATTTGTATAGTTGGCCAATAAACTAAATCTAAAATTCTAGGTAAAGACCCTTTAATTAAATAGAAATGTCTTAAAAAAAGACCATACATTTTATTAAAATTCATATTCTTTCTCTTGTAATTTTCAAAAAAACTTCTTCCATATTTTTTCGCCCATGTTTTTTGATTAATTGTTCTGGTTTACCACTGTCAACTATTGATCCTTTATTCATCATCAGTACTGAAGAACATAATCTTTCAACTTCAGACATATTATGTGATGCTAGCAATATAGACGCTTTGTTTTCTTTTTGATAACTTTCTAAAAAACTTCTCACAAAATCACCTGTCTCAGGATCTAGAGATGCCGTTGGTTCATCTAGCAGTAAAACTGCAGGATTATTAATTATTGATTTAGCAAGACTGACTCTATTTTTTTGACCTGAAGAAAGCTCTCCTGTAAGTTTGTTTATTATTTCACTCAATCTAAGTTTTTCTGTGAGCATTTCTATTTTTTTTTTTAAGTTTTTAATATCATAGAGTCTTCCGTATACTTCAAGATTTTGTTTTACTGTTAATTTTTTCGGAAGCTCAATATATGGCGATATGAAGTTAAGATGGTTTAATAAATCAACTCTTTTCTTTTCAATTTCAATTCCATTAATTAACACTTTGCCATTTGATGGTTTTAATAATCCTAAAATCATTCCAATAGTAGTTGTTTTTCCACATCCATTAGGACCGAGTATTCCAATAATCTCATTTTTATTAACTTTAAAAGAAATATCTTTAACAGCATCCTTATTGTTATAAATTTTTGATAATCCAATTACTTCCAATGGAACTTGCATCAAAATTTTGAAGCCCTTAACAATCTATCATTGATAGTTATACCCAGTCCTTTGTAAGGAATCTTTCCAACGACAATAGATTTAAATTTACTTTTTTTTATTTTTCTGAGTGTTGTGTATAAATTTTTTGCAGCTTCTCTTAGACTACCTTTTTTAGATAAAAAAAAATAGTTTGGTTTTGTCTTTTTAATTCTTTTAAACAATATATAGGCCTCGTTATCTTTTGCCTTTCTTACATTCATCTTTAATGGAATTCCAGGAGAATAGTGGAGCTTATATTGACCTGGAGCAGTAATCTTTAATGGATTATTTTTTATTTTTATTTTTTGATTTAATGCTTTTTCAATATTACTAATTTCTAAACCTCCCAACCTTAAGATTTTTGGTTCTTTTCTAAGATCAATTATTGTCGACTCTAAACCTATTTTAGACTTTCCACCTTCTAAGATATATTTAATTTTATTTCCAAAATCCTCCTTTACATCTATTGATCTTACAGCACTTACCTTTGAGGATAAATTAGCACTTGGTGCTGCCAGAGGAAATTTCAGTTTTTTTAACAGAGCTCTTGTTACAGGATGTTTTGGAAATCTTATAGCCAAAGAGTTTTTTTTGTTAGTTGCAATTTTAGAAATTCTTGAATTTTTATGTAAACTTAAAATAAATGTAATTGGCCCTGGACAAAATTTTTTATATAAGTCTAAAAATCTACTATCAAAATTACAGTCTTTTCTTAATTGTATAATGTTGTAATAATGAACTATAAGAGGGTTATCTTTTGGTCTTTTTTTTAATCTATATATCTTTTCACAAGCTTTATTTGAGTATGCATTTCCTGATAAACCATAAACAGTCTCGGTAGGTATAGCCACACACTCATTTTTATTTAAGTGTTTTATAGCTTTTTTAATATTTGCAAGATTAATTTTCATGTATTATCTCAGAGTATTATATGAAAGATAAAAATTTACCAAATGATTATAGCTCTCTATCTCTAGAGGAACTAACTAATGAGGCAAATAAAATGATTGAATATTTAGAAAACCAAAAAGATCTGGAAAATTCCATGGAAAACTATCAAAATCTTATCAAACTTAATAATATAATTGAGAAGAAGTTTCAAAGAAATATCAAAGATATAAACATAAAAACTAAAGAAAAGATTACAAAGATTTTTAATAAAAAAGATGCAAAGTTCACTAAATAAAATAGCTAAAGATACTGATTCTTTTTTAAAAGGTTTTATAAAAAAACAAAAAAAATCTGAATTAATAGTACCAATGAAATATGGTTTATTTTCTGGGGGCAAAAAAGTTAGATCAAAAATTCTGATTGATGCTGGGTCAATATTTAAAATAGACTACAAAACATTAATAATGATAGGCTCTGCTATTGAGTGTATACATGCTTACTCTTTAATTCATGATGACTTGCCTTGCATGGATAATGATACAATTAGAAGAGGCAAACAATCGACACATATTAAATTTGGTGAATCAACAGCTGTTTTAGCTGGAAACTCACTTTTAACTATGGCGTTTGAAATTTTGACTCATAAAGATTTAAATACTTCTCAAGCCGTAAAAGTTAATCTTGTAAATAAACTTTCAGAATGTGCAGGCCATATTGGAATTGCTGGGGGACAATATCTAGACTTAAGTTATGAACATAAGAAAGTATCTAAAAAAAGAATCCTTGAAATGGAAATAAAAAAAACTGGTAAATTATTTAGTTTTTGCTGTGTAGTACCTTTAATTTTAAAAAAAAGAAATAAGAGTGAAATTAAGAAATTCGAAAATTTAGGCTCAGACATTGGATTATTATTTCAAGTTGCCGATGATTTAATTGATCATAAAGGCAGTTTATTGACAGCAGGAAAAAAAACTGGAAAAGATAAAAAGAAGGGTAAAGCAACTCTAATTAGTTTACTAGGACATAAAAATACTATTAAGTATGCAAATAAATTAATTTTAAAAATTAATAATAAATTGAAAAAATATGGTTCAAAATCTAAAGATTTATCAGAGACCTTAAATTATATTTTGAATAGGAATAAATGAAAAAAGAATATGAATTTTTAAATCAAATAAATTTTCCTTCAGATTTAAAGAAGATACCTGAGTCGAAGTTACAAAAAGTAGCTGATGAATTAAGAGAGGAAATAATTGATGTAGTTTCCGTTACTGGAGGTCACTTAGGAGCAAGCCTTGGAGTTGTTGAGCTTAGTGTTGCGCTTCATTTTATTTTTAATACCCCTAGTGATAAATTAATTTGGGATGTGGGACATCAGTGTTACCCACATAAAATTTTGACTGGAAGAAAAGATAAAATAAGAACATTAAGGCAAGGAGGTGGCCTATCAGGCTTTACAAAAAGATTAGAGAGTGAATATGACCCTTTTGGTGCAGCACATAGTTCAACTTCAATCTCCTCAGCTTTGGGTATAGCTGAAGCTAATAGACTTTCCAATAAGTCTGATAATGTTATTGCAGTTATTGGTGATGGTGCCATCAGTGCAGGTATGGCATATGAAGCCATGAACAATGCTGGTGCATCTAAAACTAAAATGATTGTCATACTAAATGATAATGATATGTCTATAGCTAGACCTGTTGGAGCTATGGGCACTTATTTAGCTAAAATTTTTTCAGGTAAAATTTATTTTAGTTTGAGAGAGACTATAAAATTAATTACATCTGCTTTTTCAAAACGATTTAGTATAAAAGCAGGTAAAGCTGAAGACTTGCTTAGATCTGCTGTTACTGGAGGGACGTTATTTAGTTCACTAGGATTTTATTATATTGGCCCAATCGATGGACATGATTTAAGCTCTTTAGTTCCAATCTTAAGAAATGCTAAGGACTCAAAGCATGAGGGACCAATTTTAATTCATATCAAAACAAAAAAAGGAAAAGGGTATTCATTTGCTGAGCAAGCAAAAGATAACTATCATGGAGTTTCAAAGTTTAATGTAGAAACTGGAGAACAAATTAAAAGCATTATTAAGACACCTTCTTATACTAAAGTGTTTGCAGATACCCTGACTCAACATGCAAAAAAAGATAGTAAAATAGTTGCTATTACAGCTGCAATGCCTGATGGGACTGGTTTGAATAGTTTTCGTAAAGAATTTCCAGACAGAACTTTTGACGTTGGAATTGCAGAACAACATGCAGTTACGTTTGCCGCTGGTTTAGCAACTGAAAATTTTAAACCTTACGCTGCAATATATTCAACGTTTCTTCAAAGAGCCTATGATCAAGTTGTTCATGATGTAGCCATTCAAAGTTTACCAGTACGATTTGCAATAGATAGAGCAGGTTTAGTAGGTGCAGATGGACCAACCCATGCAGGAAGTTTTGATACAACTTATCTATCAACATTGCCCAATTTTGTAGTTATGGCAGCTAGTGATGAGGCTGAATTAGTAAGAATGATAAATACCTCAACAGAAATAAATGATAGACCTTGTGCATTTAGATATCCAAGAGGTACTGGGCTAGGTTCAATATTACCTTCAATTAACGATAAGATAGAGATAGGTAAATCAAAAATTATTAAAGAGGGAAAAAAATTAGCTATCCTAAATTTTGGAGCAAGATTAAATGAAACTTTAAAAGCAGCTGAAAATTTAAAAAAAAAGGGAATAGACATAACAATTGTTGATGCAAGATTTGCAAAACCTTTAGATGAAAATTTAATTTGGCAACTTGCAACCACACATGAAGCTATTATGACTATTGAGGAAGGCTCTATAGGTGGATTTGGTTCTCATGTTGTTAATTTTTTAACCAAAAAAGGTTTAATGGATAATAATCTAAAATTTAGATCAATGAATTTACCAGATATTTTTATTGATCAAGATACACCTGAAAATATGTACAAAATAGCTAATTTAGACTCTAATTCAATTGAAGAAAAAGTTCTTGATCTATTGAATTCTAATATTGTTCTAAAAAAACAAAAATAATTTACATTAACCGCACTGAGCTTTGTTCATTAAGTAATGATCTAATAAAACACATGAAAGCATAGCCTCACCTACTGGGACAGCTCTTATACCTACACATGGGTCATGCCTTCCTTTTACAGATATGGTAGTATTTTTTCCAAGTTTATTAACTGTTTTTCTGCTTTTTAAAATTGAAGAAGTAGGTTTCACTGCAAATGAAACAATTATTTCTTGTCCAGAAGATATACCCCCAAGTATTCCTCCTGCATTATTTGAATCAAATTTTAACTTCTTTTTAGTTTGTGAAATTTCATCAGAATTTTCTTCCCCAGATAATTGAGCAGAGTTCATTCCTGAACCAATATTTACTCCCTTAACAGCATTAATACTCATCATAGCTGAAGCAATATCAGAATCTAATTTTGAGTAAATTGGTGCACCTAAACCAGCTGGAACTCCATTAGCTCTTACTTCGATTATTGCTCCACAAGAAGACCCTGCTTTCCTAACACTTAAAAGATATTTCTCCCATATTTTTAACATTGACTTATCGGGGCAAAAAAATGGATTTTTATAGATTATTTTGTTGTCCCATTTTGTTGTATCACAGCCAAGAATTCCAAGCTGTGTTACCGCAGCAGAAATCTTAAATTTTTTACCTAATTTATTTTCCAAAACTTTTTTAGCAATAGCACCTGCAGCAACCCTTGCTGCTGTTTCTCTGGCAGATGATCTTCCTCCTCCTCTGTAATCTCTAATTCCATATTTTTTAAAATATGTATAATCTGCATGCCCAGGTCTAAACTTATCTTTAATATCTTTATAATCTTTTGAACGCATATCTTCGTTATAAATTATCAGTGATATAGGAGTTCCAGTCGTTTTGCCCTCAAATACCCCAGAAAGAATTTGAACTTTATCTCCCTCTTTTCTTTGGGTGGTAAATTTAGACTGTCCTGGCTTCCTTTTATCTAATTCTTTTTGAATATCTTGTTCTTTTAGTTGAATTAAAGGAGGACAACCGTCAATAATACAGCCAATAGCTGGACCATGGGACTCTCCCCAGGTAGTGAAACGAAAAAACTTTCCAAATGTATTAAATGACATTATTTATATTATATAGATTATTTTGTTAAAATTATGAATCAAAAAAACTCATTAGGCCTAAATAAATGCTTTCTCGATCTTGATGATCCATTTAAACTATTTGAGGAATGGTTTGAAGTGGCAAAAAAGAAAGAAATAAATGATCCAAATGCTTTGGCTTTAGGGACTGCCAGCAAAGACGGAGTTCCATCAGTTAGAATGGTTTTACTTAAAGGTTTTGATAAAGATGGGTTCATTTTCTATACAAATTTAAAAAGCCAAAAAAGTAAAGAATTAAAAGAAAATCCAAATGCTACAATGTGCTTTCATTGGAAAAGCTTATTAAGACAAATTAGAATTGTTGGAAAACTAAATCTAGTAGATGATAAAATAGCAGACGATTATTACAGCACCAGGGCTTATGAAAGCAGAATAGGAGCATGGGCTTCTAAACAAAGCAGTATTTTAAAAAGTAGGAATGAACTTTTAAATAATTTAGAAAATTTCAAAAAAAAATATAGTGATAAAGATAAAGTACCAAGACCAGATCACTGGTCTGGCTGGAATTTAAAACCATCAAGTATCGAATTTTGGTTAGATGGAGATAATAGAATACATGAAAGGCTGAAGTATACTTTAGACAACAATAATAATTGGGAAAAAAGCCTTTTAAGTCCTTAAAAATTTCTCGATAAACTAAAAGAGGTTAAATTTTCTAGAATATTTTTTTCGTTAGAGTCTTTAAATATTGATAAAGAATTTGAGGCTAAGTTAATATAGTGCTGGGCTTTTTGATAGCATGCTTTAATTATATCATATTTTTTTATTAAGGATAAAGTGTAATCTAAATCATTCTCATTTCTTAAACTTTTAGAAAAAGCATCTTTCAGTTTTTCTCTCTCTTGATTATCTGCTTTTTGAAATAATAAAATTATAGGAAGGGTTATTTTACCTTCATAAAAATCTTGTCCAATTTTTTTTCCAAATAATTTAATTTCCGAATTATAATCCAAAGTGTCATCAGCTATTTGAAATGTTAAGCCGAGATTTCTTCCATAAAATTCTAAAGCTTCCTTTTCTTTAGTCTGCATATCAGATAATATAGCTCCAACCTTAGTAGCTGCAGCAAATAACTCTGCAGTTTTCGCTGATATAATTTTTAAATATGTTTCTTCTAACATATCAACTTCTCCGTGATGTTGAAGTTGTAATATTTCTCCTTGAGCAATTTTTGAGGAGGTTGAAGATAGTAACTTTAAAACTTCTATATTTCCATCTTCTACCATCATTTCAAAACATCTGCTAAGAAGATAATCCCCAACCAATACAGAGGAGTGATTATCCCAAACTTTATTCAAAGTTTTCTTACCTCTTCTTAAGGAACCATTATCTATCACGTCATCATGCATTAAAGTTGCAGCATGAATTAGTTCAACACAGGCAGCAAGATTTATGTCTCTTGTACCTTTTGAGTAACCACACATTTTAGCCGAACCTAAAGTTAACAAAGCTCGTAATTTTTTGCCACCAGTATCGAGATGGTAGTCAGTCATTTTTTGAACCAAATCAACTTTACTTACAAGTTTTGACTTTATCTTATCCTCTACGAGCAGCAATTTATCTTCAACCGAGTCTTTAAGTTGAAAATAAGAATTATTAATTTGATTTTTGAGCTGGATTACAGTTCCCATTTATGAGAACAAATTAGTATAATAAGTTTGTATTTATTACTTATCAATTGACGCACCTGAATCTTCAATTATAAGGTGTCTTTATATTCAATTAAAAATTCTATAAAGGTTAAAAATGTTCTCTTTTTTAAAAAAGAAAAAAATCATCCCACATATTAAATTAAGTGGAGTAATAGGAAATGTTGGAAAGTTTAAACAAGGTATCGATTTTTCTGGTCAAGAAGAGATTATTTCAAAAGCTTTCTCCTTAAAAAAAGCACCATGTGTTGCAATTACTATAAATTCACCAGGGGGTTCTCCTGTCCAATCTCATTTAATTTATAACTTTATAAGACAGAAGGCTAAAAAAAATAAAAAAAAGGTTATTGTTTTTGCTGAAGATGTTGCTGCTTCAGGAGGGTACTTAATTGCATGTGCTGGAGATGAAATATATGCAAACTCAAGTTCCATTATTGGTTCTATAGGAGTTATTTATTCTTCTTTTGGTTTTACGGAACTTATAAAGAAAATTGGAGTTGAGAGAAGAGTTCATACTGCAGGAAAAAACAAAAGTACTCTAGATCCTTTCCTTGATGAAAAAAAAGAAGATATCGATCGACTTAAAAATATTCAGTTAGATTTACATAAAGATTTTATTGATGTTGTTGAAAAAAGTAGAGGCTCAAAATTAAAAAAATCAGAGGTAGAGCTATTTTCAGGAGAATTTTGGTCAGGACGTAAAGCTAAGTCTCTTGGTTTAATAGATGAAATTGGAGATGCCAATCAAGTATTAAGAGAAAAATTTGGAGAAGATGTAGTAATTAAAAAATTTGAAAAATCTAAAGGCTGGTTAAGTAAAAAATTATCATCATCGAATGATCACGTAGATCAACTCGCAAATATATTAGATGAAAAATCTGTATGGCAAAGATATGGTCTCTAAAAGTATAAAAAAAAAAGTAAAGTTTCAAACTTTTCAGGATACAATTTTAAATTTACAAAAGTTTTGGAGTAAACAAGGTTGTATAATTTTACAGCCTTATGATATGGAGGTTGGAGCTGGAACATTTCATCCTGCAACTACCTTAAGATCTCTTGGACCTAAACCATGGAAAGCTGCTTATGTTCAGCCTTCAAGAAGACCGACAGATGGAAGATACGGAGATAATCCAAATAGACTTCAGCATTATTATCAATTTCAAGTAATTATAAAACCATCTCCATCCAATATAAAAAAACTATACTTAAATAGTTTATCATTAATTGGCATTGATCATAAAAATCATGATATCAGATTCGTTGAAGATGATTGGGAGAGTCCAACACTAGGGGCTGCTGGTCTGGGTTGGGAGGTATGGTGTGATGGTATGGAAATAACCCAGTTTACATATTTCCAACAAATGGCCGGTTTTGAATGCAAACCAGTTTCAGTTGAAATAACATATGGCTTAGAAAGAATTTGTATGTTCACTCAAGAAAAAAAGAATGTTTATGATTTAATTTGGAACAATGAGAATGTTGAATATAGGGAAGTTTTTCATCAATCAGAAAAAGAATTTTCTGCCTATAATTTTGACTATGCGAACACAGGAAATCTTTTTAAAATGTTTGATATGTTTGAGGGTGAGGCTAAATCATTAGTAGAAAAAAAAATTTCTTTACCAGCATATGATCAATGTTTAAAAGCAAGTCATATATTTAATATATTAGATGCCAGAAAAGCAATTAGTGTTGCTCAAAGAGCAGAATATATTGGAAGGATAAGAGAAATTACAAAGTCTGCTGCTGCAATATGGATTGATACTCAAGTTTGAGATGGCAGAATTTTTTTTAGAGTTATTTAGTGAGGAAATTCCAGCAAGACTTCAAAAAGACTTGCGAAATAAACTTTTAGAAGAATTTCAAAATTTTTTTTTAGAAAAATCAATTAAATCAAAAAAATGTTTTTCATTATCCACACCTAATAGATTAATAATAGTTTTTGAAAATTTAGATAAACAAATTAAAATACCGTCTGAAAAAATAAGAGGTCCAAGGACCAGTGCTCCTGAAGAAGCATTAGAGGGCTTTATTAGGTCAAACAATATAGAAAAAAAAGATCTGTTTAAAAATGAAACTGAAAAAGGTGAGTTTTATTATTATAAAACAAAATCTAAATCATTAAAGACAAGTGATTTACTGATCGAGTTTATTCCTAAATTACTTGAAAATTACCAATGGAAAAAATCAATGAAATGGGGAGAATTTGATCTCAATTGGGGAAGACCTTTGAAATCAATATTGTCTTTATTCGACAAAAAAACACTTAATTTTGAATTTCATCATTTATCATCCTCATGTTCTACTTATATAGATAAAGATTTTGAGGAAAAAAAAAAGAGTTTTACAGACTTTAGATCTTATGAAAAATATTTTAAAAAACAAGGATCACTTGTAGATCAAGATAAAAGGAAAGAGTTCATAAAAAAAGAATTTTCAAAAATACTTAATAAAAGAAAACTAAATATTAAAGATAGCCCAAGATTATTTGATGAAGTAATAAATATAGTGGATAATCCAAATGTTTTATTGTGTAGCTTTAATAAAAGATTTTTATCTATTCCAAAAGAAATTTTAACTTTAACTATGCAATCTCATCAAAAATACTTTCCAACATTTGATAATAATGGTGTGATTACAAATAAATTTTTAATTGTCTCAAACAAAAAAGATCAAAAAGGACTGATAAAGATTGGAAATGAAAGAGTTATTGAGGCGAGGCTCAGTGATGCAGAATTTTTTTGGAATAAAGATAAAACTCAAAATTTAGTAAAAAAAGTATCTGAATTAAAATTAATGAATTTTTTTAAAGGATTAGGAACATATTTTGACAAAATTCAACGATTGAGAAAATTGGGTGGAATTATTTCTGATGAGTTGTTGATTAGTAAAGAAAAAGTAGAGTTGTCAGCTTCAATTTGTAAAACAGATTTGACTTCCAATTTAGTTGGAGAATTTCCTGAGCTCCAAGGAATTATGGGTGGATATTTTGCATTACATCAAGGTTTTGATAGAGATGTTTCATTAGCAATAACCGAACAATATTTACCAATTGGTTTGGATACTAAAACTCCCAAAAAACCTTTTAGTATCGCTTTATCTGTTTCAGATAAAATAGACACTTTAGTCGGTTTTTTTGGGATTAATGAAAAACCCACAAGTTCAAAAGATCCATTTGCATTAAGACGAACTGCACTTGGTATAATTAGAACAATAATTGAAAATAAAAAAAATTTTAAAGTAAATGATCTATTGAGTTATTCTTCAGGCTTATATCAAGATCAAGGGTATAACCTAAATAATCAAAATTTACAAAAAGAATTACATAATTTTTTAAAAGATAGATTCAAATATTACATGAAAGAAAAAAAAATCCGTTTTGATATAATTGAAGCTACTATCTCCTCTTTTTCGCTAAATAATTTATTCTCGTCTTATGAAAAAGCGAACCGACTAAATAACATTATTAATAATCAACAAGGAATAGATATTATCTCAAGTTATAAAAGAGCATCAAATATATTAGATAATGAATTGAAAAATATTGAAATAGAAATTACCAATACAACTGATCCTGGTATTTTTAAAACAGATATTGAGAAAAATTTATATAAAAAAATTAATGAGATTAAAAAATACTATTCAAATATTAATAACGATGAAAACTATGAACAATCATTGACGATTTTGGCAGGTGCAAAGAAAGAAATTTTCGAATTTTTTGACAATGTCAAAGTTAATGAGGAAAATGAAACTTTACGAAAAAACAGATTGGAACTTATTAATATGTTATGTAAAACATTTCAAAATTTTATAAACTTTCAATTATTGAAAACAAATAATGAATAAACTAATTTTAAATTTTAAATCGAAAGATACACAAAAAATTAAAAATCCTAAAAATTTTTTGGGTGGAAAAGGTGCTAACCTTTCAGAAATGGGAAGAATGGGACTTCCAGTACCACCAGGATTTACGATTACCACTAAGGTTTGTGAAGTTTTTTATAAAGATAAAAAGAAATTGAATTCTAAATTAATTAACCAAATTAAAAAAGAGTTAAAAGTTATTGAAAAGGACGTATCAAAAAAATTTGGAGACTTAAAAAATCCACTTTTATTATCTGTAAGATCTGGGGCTAGAGTTTCAATGCCTGGTATGATGGATACAATTCTTAATCTTGGTTTAAATGATAAAACTGTAATTGCTTTAGCTAATAAGACTTCAAATGGTAGATTTGCCAAAGATAGCTACAGAAGATTTATACAAATGTATGGTAACGTTGTAATGGGTGTTGAAGGTTATCATTTTGAAGAATTAATAGAAAATTATAAGTTAACAAAAGGAGTGTTATTAGATACTGATTTAGATGAAGATGATTGGGATGGCCTAATAAAAGATTTTAAAAAAATTGTTAAAGAAAAAACAAATAAAAAATTTCCTCAGGATGTTAATCAACAATTACTAGGTGCAATAAGTGCAGTATTTCTTTCTTGGGAAAGTAAAAGAGCAAAAGTTTACAGAAAATTAAATCAGATACCTTCTGAATGGGGAACTGCAGTGAACGTGCAGTCAATGGTATTTGGAAATATGGGAAATGATTGTGCTACTGGTGTAGTTTTTACAAGAAATCCTTCTGATGGATCAAATGATATTTACGGAGAATATTTGATTAATGCTCAAGGTGAAGATGTTGTTGCTGGGACAAGAACACCACGGTACATAACTAAAAAAGCAAAAAAAGAAGCTAAAGTTAAAGAAGCATCCATGGAAGAATCGATGCCTAAAGTTTATTCAGAGTTATTTAAGATCTTAAAAAAATTAGAAACTCATTATAAAGATATGCAAGATGTAGAATTTACCGTTGAAAATAATAAACTCTGGATTTTACAAACTCGTTCAGGGAAAAGAACATCAAAATCAGCTGTAAAGATAGCCGTAGATATGGTTAAAGAAAAATTAATTACAAAAAATCAAGCTATATTAAGAATTGACCCAAACTCTTTGGATACTTTACTTCATCCAACTTTAGATGAAAAAAGTTCTATTCAAGTAATTGCAAATGGTTTACCCGCATCACCTGGTGCTGCAAGTGGTAAAGTAGTCTTTTCTTCAGAAGAAGCTCAAAGATTAAATGACATGATGCAAGACACTATTTTAGTAAGAGTAGAAACATCTCCTGAAGATATTCAAGGAATGCACGCTGCAAAAGGAATTTTAACAGCTAGAGGTGGAATGACTAGTCATGCAGCAGTAGTTGCAAGAGGAATGGGTAGGCCTTGTGTTTCTGGTTCTAGTGAAATTGATATTAATTATGAGCAAAAAATTTTCAAAACTTCATCTACTGAAGTTAAAGAGGGTGATATAATTACTATAGACGGTTCTACTGGAAGAATTATTACAGGAGATGTTCCAACTGTAAAACCTGAAATTTCAGGAGATTTTTCAAAATTAATGGGGTGGGCAGACAATGTAAGAAAATTAAAGGTAAGAACAAATTCTGAAACACCGTTAGATACCAAAACAGCAAGAGATTTTGGAGCAGAGGGGATTGGACTTTGTAGGACTGAACATATGTTTTTTGATGAAGAAAGAATTTTATCTGTAAGAGAAATGATATTATCTAAAACTCACGAAGATAGAGCTAAAGTTTTAAAAAAGCTTTTACCACATCAAAAAAAAGATTTTATTGAAATATTTAAAATCATGCATGGATTTCCAGTAACAGTACGATTACTCGATCCACCTTTACATGAATTTTTACCTAAATCTGATAAGGAGATTTTAGAGGTTGCAAATGCTGTTGGAACAAATGTGAAAGAGTTAGTGTCTAGAATTGAAGAATTGCATGAACAAAATCCAATGCTTGGTCATAGAGGTTGCAGATTAGCTATTTCATTTCCAGAGATTTATGAAATGCAATGTAGGGCAATTTTTGAGGCCTTGTCAGATCTTAAAAAGAAAAAACAAAAATCTGCATTTCCTGAAATAATGATACCACTAGTATCAACAGAAGTTGAAATAAAAATTATGAAAGATCTTGTCATTAATATTGCAAAAAAAGTTCAAAAGGAAAAAAAAGTTAAAATAGAATTTTTAGTGGGTACAATGATTGAATTACCCAGAGCTGCTATCAAAGCAAAAGACATTGCTAAACATGCTGAATTTTTTAGTTTTGGCACTAATGATTTAACACAAACCACTTTTGGAATTAGCAGAGATGATAGTGGTAAGTTTTTAAATGATTATATTGAGAATAAAATATTCTTAATAGATCCATTTATTTCTATTGATGAAGGTGTAAAAGATTTAGTAGAAATAGCTGTAGCTAAAGGCAAGAAACAAAATAAAAAAATTAAATTAGGTATATGTGGTGAACACGGTGGTGATCCAGAAAGTATATTTTTCTGCTCGAAAGTGGGACTAAATTATGTTTCCTGTTCTCCTTATAGAGTCCCTATTGCAAGACTTGCAGCAGCTCAAGCTGAAATAAAAAAATAAATTAATAATTAGTATCTTTTATTCTATTTACTATTTTTTTCTTAAAACTGCCAAAGAGCTTGTAGTTTCTAAAAACAAAATCATTATTTTTTTATCTTTAGAAATTATCATATCTCTTACTCTTTCATTTAGAGGTATGTATTTATGTTTGATTACTTTTTTTCTTTTGTTATCAAGCTTTATTAAATGTAATCCCAAATCTTGTTCCACTATTTCATTACCCATCGCTCCAATTAAAAATTGATCATCATTATTAGTTATAGAAATGATTTCACTAATCCCTATTGATGGAACAAAATATTTTATAGGTTCCTCAAATCCAAACTTTTTATGAGATTTATTTAGTGGTGCTTCTTTCAAAATTTTATCGGGATGGTTTTTATAATAATGTTCCCCGTAAGAGGAGATGGGCCAACCAAAATTTTTTATTATGTTGAATGGTTTGTGATTTATGTTTATTTCATCGCCTCCTTTAGGCCCATGTTCTGTGGAGATAATAAAATCATACCTTTTACTGTAATATATACCTTGTGCATTTCGATGACCAAACGAAACAACTTCAGCTTTTTTTGAGTCTAAATTAATTTCTAAAATTTTTCCGTAAAAACTTTTTTTATTTTGTGCTAGTGGTCTATTTCTAAACTCTCCAGTGGTTAATAAGATTGAGTTATTTCTTATATACATTCTTCCACCAGCCCCTTGACCAGCGTAATATTGATGATCATTATCTTCATTTACACACTCAGGTATTTCATAAAAAATTTTAAAAGTTAATTCCTTTTGAGTAATTTTTGATTTGAGTAATCTAAAATTATAACAATTTTTATCCAATTGGCTTATTATAGAAACATAAATGTCATTATCATTTACCAAAATATCCTTAACACCATATTGAGTATGTGTATAAAATTTTTCATAATTTACAAACTCCAAAAAATTAGATTTAATCTTGTTAAACTTATTTAAATTATTCAATTCACTAGTTGCAAAAATACCATCCGAAGTTACTAAAATTAGTTTAGTATCATCATTATAAAAATCAATGTAAGCTGAAGCTAAAGCTCTGTAGTTTCCTCCAAATAATACATCCTCTGTTTTATATTTGCTTAATTCAAAATAATTTATATTTTTCAACTTTTTATTCTCAAAAACTTTTGAAAACTTAATATAATCTTCATTAATAAAATCATTAATATTACTTCCTAAATTTAAAAATTTTTTTTGAATATTAGCTAATTGTTTATTTTTAACTTTAATCTGCAAATTTAAATTTGAGATCTCGTTCCTTTTTGAATACGAGTTTTTTTTATTAATATTATACCCAATAATTAATAAAATAATTAATATGCTTATAATTATTCCATAAATTATATCTTTTGATAATTTCATATAGTAAGAAATTGATAAATTTACCTTGGTTTTATAAGATAGTTATAATAATCAATTTTTTTTACAACATAATAATCGACGCTTTTTATAAATTTTTCAAAGTCTTTAAAAGTATAATTAAGTTGCTCAGAATATTCTGGAGTATATTCAAAAACTATCGGCATTTTATGTTTTAATATTGTTTTAATAGAGCCTCTTAGAGCCATAAGATCATAACCCTGAATATCAATCTTCATAAATGAAATTTTTTTATCAAAGTTAAAATCATCAATCTTTTTTTGTTCAACTTCTTCATAATCATCGTATGAGTTACCATTTACAATTTTAATTATATTTGAGCCATAAGTATTATAATCTTTCAAAGAAGCTGATTTTATTTTTAATTTTGATCCGCTTTTGTCACTAATTATGTAGTTAAAAGGTTTTGCATTAGCATTATTCATATGAATATTTTTTTTTAAAATTTTAAAAATATATTTTGATGCCTCAAAACAATATACATCTACATTTTTCTGTACTTTTGAAAAAAGAATTCCCAATTGTCCAAAATTAGATCCTAAGTCTAATACAATGGAATTTGGTTTTATATATTCTCTTGATAATTGATATATATTATCATCAAATATTGTGTTATTTATTATACTATTTCTAATAATGTCTTTATAAGCATACTTTGGTAAATAATAATTTCCAGTTTTAGTTTTATAGAATTTTAATTTTTTTATATTAAACAATTTCATTCTTAAAGGTTTTGGTAAAAAATATAAATACCTCTTAGTTTCAAGAAATTTTGTGAATTTTTTTTTGATAAATTTAATCATTAAAAATAGGGGCGTTCTGTTGCCAGGTGCCCCAAACCCCGTTTACTTAATTAACAAAGTTAATTAAGCAGCAATTGCGTAACTTTCGTTAGCAGTTATAAATTAGCCCTTTACGGAGGAACAATTCCGAACAAAAGAATAGCCTTTAGTCACCCGTCGATTCTGGTTCACCCCCATAAGTTGTAAATGGTGGAGGTGGTGGGTACTGCCCCCACGTCCGCGATGGTTATTACGAAATTCGTTTATCGTCATAGTTGGAAAACCAACCTTATTAATATAAAAGGAATTACAAGAGATTCAATAACAATCATGAAATTAACTAAAGAACAATCAGCGGAAATAAAGAGTCAACAATCTCAAAGTAATTCGACTAAAAGAGTTACAGTTCCAGAGCTAGAAAAGATACTTTATGAAGCTCTTCCAGCATTAGATCATGGATTTGTAAGAGTTGTTGATTATATGGGTGATGATACTTCAATAGTACAATCTGCTAGAGTTTCCTATGGTAAAGGAACAAAACAAGTTTCTACAGATAAAGGTTTAATAAAATATTTGATGCGTCATTGGCATAGTACTCCATTTGAAATGTGCGAAATAAAATATCATATTAAATTACCAATATTTATAGCTCGTCAATGGATAAGACATAGAACCGCTAATGTTAACGAATATTCTGCAAGATATTCTATTTTAGATAAAGAATTTTATTTACCAACTTCTGATAATCTTGCTGCTCAATCTACAAATAATAGACAAGGTAGAGGAGATGTTATTGAGGGACAACAAGCTAAGGAAGTTTTAGAACTTTTAAAAAATGATGCCGAAAGAACTTATGATAACTATGAGATAATGCTTAATGAAAGGTATGATGGATCGACCATTGATGAAAATAAAAAAGGTTTAGCTAGAGAATTAGCAAGGATGAATTTGACTTTAAACACTTATACCCAATGGTATTGGAAAACAGATTTATTAAATTTGATGAATTTTTTAAGGTTAAGGGCTGATAGTCACGCTCAGTACGAAATAAGAGTTTATGCTGAAATAATGTTGGATACTGTAAAAAAATGGGTTCCAATTACTTATGATGCTTTTATGGATTATAGAGTTGGTGGAACAGAAGTTTCTGCGAAAGGAAAATTGATTATTCAAAAATTAATAAAAGGTAAAAAAGTTTCTTTAGAAGAGTCAGGATTATCAAAAAGAGAGTGGAATGAATTAATGCAATCATTTAATCTTAATGAAAATTTAATTTGATTTATGGCGACTCATAAAGAGAAACTACCTTCAAATAGAAATTTTGGTTTAGTTTTTTTTGTATTTTTTTTAATAATTGGCTTATGGCCCTTATTGGGAACAAATGAAATTAGATATTGGTCAATATTTTTCTCAATTATTTTTTTTTTTCTTGGGATTACTAATTCTAAGTTATTAAACCCTTTAAATAAAATATGGTTTAATTTTGGGATATTATTGGGAAAAATGATTTCACCATTAATTATGGGTATAATTTTTTTTCTGGTAGTAACGCCTATAGGTGTGATTATGAGAGTTTTTGGAAAAGATATATTGAGCTTAAAGTATAACAAAAAAAATAAATCATATTGGATTGAAAAAAATGGTCCAAAAAGCAAAATGAAAAATCAGTTTTAAATGAGTTTTATCAAAGAATTTTTGGAATTTTTAAAAGTAAGAAAAAAATATTGGCTTTTTCCAATTATAATAGTTCTCGTTTTATTTGGTGGATTAATAGTTTTAACCCAAGGTTCAGCAGTAGCTCCATTTATTTATACAATTTTTTAAAGTGACTTCTATATTAGGCATTTCTGCATTTTATCACGATAGTGCAGCTTGTATTTTAAAAAATGGAGAAATAATTGCTGCTGCTCAAGAGGAAAGGTTTACAAGAAAAAAACATGATCCAAACTATCCTCATAATGCAATAGAATTTGTTTTAAATTTTGCAAATTTAAAATTAAGTGACGTAAATCAAATAGTTTTTTTTGAAAAACCTTTTTTAAAATTTGAAAGATTATTGGAAACTTATGTTGCTTTTGCTCCCAAAGGCTTTGCCTCTTTTAGTAAAGCAATGCCACTATGGATTAAAGAAAAGCTATTTCAAAAAAATTTTTTGTTTAATAAACTTAAGGCCCACGATAAAGATTATAAATCAGACGAGAATATTTTTTTTTCAGATCATCACTTAAGTCATGCAGCAAGTGCTTTTTTTCCATCTCCTTTTCAAGAAGCTATTATTTTAACAGCTGATGGTGTTGGTGAATGGGCAACAACTACAGTAGCTGTTGGAAAAGATCATGACTTAGAAATTAAAAAAGAAATTCATTTCCCACATTCACTTGGACTTCTTTATTCAGCTTTTACTTATTATACGGGATTTAAAGTTAATAGTGGTGAATATAAACTTATGGGCTTAGCACCTTATGGCAATCCTATATATGAGGACAAAGTTAAAAAGATAATTGATATAAAAAGTGATGGAACTTTTAGATTAGACCAAAAATATTTTAACTATGCGACTGGGCTTACAATGATAAATGTCAATTTTATTAATCTATTTGGGCAAAAACCTCGCAATTCTAAAAATGAAAAAATCACTCAATTCCATATGGATATTGCTGCTTCAGTACAAAAGGTAACAGAGGAAGTAATGGTTAAATTAGCAAAATCAGTCCGACAAGAGTATGGTATTAAAAATTTATGTTTAGCTGGAGGGGTTGCCTTGAATTGTGTTGCTAATGGGAAAATTCTTCAAGAAAAAATTTTTGATAATATTTGGATACAACCTGCTGCAGGAGATGCTGGTGGTTCCCTAGGTGCAGCTTTAGCACTTTGGCATTTAGAGCTTGGAAAAAAAAGAATAGTAAATCCTAAAGATGATATGAAGGGTTCTTGTCTTGGAAATGAATTTAAACAAGAGGAAATAGAAATAGAGTTAAGATCTTTAGGTGCAAAATTTGAAAGTTTGAAATATGAAGATTTAATCATCAAGACTGCTGATATTTTATTAAATGAAAAGGCGATTGGATGGTTTCAAGGAAGAATGGAATTTGGCCCAAGAGCTTTAGGCAGCAGATCAATTTTGGGAGATCCAAGATCAGATAAAATGCAAAAAAATTTAAATTTAAAGGTGAAGTATAGAGAAAGTTTTAGACCTTTTGCTCCTTCCATACTAGATGGAGATATATCTGATTGGTTTGAAATAAATGTACAAAGTCCATACATGTTATTAGTTGCAAATATTAAGCCAGAGAGAAGAATTGAGATGACAAACAATCAAAAAAATCTTTTTGGAATTGATAAATTGAATATCAAGAGATCTGAAATTCCAGCAGTTACCCATGTAGATTATTCTGCAAGAATTCAGACTGTTAATAAATATTCAAACAAACGTTATTATGATTTGATTTCGAAATTTAAAGAAAAAACAGGCTGCCCAGTACTGATAAATACTTCTTTTAATGTGAGAGGTGAACCAATTGTTAATACCCCAACAGATGCTTTCAATTGTTTTATGGGTACAGATTTAGATTACCTGGTAATAGGTAATTGTATCTTAGATAAAACTAAACAAGATACCAATCTTAAGAAAGATTATGCTGAAAAATTTGAATTGGATTAAAGATATTTAGACTTTATTTTTTTTGCTAATTCTAAATAAATCATGGAAATCTCGTGATCTGGATCAGCCTCTACAATGGGTTTTCCTTTATCTCCACATTTTCCAACTTCAGGATTAATGGAGATTTCAGATAAAAATTCTTTTTTAAATTCCTTAGCTAATTCTTTTACACCCCCTTCGCCAAAAATTTTATATTTTTTTCCATCATCCCCAGTAAAAAAGCTCATGTTATCTATTAAACCTAGAATTTTTACTCCTAATTTATCAAACATTCTAATTCCTCTTTTGACATCAAGTAAAGCAACTTCCTGGGGAGTAGAAACTATAATAGCACCATCCATTTTAATATCTTGTGCAAAAGTGAGTTGGGTATCTCCTGTACCAGGAGGCATATCCACAATTATAAAATCTAAATCTTGCCAATTTACCTTTTGAGTAAAGGTTTTAATTGCACTGGTTACCATAGGTCCACGCCATATCATTGGTGTTTCTTGATCTGTTAGGAAACCAATAGACATACATTGAATATCATATTTTTTTATTGGTTCTAATTTTTCACCATCACTTTTAGGTTTTTCATTAATACCAAACATCTTAGGAATAGACGGTCCATAAATATCTGCATCTAGCAAACCCACTTTGCAGCCAATATTTTTAAGTGCTAAAGCTAAGTTTGTCGCAAAAGTAGATTTTCCCACACCTCCTTTTGCACTTGAAATTGCTATTGTAAACTTTGTTCCTTTAATGGGGTTTTTTTCCGCTTTTTTAACACTCATTTTTTTTCGCATTGCGTCACTTAATTCGGGCTTTTCCTTTGGCATATTTGGATCTTAACTTGTTTTTCTAAATAAAGACACTATATAGAGTGTCATATGTCAGATGATTTTCAACAAAGAGGTGGTAGTCCTTGGGGAACTCCTCCAGGAGGAAGTGGAAGTGGTAATGGATCAGGAAGAGGCCCAACACCTCCAGACATTGAAAAAATTATTAGAGAATTTCAAGAAAAAATAAAAAAATTTTTACCAGGTGGAAGTTCTTCTGGTGGTAGACAGGCAGTTTTAGTTTTAATTATTTTAGGTTTTGTATGGCTTGCTAGTGGTCTTTATAGAGTTTTACCCGATGAACAAGGTGTAGTTTTAAGATTTGGAAAATTTGTAAAAACAACTCAACCTGGATTAAATTATCATATACCTTTTCCAGTTGAGTCGGTGCTTACCCCAAAAGTCACAAAAGTTAATAGAATTGATATCGGTTTTAGGTCTGAAAGAGATAGTGGATTTTCTTCTTCAGGTGGAGTTGCTGATGTTCCTCAAGAAAGCTTAATGTTAACAGGGGATGAAAATATCGTTAATATTGATTTTTCGGTTTTCTGGGTAATTAAAGATGCTGGAAATTTTTTGTTTAAAATTCAGGATCCTGAAGGAACTGTAAAAGCAGCAGCTGAGACAGCAATGAGAGAAGTAATTGCTAGATCAGATATTCAGCCAATTTTAACAGAGGGAAGATCTCTTATAGAGACAGATACTCAAGAGATTATTCAAAAAATTTTAGATGAATACACTAGTGGTATTCAAATAACTCAAGTTCAAACCCAAAAAGCTGATCCACCTGACCAAGTAATTGATGCATTTAGAGATGTACAAGCAGCTAGAGCAGATATGGAAAGATCTAAAAACGAAGCCGAAGCGTATGCCAATGATGTAATACCAAGAGCTCGTGGGGAAGCGCAAAAAATTCTTCAAGCAGCAGAAGCATATAAAAAAGAGGTTGTTGCAAAAGCAGAAGGTGAAGCAAGCAGATTTTTAGCAATCTATAATGAATATAAAATGGCAAAATCTGTAACTCAAGAAAGAATGTATTTAGAAACAATGGAAAAAGTTCTAGCAGACATAGATAAAGTTATCATAGAAAAAAATGCAGGATCAGGAGTAGTTCCTTATCTTCCGTTACCAGAATTAAGTAAAAAGAAAGCGACTAATTAAAATGAATATGGGAAAAGTAATTGCTGGGATAATTGCTTTGCTTGTTGCAACAGCATATTTTTCAATCTTTATAGTTAAAGAAGTAAATCAAGCTATTGTTTTGCAATTTGGTGACCCTAAAAGAATTATTTCAAAACCAGGATTAAATTTTAAAATTCCATTTATCCAAAACGTTGTTTTTTTAGATAAGAGAATTTTAAATCTAGATACCCCACCAGAAGAAGTAATTGCATCTGACCAGAAAAGATTAATTGTTGACGCTTTTGCAAGATTTCAAATTGTAGATCCTTTAAAATTTTATATTTCTGTTGGAAATGAAAGAGTTGCAAGATCAAGATTAGCAACAATTATAAATTCGAGAATAAGAAACGTTTTAGGTCAACAAGAATTACAAACGCTTTTATCAGAAGATAGAACCAAACAAATGGCTTTAATACAAGAAGGTGTAAATAATGAAGCTGAAAATTTTGGAATTAAAATTAATGATGTAAGAATAAAAAGAGCTGACCTTCCTCAAGCAAATAGTGATGCAATTTTTAGAAGAATGCAAACTGAAAGAGAAAGAGAAGCCAAAGAATTTAGAGCAAGAGGGGCAGAGATGGCAGTGACTATTACTTCGACTGCAGATAAAGAGGTTACTGTTATACTCGCAGATGCTCAAAAAAAATCAGAGATAATGAAGGGTGAAGGAGATGGTAAAAGAAATAATATTTTTGCAGGTGCTTTTGGCCAAGACCCTGAATTTTTTGCATTTTATAGAGCAATGCAAGCTTATGAAAAAGCTTTAATTGGAGGAGAAACATCACTGATTTTATCTCCTGATAGTGAGTTTTTTAAATTCTTTGGAAATATAAAACCTAAATCAAATTAAATTTTTAAAATGAAAGAATTGATCATAGCATTTGGTCTATTCTTGTTCATTGAAGGTATTTTATATGCCATATTTCCATCAAAAATGAAAAATATGTTAAAGAAGTTAGAATTAGTAAAGGTCAGTCAATTAAGAACTGGAGGATTAATCTTTGCTATAATAGGTTTTATTATTATTTATTATACAAAAAACTAAATGAAAAAAATTAAAACATTCTTATTAACAATAATATTAATCTTAAATTTTCAATCCATTTCTTTATCAAAAGATTATCCAGGCTCATTTGCAGATTTAGCAGAGAAGTTAATGCCATCGGTAGTTAATATTTCAACTACAACAATCGTTAAAACTCAATCAAACCAATTTCCTTTTCAATTTCCACCAGGATCACCATTTGAGGACATGTTTAAAGAATTTGGAATACCTCAAGAAAGACAATCAGCAGCTTTAGGCTCTGGGTTTATCATTGATGAAAAAGGAATTGTGGTAACAAATAATCATGTAATTCAAGATGCTAAAGATATTATTATTAGAGTTAATGGAGATAAGGAATTTAAAGCTAAGGTATTAGGTGCAGATCCTTTATCTGATATCGCTGTATTACAATTAGAAACAGAGGAAAAATTTGTTCCAGTTAAATTTGGTAATTCAGATAAAGCCAGAATTGGCGATTGGGTAATTGCAATTGGAAACCCTTTTGGATTAGGTGGAACAGTAACTTCTGGAATAATTTCAGCAAGAAATCGATCTATCGGTCTAAGTAGATATGAAGATTATATTCAAACAGACGCTTCTATTAACCAAGGTAACTCTGGTGGTCCACTATTTGACATGAATGGAGATGTAATTGGAATTAATACAGCTATCTTAGGAAGAAATGGATCAATTGGAATTGGTTTTTCTATACCCTCAAATAGTGCAAAAATTGTAATTGATCAATTGATTAAATTTGGCGAAACAAAAAGAGGATGGCTTGGAGTAAGAATCCAAGATGTTACAAAAGAAATTGCAGAAGTCGAAAAGTTAGATGAACCAAGAGGAGCATTGGTTGCTAGTGTAGCTGCAAAAAGTCCATCTGATAGAGGTGGTGTAAAAGCAGGAGATATAATTTTAGAATTTGATGGACAAAGAATTCAAGAAATGAAACAACTTCCGATGATTGTCGCAAGAACAGAAGTAGGTAAGAAAGTTGAAGTAAAAATTTGGAGAAATAAAAAAGAAATTACCAAAATTATTACTTTAGGAAGATTAGAAACCTCAGAGGATTTTAAAGTTGCTGAACAAAATTCAGAACCAAAAGATTTAAGAATTGAAAAACTAAAAATAAATGTAAGAGAAGTTTCAAAAGAGGATATAAAATCAAGAAATTTACCAAATCAAACTCGTGGATTAGTTGTCACAAAAATTGATAGTAATAGTCCTTTATTAAACTCTATAGAGTTAGATAGTATAATTTTAGAAGCTCAAAAGAAAAAAATAAGAAATGTGAATGATTTAAATGAAGCAGTAGAGGAAGTTTTAAGTACTAATCAAAAAACTATATTACTAGTTATTTACAATAATCAAAATCAAAGAAGATATATAGGTGTTAAATTAAACTAATTTATGGATTTAAAATCCAAAATTATTTTAATTTATGGACCTACTGCATCTGGTAAATCTGATTTTGCAGTCAAACTAGCAAAAAAAATTGACGGTGAGATTATAAATGCAGATAGTATTCAGGTATACAAAGAACTTAAAGTTTTGTCTGCAAGACCCTATAAAAAAGATTATCAAAAAATTAAACATCATTTGTATGGTTTTCAAAGAGTAACAAAAAATTTTTCCACAGGGGATTGGTTAAAATTAGTGGATCAAAAAATTTCTAATTTAAAGAAACGGAAAAAAGTCCCAATTATAGTTGGAGGTACAGGTTTATATTTTAAGGCATTGACTGATGGCTTAGTCAATATTCCAAGGATTCCAATAAAATTTAGAGAAAAGATTAGACTGTTACATAAAAAAATTGGACCTAAAAGATTTTTTTCAAGGTTAATAAAGTTAGATCCCCTAGCTAAGCATAATCTTAATTACTCAGATACTCAAAGATGTATAAGAGCTTATGAAGTTAAGTCATTTACTAAAAGTTCTATTTATGATTGGTTTAAAAAAACCAAATCTAATTATGAACAAAAAGATTTTTATAAGATTTACATAGATTTCCCTAGAAATAAGCTTTTAGATAGAATTAGTTTAAGAGCTAAAGAAATGATCAAAAAAGGAGCTATATTGGAAGTAAAGAGATTTATCAAAACCAAAGTTCGTAAAGATAAGACAGCTCATAAAGCCATTGGGATTAATGAAGTTGGTCAATATCTCCAAAAAAAAATTGAAATTAATCAAGTTATTGAGAAAATATCAATAAAGACTAGACAATATGCCAAAAGACAAAGCACTTGGGCTAGAGGCAATATGCAAAATTGGATCAAAATGAATCCAGCTGTCTTAAAGAAATTCTTAAAAAAAATTTAGATATCTCTTACTTAGTCTTGACCAATCAGTACAACTTCAGCTAGATTGGCTGAATGTCCAAATTATATTCAGGTGCTGAAATAGTATTTAAATGTCTTGAAGATCAAGATGTTAAATTTATTTTTGGATATCCGGGTGGAGCTGTACTACCAATTTATGATGAGCTTAAAAATCATTCAACTATTAAACATATTTTAGTCAGACATGAGCAGGGGGCAGGACATGCTGCAGAGGGTTATGCGAGATCTTCAGGTAAACCTGGAGTAGTTCTAGTTACATCTGGTCCAGGTGCAACTAATGTTGTCACAGCTTTAACTGATGCATATATGGACTCAGTCCCTCTAGTATGTATTTCAGGACAAGTACCAACTCACTTAATTGGAACTGATGCTTTTCAAGAATGCGATACAACAGGAATAACTAGACCATGTACAAAACATAATTGGTTAGTTAAAGACATCAAAGACTTACCTAAAATTATGCATGAAGCTTTTCGAGTTGCAACAACAGGAAGGCCTGGCCCAGTACTAGTTGATATACCTAAAGATATTCAGTTTGCAAAAACAAATTATTCAAAACCAAAAATAGAAAAAAAAATTAATGGAAAAATACATAATAAATTTTCACAAAATGAAATTAATGAATTAATTAATTTAATTTCAAAAGCAAAAAAACCAGTAATTTATACTGGTGGTGGCGTCATTAATTCTGGACCAAAAGCAAGTGAATCTCTGAGAGAGTTTGTTAGATTAATTGGCTTTCCAATTACATCTACATTGCAAGGACTTGGTGCGTTTCCAGGTGATGACAATCAATTTATAGGAATGCTTGGAATGCATGGAACGTATGAGGCCAATAACGCGATGCATGATTGCGATTTATTAATCAATATTGGAGCAAGATTTGATGATAGGATAACAGGAAAGATAGATGAATTTTCACCAAGATCAAAGAAGGTACATATTGATATTGATCCATCATCAATTAATAAAATTATAAAAGTAGATTTAGCAATAGTTGGTGATGTTAATGAGGTTCTTAAAACTACAATTAAAAAGATTAATAAAAAACAAAACGGTTCTAAGATATCAAATAAGCAAAATATTTCTAAATGGTGGGAACAGATACAAAAATGGAGAACAAAAAACTCTTTAGGTTTTATCAATAGTGAAAAAACTATTAAACCTCAACATGCTGTTCAAAGATTATATGAGCTAACAAAAAACCAAGATACATTTGTAACTACAGAAGTTGGGCAACATCAAATGTGGGCTGCACAACATTATAAATTTAATAAACCAAATAGATGGATGACATCTGGGGGACTTGGAACTATGGGATATGGCCTTCCTGCAGCTGTAGGTGTTCAAATCGCCCATCCAGATAAACTTGTTATTGATATAGCTGGGGAGGCTTCAGTTTTAATGACTATGCAAGAAATGTCTACAGCAGTTCAATATAATTTACCTATCAAAATTTTTGTTCTAAATAATCAATATATGGGAATGGTAAGACAATGGCAGGAGCTATTACATGAAAAAAATTATTCTGAGAGCTATTCAGAAGCTTTACCTGATTTTGTAAAATTAGCTGAGGCTTATGGATGTAAAGGAATTAAAGTTGATAATCCAGATGAACTTGATTCAAAGATTAAAGAAATGATTGATCACAATGGCCCTGTAATATTTGACTGTCAGGTTGATCCTAATGAAAACTGTTTCCCGATGATACCATCTGGAAAGCCACATAATCAAATGATTTTAGGACCTAATGATAAAGAGGAAAATAAGATTACAGGAAAAGGCAAAGCATTAGTTTAATGGTAAAAGCAAAATCAGCATATAGTATACCAACTAAGATAGGTAAATTAGATACACATATTTTTGTGGTTTGGGTCGATAATGAATCTGGAGTATTAGCTAGGGTGGTAGGCTTGTTTTCTGGTAGAGGTTATAATATTGAGTCTTTGGCCGTTGCGGAAGTTGATGCAACAAAAAACATTTCTAGGATTACCATTGTAACCACAGGAACTCCTCAAGTAATAGATCAAATTAAATTACAACTGAAAAAATTAGTTCCAGTGCATAAAGTAGCTGATTTTAAAAGGGAAGATAAAAAAGTAATATTTAAAGAAATGGCTCTACTTAAAGTTGTTGGAAATAAAAAAAAGATAGAAAAAACACTTAAAGCCTGTAAAAGCTTTAATCCAGTTATATTGGATAAAACTAAACAATCCATTGTTATCCAAATAACTGCTTTAAGGAGAGAAATAGATAAAATGAGTAAAAAATTAAAACCTTTTGGTTTAACTAGCACTTCAAGAACTGGAGCTATAGCTATGACGAGAGGGGCAGAAGTTTTTAAATAAATAAATTGGGAGAAACAAAATGAAAATGTTTTATGAAAAAGATACGGACGTCAACTTAATCAAAGACAAAAAAATTGCAATTTTTGGTTACGGCAGTCAAGGACATGCGCATGCGCTAAATTTAAAAGATAGTGGTGTAAAAGAAGTTGTGGTTGCTTTGAGAGAAGGATCTTCAAGTAAAGCTAAAGCAGAATCTAAAGGTTTAAAAGTTATGAATTTATCAGACGCAGCAGAATGGGCAGATGTAGTAATGATATTAACTCCAGATGAATTACAGGCCTCAATTTATAAAAATCATATTGAACAACGTGTAAAAGAAGGAACTTCAATAGCTTTTGCTCATGGATTGAATATTCATTATGATTTGATTAAAGCTAGAAAAGATTTAGATATTTTTATGGTTGCTCCAAAAGGTCCTGGACATTTAGTTAGGAGCGAATACGAAAAAGGTGGAGGAGTTCCATGCTTATTTGCTGTACATCAAAATGGTTCTGGTAAAGCTAGAGATTTAGCAATGTCTTATGCTTCAGCTGTTGGAGGTGGAAGATCTGGGATAATTGAAACAACTTTTAAAGATGAAGTTGAAACTGATTTATTTGGTGAACAAACAGTTTTATGTGGTGGATTAGTAGAACTTATTAAAAATGGTTATGAAACTTTAGTTGAAGCAGGATATGAACCTGAGATGGCATATTTTGAAACAGTTCATGAAGTAAAATTAATTGTAGATTTAATTTATGAGGGTGGAATTGCAAATATGAATTATTCGATTTCAAACACTGCTGAATATGGCGAATATCAAACAGGACCAAGAATTATTAATAAAGAAGAAACTAAAAAAAGAATGAAAGAAGTTTTAAGTGAAATTCAGTCTGGAAAATTTACTAAAGATTGGATGGATGAATGCAAAAATGGTCAAAAAAACTTTCTTGCTACAAGAGCTAAATTAGCTGAGCATCCAGTTGAAAAAGTTGGAGCAAACTTAAGAGCTATGATGCCATGGATAGGTAAAAAGAAATTAGTTGATAGCGATAAGAAGTAAACTTTAGCTCCATATTGGGGCGAAAATTATTATTTTATTTTGCAATCTATACGAGAGGTTGTATATTTCTTAAATAAAATTTTTTATATGCCTAAAAAAGACAAAGTATACATTTTCGATACAACGATGAGAGATGGTGAACAATCACCAGGTGCTTCTATGAGTGTTGAAGAAAAAATTCAAATTTCAAGAGTTTTTGATGAGATGGGAATAGATATTATTGAAGCTGGTTTTCCAATATCATCCCCAGGTGATTTTGAAGCTGTTAGCGCAATTAGTAAAAGTGTTAAAAATTCAATTCCCTGCGGATTAGCACGAGCTACTAAAAAAGATATTGATGCATGTCATGAATCGTTAAAGTTTGCAAAAAAATTTCGTATTCATACTTTCATTTCAACTAGTCCTGTTCATATGAAGCATAAACTCAATATGACCAACGAACAAGTATTAGGGGCCATTAAGGAAAGCGTCACTTATGCAAGGAAATTTACTGATGATGTAGAATGGTCGTGCGAGGATGGAACAAGAACAGATTTAGACTTTATGTACAAAACTATAGAATTAGCAATTAATTGTGGTGCAACCACTATTAATATTCCAGACACTGTGGGTTATTCTATACCTGAAGAATTTGCAAAAAAAATTAAGTCAATAAAAAATAATGTTCCAAACATTGATAAAGCAATTATCTCAGCCCATTGTCATAATGATCTTGGATTAGCAGTTGCTAATGCATTATCAGGTTTATCCGCAGGGGTTCGTCAAATTGAGTGTACAATAAATGGAATTGGTGAAAGAGCTGGTAATGCAGCACTTGAAGAAATTGTAATGGCAATTAAAACAAGAGATGATTTATTACCCTATGAAACCGGAATAAAAACAGAATTAATTAGCAAAGCTTCAAAAATAGTTTCTAATGCTACTGGTTTTCCAGTCCAATATAACAAAGCAATAGTTGGAAAAAATGCATTTGCACATGAGTCTGGCATACATCAAGATGGAATGCTTAAAAATAGAGAAACTTATGAAATAATGACTCCAGAGAGTGTAGGTGTTAAAAAAACATCTTTAGTTATGGGTAAGCACTCTGGTAGACACGCATTTAAAGATAAATTGAGCGATCTTGGATATGCTAACGTTACAGATGATGTCGTCCAAGCAGCATTTGGGAAGTTTAAAATACTAGCAGATAAAAAAAAACATATCTATGATGAAGACATTGTTGCTTTAGTTGATGATAGTTTAATTATTGATAACAAGATTAATGCAATTAATCTTAAATCTTTAAAGGTATTTGCTGGAACTGGTGAGCCTCAAAGAGCAGAGATGACTTTAGATGTTTTTGGCGATATTAAAGAAACATCTCAAACTGGAGATGGACCAGTAGATGCTATTTTTAAATGTATTAAAGATTTATATCCTCATGACGTAAAATTATCTCTTTATCAGGTTCACGCTGTAACTGAAGGAACTGATGCTCAAGCAACAGTAAGTGTCAAAATTGAGGAAAATGATAGAACAACAGTTGGACAATCTGCTGATACTGATACATTGGTTGCATCGGCTAATGCTTACTTAAATGCTTTAAATAAAATGTTAATTAAGAGAGAAAAAAAATCTTTATATAAAAATATTGAACCAAAAAAATTGAAGGAGAGTATATAATGGGAATGTTTGATAGTATCAAAAAAGTTTGGAGCCAGGATATGGCTATTGATTTAGGAACAGCTAATACTCTTGTTGTCGTAAAAGGTCAAGGGGTAGTATTAAATGAGCCTTCAGTGGTGGCTATAGTAGATCAAGGTGGAAAAAAGCAAGTTTTAGCAGTAGGTGATGAGGCAAAAACTATGCTTGGAAGAACCCCAGGTAATATTCAGGCAATAAGACCTTTAAGAGACGGAGTAATTGCTGACTTTATAGTAACCGAAGAGATGATAAAACATTTTATAAAAAAAGTTCACAAAGGTAGAACTTTTGCAAATCCAAGAATTTTAATTTGTGTTCCTACTGGTTCAACACCAGTTGAGAGAAAAGCTATTCAAGATAGTGCGCTTGCAGCTGGTGCAAGACGAGTACAATTAATTGAGGAGCCTATTGCTGCTGCAATTGGTGCAAACTTACCAATATCAGAAGCTACAGGTTCAATGGTAGTTGATATTGGAGGAGGTACCAGTGAGGTAGCCGTCATGTCTCTAGGCGGATTAGTTTATTCAAAATCATTAAGAGTTGCTGGCGATGCTATGGATGCTGCTTTAGTAAATTATATGAGAAAAGAATATAATTTAATGATAGGGGACAGCACTGCTGAAAAAATAAAAAAAGAAATTGGAACAGCTATTCCAACTAACAATAATACTTATGCAGTTAAAGGTAGAGATCTAAGATCAGGTACACCTAAAGAAGTGAATATAACAGAAGAGGACACTTCAGAAGCATTGAATGATATTTTAAAAGAGATGGTTAATGGCATTAAAGATGCATTAGAAAGTACACCCCCTGAATTATCTGCAGACTTGGTTGATATGGGTTTAACTTTAACTGGAGGCGGTGCTTTATTAAAAAATATAGATAGAAGATTTTCCAAGGAAACTGGTTTACCAGTGCATATAGCTGATGATCCTTTATCTTGTGTTGCAGTTGGAACTGGAAAAGCTCTTGATCAAGAGCAAACATTCTCGACGATGTTGACTGAATATTAAGAAAGATGGCATCAAGTAGAGATGATTTTATTATAGCAATCAGATCTGCTTTTTTAAAAAAAAGCACCCAGCAAAAATTTTCTTTACTTAGTTTAGTATTTGCGTCTATTTTTATAGTTGTATTATCTAATCTAGATTTTAAAGCTGTACGATATCTTAAAATAGGAATTAATGAATTAGTTTACAGATCTTCTTTTGTAGTATCAATTCCAGAAAACTTTATTAAGGATACAATTATAGAAGTATCTGACTATACAACTTTCTTTAATGATTATAAAAAAAAAAGATTAGAATTAAGTAAATTAAAATCAAACTTCATCTCTAGTGAGATAATTCAAAATGAAAATAGAGAATTAAAAGAGTTAATCAATGATTATGTTTCAACTTCAGATAAAATTTTGGCAAAAATTATCATGGATCATGAAAGCCCTTTTTTAAAAAGTATAATTATTAACAAAGGTAGTAAAAATAATATCAAAATTGGCACAAACATATATGACCAGTCATATTTAGTGGGTAGAGTAATTGAAGTTAATTACAAGACCTCAAGAGTATTGTTATTAACTGATCTAAATTCTAATGTTCCAGTTACAATCGCACCTCAAAATATTCAGGCAATAGTTACAGGTACAGGAGATAATTATGGTCAAATTAAATATATTAAAGATGGCCTTTCTGAGGAAATTGAAGAGGAAAGTATAATTTATACATCTGGAACAGGGGCAATTTTTAAAAGTGGAATTCCAATAGGAACATTGGAAATTATTAAAGAAAATTCATCATCTGAATTTAGAGTTGAATTTTATAGTGATTTTTCTCAACTTAAATATGTTTTTGCTGAAATAACAAGTACATCTGAGATACCAGATCAAAATGTGTCTGAACCTGACAATGAAAATATCAATACAGTCAATGCAAAACTAAAAATTTTAGAAGATGAACTTAAAATTTTTCAAGAGACTAATTCTAAATTTTTAGAAGAAAATATAGATTTAAAAAGTGAAATAAATGATCTTAACAATAAGTTATTGATATTAAATAATGAATTATCATCTAAAAATATTACAATAAGCCAGTTTAATACCGATAAAACAGAATTAGAATTTTTAAGACTTAATTTAGAATTTGGGCATAAGTGTCGCAAATCTAATAAACTTTTTCAAAAAGCATCAGGTTTTGAGCCTGGAAGTGATGAATATAAAAAGTGTGTTCTAAATAAAGGAATAATAATTAATGACTAATTTAAAATCGAAAGGCTTTTTTTCAAAATTTTATTCTTGGTTACCTGTGGTTGTTTTATATGTGTCTGTATTAAATGAATTTGATGTTAATTATTTAAACCTTGACTTTTTCTCTTTCAATTTTCCTTTTATTTTAATCTTTTTTTTTACATTAAAAGATTTTAAAAACTTTGATTATCTTTTAGTTTTTTTGGCAGGATTGATTAACGATACTGTTGTAGGTTTACCTCTTGGTTTAAGTAGCTTATCTTTCATGATAATTTGTATAGCAACATCATATTTTCGAAATATCACAATTAGACCCAATCAAGCAAAGGATTGGTTTTATTTTTTATTTGTTATAATTTTAGTTAACTCTTTGAATTATTCAATTTTAACATTATTTTTTTCATATAATTTAATATTATGGGCTTACGTGGTTAATACTTTTTTTACTTTCTTGTTTTATCTTATTTTTCTTACAATATTTAAATTTTATCTAAAAAGTATAAATGATTAATTCATCTAGCGATAACGTAAAAAAACTTAATTCTATAAATAGAAGAATGTTTATTACTGGCTCAGTAAAGTTTTTTATAATGATTGGATTAGTAAGTCGATTATTTTTTTTACAGGTTAAAGAAAATAAAAAATATCTAACTCTTTCAGATAAAAATAGAATAAGAGAATGGAAGTTAGCTCCTGTAAGGGGAGAATTTCATGATTATTTTGGAAATGTTATTGCGGGTAATTTTGAGGCATATCAATTACATATTATTCCAGAACAAGTAGAAGATTTTAGATATGTAATTTATAGAATAAAAGATTTACTAGAGTTAAGTGATAAAGAATTTAAAAGAATAATAAAAAAGAAAAATGAGATTAAGTCATGGGAAACTTTAATTGTATCAGATAATCTAAGTTGGAAAAAATTCTCAAAAATTAACAATCATCTTTATGATCTAAATGGTGTTAAACCAGTTATTTCTATTTCTAGAAATTATCCTTTTGGATCTAATTTTACTCATGTTATCGGATATGTAAGTCAGGCAAATGAGCAAGATATTGAAAATAATGAAGCGATAAAGAAAAATTTTGTACCTGGTCTTAAAATTGGAAAAGTAGGTTTAGAAAAATCTTTTGAAAATAAACTTATCGGCTCTAATGATATTGAGAGATATGAGGTAAATGCTTATGGAAGAAGAATCAGTCAGTTAGAATTTCAAAAAGGAGAGAAAGGCAAATCTCTTAGGTTAACAGTCGATACTAAAGTCCAACAATTATCTAATGAATTACTCAAGGATCAAGCTGGATCTATCTGTGTCATGGATATCTATACAGGTGAGGTAATTGCAATGCATTCTTCTCCTTCATTTGATCCTAACCTATTTGTTTTTGGAATAAGCCAAGATGATTGGCAAATTATTCGTAATGATCCAATGAAACCATTGGTTAATAAAACGTTACAAGGAAATTACTCTCCTGGGTCAACTATTAAACCTATTGTTGCTTTATCAGCTTTAGAGAATGGAATTATTAATACTAATTTTACTGTTAATTGTAGGGGGCATAAACATCCATTAGAGCTCTATGGTCAAACTTATCATTGTTGGAAAAAGGAGGGGCATGGATTTGTGAATTTAAGAAATGCAATGAAACAATCGTGTGATAACTATTTTTATGAGATAGCTAGAAAACTTGGAGTAGATCGATTAAGTGAAACTGCTAAAAAATTTGGATTAGGAAAAGAAGTTTTTGGCAATCTATTTAACATTGAAAAAAAAGGTTTAATTCCAAATACACAATGGAAGAAAAATGCTTTAGGACAAAGTTGGGTATTGGGAGAAACTGTAATTACTGGAATTGGTCAAGGCTATATTCAAACAACTCCAATTCAATTATGTTTAATGACTGCTCAAATTGCGAATGGAGGCTATAAGATTTATCCAAAAATAGTTATGGATGATGAAAACAAAGTATCACCAATCGACAAATTTACACCATTGTATAAAAATTCTAAAAATATTAAGATTGTTCAGGATGCAATGTTTGCCTCAACCAATGAAGTAAGAGGAACTTCTTATAGATCTAGAATTGATGATCCAAAATATCAATTTGCAGGAAAAACTGGAACTGCACAGGTCAAAAAAATTACTGAGAGAGATCGAGAGTTAGATTTAAAAACTTTTCAAATTCCTTATGAAGAAAGAGATCACGCTCTTTATATAGCATATGGTCCGTATAAAAACCCACGTTATGCAGTTAGTATTTTAGTTGAACATGGAGGAAATGGAAGTACTACAGCAGCTCCAATGGCAAAAAAATTATTTAAAACAATTATTGACAGACATCAATTAAGGGAGTCAATTAATAATAAAAAATATTTGGATATATAGATGTATCAACATAATAGATTAACAACAAATAATTTTAATTTTTTTTCAAAATTAGCAAATTTTGACTATGTTTTAATGGCATGTATTTTATTGTTGGGTCTTATTAGTCTAGCTACGATGTACTCAACTGATGGAGGAAAAATTTTATTTCATACTAAGAGTCACTTTACTAAGTTAATTGTTTTTACAATTATGATGTTGATATTTTCATTTGTTAACATCAAATTTTGGTTTTCTATTGGTTATTTTTTTTATGTTATAATAATTGGGCTTTTAATTTGGACATATTTATTTGGAATTAAATCTTCAGGATCTCAAAGATGGATAGATTTATATTTTATAAATTTACAGCCCTCTGAATTAATGAAAATATGTATCATTTTATGTCTGGCTAAATATTTTCATAGGATGAAATTAGAAAATGTAAATTCACTTTATGCAATTTTATCATCTTTAATCATTATTCTGTTACCAATGGGTTTGGTAATTGTACAACCTGACTTAGGAACTTCACTTCTAATATCGATTAGTGGACTGGCTGTATTATGGTTTGCTGGAATAAATCATAAATATTTTATCTACACTATGATAGGATTCTTAATTTCTTTACCTTTTATAATCTCTTTTTTAAAACCTTACCAAAAATTAAGAGTATTAACTTTTTTGAATCCAGATAGAGATCCTTTGGGTGCAGGATATCAAATAATTCAATCTAAAATTGCTGTAGGTTCAGGAGGAATTTTTGGTAAAGGTTTTTTAAAAGGCACTCAAAGTTATTTAGAGTTTTTGCCAGAAAAACACACTGATTTCATTTTCACATTGTTTTCAGAAGAATTTGGATTTGTTGGTTCAGTAATTCTTCTTTTGATATATGCAATCATTATTTATAGGATAGTTGCAATTGGTGCTCAATCTAGAAGTTATTTTGCAAAATTATTTTGTTACAGTTTTGCAGCATCAATTTTTGTTTACATCACAATTAACATGAGCATGGTACTTGGTTTGCTACCAATTGTTGGATCACCTTTGCCAATTATGTCTTATGGTGGTTCATCAATGTTAGCAACAATGATTGGTTTTGGAATAGTAATGAGTGCCAAAGTTCACAGTCAACAATCAATTGCATAAGTATAATTTGTCACCTAAATTATATTAAAAATTACTATATAAGATAATTATGAGTAGTTTTTTAAAAGTCGGAATAATTGGTGCAGGTATTCAAGGAATATCCAATGCTTTATTTCTCCAAAAAAAAGGTTTTGAAGTAACAGTTTTTGATAGAGAAGAGCCAGGGAGCCCAGCAGCATCGTATGGAAATGCAGGGCATTTTTCTCCATATGCTTCATTATCTTTAAATAGAACCGACGTATTAGCTGATGTCCCAGCAATGTTAATGAGTTCTACAGGGCCATTGGCACTTAAATGGAATTATGTTCCAAAAATGATTCCGTGGTTTATTAAATTTATATTGAATACATCAAAAAATAAAATGATGCATACAGCCAGAAACATGCATCAAATTTTAGATTTAGCTTTACCAGCATATGATGAATTATTTGACGAAATAGACTTAGAGGGATTAGTTGAAAATAAAGGAATACTTTACATATGGAATGATAAAGATTTAAAAAGCAGAGAATTAGAAATTAAAGTTAGAGAAGAATTAGGTGTTAAACAACAACTTGTAAATAGAGATGAAATTCATGATTTAGAGCCTAATATAAAACCATTTTATCATGCTGGCGTTTATTATCCTTACGCAAGACATGCAAGAAACCCAAAAAAAATTTTATTAAAACTTTTTGAACTTTTTATAAAAAAAGGTGGTAAATTTAATAAAATGAATGTTCAAGATATAAGTTTTGATGATGACAATCCTGTATTTATTACTGACAATAACAGATATACTTTTGATAGAGTGGTTATTGCTTGTGGAGCATTTTCTAAAAAATTAACAGATAAATTAGATGAAAAAATTCCTTTAGATACTGAAAGGGGATACCATGTACATTTTAAAGATTGTGATCATCTGTTAAGTAGACCAGTAATATTTTCTAATCGAGGCTTTGGGATCACCCCAATGGAGCAAGGATTGAGAGTTGTTGGAACAGTTGAGTTTGGTGGATTAGATAATCCTCTTTCAAAATCAAGAATAAAAAATTTAATTGATAATGCTAAATACATGTTAGGGGATTTACCGGATCATGAAGATGAGTGGTTAGGATTTAGACCAACTTTACCAGACTTTTTACCAGTTATGGGACCATCAAAAAATCATAAAAATGTTTTCTATTGTTTTGGACATCATCATTTAGGATGGACATTAGGCCCAATTTCTGGAAAAATTGTTTCTGGAATGATAGCTAAAGAAAATACCAATTTAAATTTAGACCCTTATAGCTCAGCAAGATTCAATTAATTCATGCAAAATACCAAAGCATATGTAATGCTGGTATGTGCCACATTATTCTGGGCGGGTAACTTTACATTAGGAAAGTTTGCTTATATAGAAAATATACCTCCAAACTCACTTGCATTTTTAAGATGGTGCCTAGTATGGATAATTTTACTTCCATTCACTTATAAAGAAATATTAAAATTAAAAAATCAAATTAAAATAAATGTATCATTATTTCTTATTTTAGGCTCTACCAGTGTGTGCATATTCACTGCACTTACTTATAATGCCTTAAATTATACTCAAGTAATCAATGCATCACTTTTTAATACTGCAATACCTGTAACGATAATTTTAGTTTGCTTTCTGTTAAAAATCGAAAAAACAAATATTTTTCAAATATCTGGATTACTAATTTCAGTCTTAGGAATTTTAGCTATTATTACTAGACTTGATCTCAATATTTTACTTACCTTAAATTTTAATAGTGGAGATCTATTTATGATTGGAGCAATAATTGCTTGGGGAATATATTCTGCGTATTTAAGAAAAAGAACCTTTGAAGTATCTTTACTTGCTTTGGTTCAAATAATTTGTACATTTGGGTTAATTTTTCTTTTACCATTATTTATTTTAGATATATCACAGGGAAAAGTTATTGAGTTAAATAAAAATCTTTTTTATATATTAATCTATGTTGCAATATTTCCAAGCATTGGATCTTATTATTGCTGGGCTGGAGCGGTTTCTATCATTGGGGCAAATAGAGCTGGCATATTCTTATCTTTAATTCCATTATTCAGCACAATAATGGCAATATTTTTTTATAATGAAAAATTTCAATTTTTCCACTTGATTGGAGCAATTTTAATTATATTAGGTTTATTATTATCAAATAAGGAAATAAAAAATGCTTAAAGTTGCAATTTTAGATGATTATCAAAATGTTTCTCAACAATTTATTGATTTAGAAAAACTATCAGGGAAATATGAAATTAAAATTTTCAGCGAACCTTTTGTTGATGAAGCAGATGTAATTGAGCAATTATCAGATTTTGAGGCATTATTGGTGATGCGAGAAAGAACTCCAATTACAAAAAAAATTATCGAAAGTTTAACTCAATTAAAATTTATAATTACAAGTGGATTAAGAAATAAATCTATTGATCTAGAGGCTGCTAAAAAAAGAAAAATTATAGTTTGTGGAACAGAAACAAATACCAATCCAACTCCTGAATTGACATGGGGTTTAATACTTGGACTAGCTAGAAATTTTAAAGAAGAAATTGATAATATGTATCAAGGATACTGGCAGACAACAGTAGGAGTGGAGCTTAAAGGAAAAATTTTAGGTTTAATTGGTTTAGGTAAAGTTGGATCACAAGTAGCTAAAATTGGAAAAGCTTTTGGTATGCAAGTCATGGCTTGGAGTGAAAATTTAAACTTAGATACTTGTAAGGAGCTAGATGTTCTGCCGTGTAGCAAAGAAGACTTAATTAAGAATTCAGACTTTTTATCAATTCATGTTCAAGGTGGAGAGAGATATAAAGATTGCATTACTTTAAAAGAGATGGATAAAATGAAAAAGACATCTTTCTTAATAAATACTTCAAGAGGTCCAATTATAAATGAAGATGACTTAATTATAGCTTTATCAACTAACGAAATTGCAGGAGCTGGAATTGATGTTTATGATAAAGAACCTTTACCTGAAAACAATAAATTGAGATTTTTACCAAATGCTTTGCTTACCCCGCACATTGGTTATGTGACAGCCGAAAATTACACCACCTATTATAATCAAATGATCGAGTCTTTAGAGTCTTGTGTAAATGAAAAACCTATTCGTATTATCAAGTAAACATGGATTTGCCAGTTATTAATCATGAAGATTATTTTGCTAAAATTGGGGATGATCATAAATTTCCAATTAATAAATTTAGTGAACTTGCAAAATATCTAATAGATCAAAAGATAGTAAAAGAATTTCATAAACCATATCCATGTTCTGACGAGACCTTAAAAAGGGCCCATTCAGAAAAGTATATTAAAGATATTAAAAATAAAACTTTAGATAAAAATGGAGTAAAAAAAATTGGCTTCCCTTTAGTCGATAGTGTTGTTCAAAGATCCTTAGTAGCAACTGGTGGAACTGTTTTAGCATCAAAGCTTGCAATTAATTATGGTCTTGCTTGTAATACTGCTGGAGGTAGTCATCATGCAAATTTTGAGGGTGGTGCTGGTTATTGTGTTTTTAATGATGTAGCAGTGGCTGCATATTATCTACTTGATAGAGGGCTAGCAGGTAGAATTTTAATTGTTGATTTAGATGTACATCAAGGAAATGGAAATTCAGATATATTCAAAGGTAATTCAAATGTATTTACTTTTAGTATGCACTCAAAATCAAACTATCCTGCTAAAAAATCAATAAGTGATCTAGATGTTGAACTTGAGGATAATTTAGAGGACAAGCAATATCTTAAAACTCTCAAGTTTTATTTAAATGAGCTAAATGAAGAAAATTTTGATTATGTTTTTTATATAGCTGGTGTTGATATTCATTATAACGACCGTTTAGGTAAATTAAAAATTTCTGATGAAGGAATTAAAGAAAGAGATGAACTTGTAACAGAGAACTTTTTTTCAAAGGGTATTCCTCTTTGTGGTGTTTTAGGTGGTGGTTATAACAAAAACTTTGATAAATTAGTCGAATTACACTCATTTTTACATCAATCTTGTGCTAAATTATTATAATTTTATGGTCAAAAAAAATCCTAATCTAACTGCAGAACAAAAATTAGTTATGTTCGAGGATGGAACAGAACCACCTGGTACTAGTGAATTAAATAATGAAAAACGAGAAGGAAGTTATCATTGTGTAAATTGTGGAATAAAATTATTTAATTCAAATAGTAAATATGAAAGTGGTTCTGGTTGGCCTTCTTTTTTTGAATCTTTACCTGAAGTTTTTGAAACTAAAACTGATCATCTAATAGGATATGCAAGAACAGAGTATCATTGTAAAAATTGTGGTGGTCACCACGGTCATATCTTTGAAGATGGACCACAACCTACAGGAAAAAGATATTGTAATAACGGGGTTTGTTTAGTTTTTAAAGCTAAATAACTTTATTTTAATAAATCTTGTAGCTTATTTTCTTTTTCTAAAGCTCTGACTTCATCGTAGCCACCAATGTGTTCTTCATTAAAAAAAATCTGAGGTATTGTTCTTTTCCCATTAGCTTTTTTAATCATTTCATCCATTGCGCCATCTACTTTTCCAATATCAATTTCATTATAAGTAGCATTGTTTCTAGTTAATAATCTTTTAGCTGCATCACAATAATTACAAAATGGACCTGTATAAATTGTTATTTTTTTCATTGTTTAAAGATAGTCACCTTTTTTTATTTTACTAGTTATTTGTTTTCTAGAATATTCAAATTTCTTTCTATGTTTTATACTTTTTTGATTTACTCTTTTTCTCCATAATCTAAATGATGATGGTTTGAGAGATCGTCTCATTATTTTAATTACATCAGATTCTCTGTAGCCAGTTTTTTTTTCGATTTCCTCAAAAGTGATTCTATCTGCCCAAGCAGCCCAGATGACCCAATCTGGACTTTCAACATTTGGCTCAGGATTTTTGACTCGGGTAATTGGGGTGTGACCTTTTTTTTTCATAAATTCCTTATATTTGAAAAAAATCAATAATGCATTTTTTTTCAGATCTGATATATTATGATGGATAGTCCTTCTTAGCCATCTTTAGCTCCCGGTTTTTAAGGGCTATCTTTCTTAAATGCTCCCCTTAAATTATTTTCTTTTTTTACAGATTATAATTTTTCTTTTTATCACACCTGGCACTCCTAGAATTGTTATTATCTCATATTCGATGAATTACGGACTCCAAAAATGTATTTGGACTGCATTAGGAGATATTACCGCAAACTTAATTCAAGCTACTTTAGTTATATTTGTTTTGGGTAGTTTTTTTTCAGATAACCCAAATTTTTTAAGTATATTTAAATGGATAGGTGTAATTTATTTACTTTATTTAGCTTATGATGTTTATAAAACAGCACCAAAGAATATTAATTCAGATATAATTTCCTCAAAAAGTTTTTTTTCTTTTTTTAAAGATGGTTTTTTAGTTGCAGGTACAAGTCCAAAGGCTTGGTTGTTTTTTCCATTAATATTCCCACAGTTTATAGACTTTAATTCAAATTATATTGTTCAGTTTTTTATTTTAATAACAACTTATGTAGTTTTAGATTTTTTATCTTTGATTTGTTACGCCTTACTTGCACAAAAACTTATTACTTGGATAAAAACAAATCCAAAAACAATTAATACAATCTCAGCGAGTGTTTTAGTTCTAATTGGACTAATAATTATTATTTCACAACAATATTAAAAAAATTTATTGCACCTTTTGTCTCTTGCAAAACAACTGTTTTCTTTATTTAATTAGCTATTTATTAATTAATTAACAAGGGAAATAAAATGAAAATAAATAAAATAATCATAAGTTTTATTTCTGCAGCCATAATTTTGTTATCATCGTCAGTTGTATCTTTTGCGAAAGTAGTTGGTGATAAAATTGTTTTAGGTGCTGCAATTTCATTAACTGGAAAATACTCTTCTAATGGTGTTCATACCCAGAACGGTTACAATATGGCCGTAGATAGAATTAACAGCATGGGTGGAGTGAAAGTTGGTGGTAAAACTTATAAGTTTGACATTATCTATTATGATGATGAGTCTAACCCAAAAAGAGCAGCTCAACTTGCTGAAAGATTAATTTCACAAGACGGTGTTGAGTTTATGCTTGGCCCATACAGTTCAGGATTAACAAAAGCAATTGCTCCTGTAACAGAAAAATATGGTGTACCAATGGTTGAGGCAAATGGTGCTTCTAGATCTTTGTTTACTAAAGGTTACAAATATCTATTTGCAGTTTTAGCCCCAGCTAATTTATATCTTGATGTTGCTATAGATTTAGCAGTTGAAAAGAATAATGGAAAAGGGGTTACTGTTGCTATGGCGTTTGAACAGGATGCATTTTCTCAAGACGTAAGACTAGGAGTTTTAGATGCAATTAAGAGAACTGGTTCAAAAAAGGTAATAGATGATAAATTACCAAAAGAGCTAAACGATATGGCTGCTACTTTAGTAAAAGTGAAACAAATGAAACCTGATGTTTTAGTAGTTTCAGGTCATACAAAAGGTGCTCTAACTGCTATCAGACAAATCTCTGAGATGAAAGTAGATGTTCCAATGTTAGCAATGACTCACTGTGATGCAGCTAAATTATCAAAACAACATGGTAAAAACTCACAATATGCGTTATGTGCTTCTCAGTGGCACAAAACACTAACTTACAAGGATGACTTCTTTAAAGATGGTATGACTTATGACGCAGACTTTACAAAAGAGTTTGGTTATGCGCCTCCATATCAAGCCGCAGAATCATCAGCTGCTCTATTGGTGTTTAAAGATGCTTTTGAGAGAGCAAATTCTTTTGATAAAAAGAAAGTCAGAGATGCTCTTGCAGCTACCAATATGCAAACATTCTATGGAAATATTAAATTTGCACCTGGCGGTCAAAATGTTGACAAGCCAATGGTACTTTTCCAAGTAATGTGTGATGATGGGGGAAAATGTGAAAACAAAGTTGTTGCTCCAACTAAATGGGCATCAGCTAAGTTGATACATCCAATTCCTTCTTGGTCAAAAAGATAAAACAAATCTATAAATACCCCCTAATATATTATATATAGGGGGTATTTTTTTAAGGGTTCTATATGGATTTCATGGTCTTCCAATATCCAATGATTTCTGTTCAAGCATGTTTGGATGGAATTTTACTTGGAATTTTATTTGCATTAATTGCTTATGGCATGGCACTTCAATGGGGAGTAATGAATATAATTAATATTGCTCAAGGCGACCTAGTTATTTTAGGAGGTTACATTGCTTATTTTATGTACCTTTATGGAATACATCCTGCATGGGGGGTAATAGTATCTCCAATAATAATGTATTTTGTAGGTATAGCAATTTACAAACTTGTAATTAATAAAGTTGTAGATAGAGATCTGTTTATATCTATCTTAGCCACATTTGGAATAAGTATTCTTTTCATGCAATTAATGAACTTTGCATTTGGAGCTGATGTTGTTCTTGCAAATTCAGATTATGGAACAACTATGTTATTTAATAGCAACGTTGTATTACCAAATTCAAAAATATTTTCAGCTTTTATAAGCATTTTATTTGCAATTTGTTTAGTAATTTATATGAAAAAATCTAAGCTTGGTCGTGCAATAAGAGCTACAGCACAAAATGCAAGAGCAGCAAAGATTTTAGGTGTAGATACAGAAAAAGTTTATGCAGCTACTTTTGGTATTAATGCAGCATTATGTGGGGTAGCTGGAGCATTAATATCTATTACTTTTACAATTCATCCTTATATGGGACTCCCTTATACAATTAGATCTTTTATGATTGTTATTGTTGCTGGTTTAGGAAATCTTCCAGGTGTAGCAATGTCAGGAATGGGACTAGGGGTTTTTGAAGAATTTGCAGATTATATTTTAGGAACTGAGTTTAGAATAGGTTCAGTGTTCTTATTATTAGTATTAATCTTGGTTTATAGAAGATTTAAATTATCAAGAAAACGGGAATACTTAAAATGAAGAAAATATTGCTCATGATAATATTGTTAACATTTCCAAATTTATCTATTGGAAATGAAAGATTTATACCAATTGAATTATGGCTGGGGATACCATCGACTGGTTCAAGTGAATTGAAATTTTATGAGGTGAATAATAAGCAACATAATGGAAAATTAAAAGTCTCAGGTCCTATTGACTGGAAAAATGAGATAACAGGAAAGACAATTAAAGTTTATGAGAGAAAAAGAGGTTCTAAAATACAGCTCTTTACAATAACTAATAATGGTCAATGCTTGGGAAGAGTGTGGGATAGTAGGAAAAGAAAAAGAGGAGTTGTTGTTGCAATAGATAATGGCTGTAAATTCCCACTAGGAATTTGGAAAGAGGGAGAAACTCGTGATTTCTTTTCAGCTTATAACTGGCCGAAAAAAAAATCAGGTGGTAGCTCTACTAGCAAAAGAACTGGGATGAAAAAGACATTGACTGTTAAAAAATTAGGTGATGAAAAAAAATGTCTTACTTTTAGGTGGCAGCTTACTGTTATGGGTGGAAAAAGATCAGGAAAAGTAATAGATGATAACGACTATACTTATTGTCCCAATAAAGGTTTTACAAAATTAGTATCAAGGAAATAATGAGTAAAAATATTATTTTATACGCTGCAATATTAGTTTTTGGAATAACAGCACCATTTATTTTTCCTGCATTCAAAGTTCAATTATCAATACTTTGTGTGTTAATTGTTCTTGCTACAACTTGGAATATTCAAGGTGGTGAAATGGGATATAATTCATTTGGAAATATACTATTTTATGGTCTTGGTATGTATTTATGTGCTTCAGTTCAAGTTGGAATGTTTTTTCCATTAGCTGAATGGACAGAGAGTGGTGGTGAAAAAACATTTGTTCACACGCCTGCACAATTTTTTCAGGGAATGGCTGTTGGATTGGTTGTTGCAGCAGTGGTGCCAACTATTGTAGCGGGTTTAATTGGATATTCTATTTTAGGACTTAGAGGGCACTATTTTGCCATCTGTACATTAGGATTAGGAGTTGCAGCAGGTGAAATTTCTGGGGGAATTGAAATTATAGGTGCTGGTCAAGGTTTCACAACTCCACCATTTCCTAATGTTGGAAACTTAGAATCAAGAGGAGAGTTTTTTTACTACTTAAGTTTCCTTGTTTTGATACTTACTTTCATAGCTGTAAGGGGAATTTACTCAACTAGATTTAAATTAATATTAAATGCAATTAGGGATAATGAAGATAAGGCTGAGGCTATGGGGATTGAAACCATGAAATATAAAATAGTTGGCTGGATGATATCAGCTTTCTTTTGTGGTCTTGCTGGCGGAATCATGGGTGGCTTAGTTGGATATATTGACTCAACTGATGTTGCTTTTGATGGGAGAGAGATGGGAGTTTTCATGGTTTTAATGGCAATCTTAGGTGGAAAAGGAACTCTTTGGGGACCAATCATTGGTGCAACAGTGTTTCATATTTTTAAAGAAGGCTTTTGGACATTCTTCCTAGGTTGGCAATATGTTGCTCTTGGAGTTTTAATTGTTGTAATAGTTATTTATTTTCCAGAGGGGATAATGGGATGGCTAAGAGAAAAATATCCTCAAAAATTTGGTGAAGTTATAGATGAAAAAGATCGTAAGGCACAGGTGGAGCTTAAATGAGTATTCTAGAGGTTAGCAATGTAAGTAAATCATTTGGCGGAGTAAAGGCTAACGTTGATATTTCAATGAGTGTTGAAAAAGGTAAAATAGTTGGGTTAATTGGTCCTAATGGATCTGGTAAAACAACATTGTTTAATTCAATAGTTGGGACATACCCGATTGATAATGGTTCAATTAAGTTTAATAACAAGGAAGTTTCAGAACTACCAGTACCAGTTATAGCAAAACTCGGATTGTTAAGAACTTTTCAACAAACTAGAATTTATGGAAAGTTAAATTGTGTAGAGAATATGCTTATTAGTCACAAGGGCAGTGATGAGAGTTTAATGAAAATATTTTCAACAATTCCTAAAGAGCTTACAGAAAAGGCTGAAAATTTATTAAATTTTGTTGGTTTATTTCAAAAAAGAAATCTACGAGCAGGTGATTTATCTTTTGGACAACAAAAGTTATTGGAGTTGGCTATGGCACTAATGAATGAGCCAGAAATGCTTTTATTAGACGAACCAACAGCTGGGATTAACCCAACATTAATTAATGGAATTATAGACAGGCTAATTAAAGTAAATCAAGATTTTGGAATTACTCTTTTGGTTATTGAACATAATATGAGAGTGATAATGCAACTAGCAGAAAATATTTTTTGTTTGGCTCATGGAAAGATGCTAGCCAATGGCTCACCTGATGAAATAAAAAGCGATAAACGTGTAATAGATGCGTATTTAGGAGCTCAATGATGTCAAATCAATACGAGGTTTTAGGAAAAGCACCAACAGCTGAAGAGCTCAAAAATTTATCTTCAGATGAAATTCATTTGACAATCAAAAATCTAAATGCCGGTTATGGTAAAATGGAAATACTCCATAATTTTGATTTATTTGTTAATAAAGCTCAGTCATTATGTTTGATTGGACCAAATGGTGCAGGTAAATCAACAATTCTTCATTCCATATATGGATTTACAAATATTTTTTCTGGTCAGATTGAATTAGACGGAAAAGAAATTACAAATCTCACACCAGCTGAAAAATTAAAATCTGTGGGGATCGCTTACATACTTCAAGACAACTCAGTATTTCCTGATATGACAGTTGAAGAAAACTTATTAATGGGTGGTTATATTAAAGAAAATACAGACGAGTCCTATCAAGAGGCAGAGAGAATATTTGAAAAATACGAAAGGTTAAGAAATAGAAGAAACCAGCCAGCAAAGGTATTGTCTGGAGGTGAAAGGAGATTATTAGAAATTTCTAGAGCCCTTGTAATGAAACCATCAGTTCTATTAGTTGATGAACCATCGATTGGACTAGAGCCAAGATATATTGAAATGGTTTTTGAAATATTAAGAGACCTTCAACAGAATGAAAAAAAGACAATCATTCTTGTTGAGCAAAATGCAAAAAAAGGTCTAGAATTTGCAGATATTGGATACGTCTTAGTATCTGGAGAAACTGCCATTGCTGGAAAAGGAGATGATCTACTTCAAAATCCTGATGTAGGTCGCTTATTTTTAGGCGGCTAATGATCAAAAAAGAATTATTTTTTAGAGGATTTAAATCAATTTTAAAACCTGATAGTCCTGCAATAGCACTAGGATGCTGTTTCATTGCTATTGGTGCACTTCTAAAAAATATAGGTTTTAATATTCAGGAAAGCATTTTTTCTACAATGTTAATTTATGCTTTGCCAGGCTCACTAGTCATGGCTGAGTCAATTTTAGTAGGTGCTTCGTTACTTAGTATTTTTATTGCAGTTTGGTTTGTTAATGCAAGACTTTATCCAATGGCAGTTTCTTTGTTTCCTTTGATGATGGATGAAAATCAACCAAAATGGAAATATTATTTATCTTGTCATTTCATTGCTGTCTCGGCTTGGTTAATTATGAAAAGTAATTATGAAATGATTGAAAAAAAAGATCGAGTTGATTTCTGGATAGGTATAGGTTCTGCCACATGGAGTGTTGCAGTTGTATCAACAATTCTTGGTTTTTATTTATCTGATTATCTTAATAAAGATATGTTAATGGGTTTAGCTATTTTAAATCCAATTTATTTTACATGTATGTTAGTAGGAGCGATGAAAACAATCCAAGTTAGTTTATCAGTTATACTTGGAGGAATATTAGGTCCATTTTTTTATTTTTTTTCGCCTGAATGGTCAATTTTACTTGGTGGATTAATTGCAGGATCAATATCTTATTTAATTGGAGAAAAAAATGTCAATTAATATTCTATTGTCAATAATTGTAACTTCGTTGGCAACTTATATATCAAGATTTTTAGGAGTTTTGTCATCGGTTAGAATCAAAGAAACTTCAAAAATATTTCGTTGGTTCAATTGTTTGGCTTACGCAACATTAGCAGCACTTATTGCACGAACTATAATATTTCCTGTTGGGGCACTATCTGATGCAAGTTATTTAAGTAGAATTTTAGTTGTCATGTTGAGTTTAGGAATTTTTTTTGTTACAAAAAAAAACTTTGTTTATCCAACAGTATTTTCAGCAGTTGCAATGAGCTTAATTAATAATTATTTTTAAGACTTTAAAAATTTGTTATAATTGGATAAATTATTTTAATTATGAATGACATACCAGGATTCGAAATTCTACCTAATAAGATTTCCCCTAGAATAATCGATATTAAGATTAAAAATGAAACTATTGAAAAACTAATTTTTCCTTTTAAAAAATTTGATTTAACAGCAATTGAATACAAACCATTTACGAGGTTCACAATTGCAAAAAGTTTAGATGACTTAGCTCAAAATAAACTTAGTATTTTATTAAACAAAATTATCAGAGATAGAAAATTAGGTTGTTTTATAATTGGTCCAGAAGATAAAAATACTAATATTGATGATATCTTTTTGGTCAAGTTATCTACTGCGATATCTCATTTAATTGGTAACCCCAATCATGACTCTATGGCAGGAAAATATTATGCAAGATTTCATGTAAAACATGTAGATAAAAGTGACTCATATTTAAGGAAAGCTTATACCAACATGGATCTTCATACTGATGGAACATATGTTAAAGAAGTAACTGATTGGCTTTTGATGACAAAGATTGAGGAAAAAAATGCTGAAGGTGGTGAAACTGCAATGTTACACTTAGATGATTGGGAGTATTGTGAAGAATTATTTAACGATCCAGTAGGTAAAGAAAATTTTGTTTGGTCTTCTCCAAAAAGTAAAAATATAGATTATAAAGTTGAGCATCCAGTATTTTCAAAAGATAAAAATGGTAAAGCCCAAATTTCATATATTGATCAATTCCCTGAACCAAAAAACATGTCTCAAGGAAATTTCTTGCAAAAACTATCTGATTGTTTGGAAGAGAGTAAAAATAAAGTCATAACAAAATTACCAGTTGGCTCGGCTATTGTAGCAAATAATTATTTTTGGTTACATGGTAGACGAGCATTCAAAGAAAACAAAGATTTGAGCAGAGAACTCCTGAGAATAAGGGGTTCATTTTTCCAAAATTAAACTATCATCCTTTAAATAAGAAATTTATAAATTTATGAAATTAGGATTTATTGGAACAGGAAAAATAGCTTCTTCAGTTATTTTAGGAGTATGTAGATCTAAGATAAAGTTTAGACAAATAATAGTATCTCCAAGAAATAAGAGAATAGCAAATAATTTAAAGAAAAAATTTAAAAAAGTAAGTATTGCGAAAAACAATCAAGATGTAATTAACAAATCAAATTGGATATTTTTATCTGTTACTCCAAAAGTAGGAGATAAAATTATTAAAAACTTAAAATTTAAATCTAATCAAACAATCATAAGTTTTATTTCAACAATAAATCTTTCTGAACTTAAAAAAATGATCAAAGTAAAATCTAAAATTGTTAGAGCAATACCGCTGCCTCCAATATCTATCAAAAAAGGCCCAGTTCCTATTTGTCCACCTAATAGACAAGTGAAAATTTTTTTTGATAAAATTGGATCTACCATAGAAATTAAAAATGAAAAACTGTCTATTAATTTTTGGTCAACATCTGGGATGATGGCGTCTTACTACGAAATGTTAAGAGTAATGAGTAATTGGCTTGTAAAAAAAGGTATTAAAAAACATGACGCTCAAAGATATATAACTTCATTATTTTTAGCTTTATCAGAAGATGCAGTTGTAAATTCTAACAAGGATTTAAAATATTTGGTAAAAGAGTCTCAAACACCAAGAGGACTTAACCAACAAGGTCTTAATACGATGTTAAAAAAAGGTGTTTATAAGTCTGTTGTTAATACTTTAAACAGTATTCACAAAAGATTGAATAAATAATTAATGTCTCAAAATATTTTAGAAATTAATAATCTTTCAAAATATTTTGGAGGATTGGCCGCTGTATCGGATTGTTCATTGAAAGTAAAAAAGGGATCTATCACAGGGATCATAGGTCCGAATGGATCTGGTAAAACAACTTTATTTAATATAATAGCTGGAAATTTAAAATCATCTAAAGGAAATGTTAAATTTAATAATGAAGATATTACTGATACTCCATCATATGAATTATTCTCTAAAGGTTTATTGAGAACTTTTCAAATTGCACATGAATTTACGAATTTATCTGTCTTAGAAAATCTAATGATGGTACCTGGAAATCAATCTGGTGAAAAATTAACGAATGTTTTGTTAAAACCTTCTCTTGTTGCAAAAGAAGAAAATTTAATTAAAGAAAAAGCAAAAGAAGTAGTAGAATTTTTAAATTTAAGTCACCTTTCAAATGAACTTGCTGGAAATCTATCTGGAGGTCAAAAAAAACTATTAGAGCTTGGTAGAACAATGATGGTTGATGCAAAATTAGTATTATTAGACGAGGTTGGTGCTGGAGTTAATAGAACATTGCTTAAAGATTTAGGCACTGCAATTCAAAAATTAAATCAAGAAAAAGGTTATACTTTTTGTATGATTGAACATGATATGGATTTTATAGGGAGACTTTGCGATCCAGTTATTGTTATGGCGGAAGGTTCAGTTTTATTCGAAGGTACTGTAGAAAATGCAAAAAAAGACCAAAAGGTTATAGAAAGCTATTTAGGCAGGGGATCAAAATTAAAGGATAAAAACTGATGGCTTTCTTTGAGGGAAATAAAATGACTGGTGGTTATGGAAATGGTCCTGATATTATTCACTCATGTTCTGTAACCGTTGATAGGGGAGAAATTGTATCTATTCTTGGACCCAATGGTGCAGGAAAATCTACAGCCATGAAGGCTATGTTAGGACTTCTTAATTTAAAGTCAGGTACAATAACTATAGATGGAAAAGATATTTCAAACTTGTCACCCCAAGATCGAGTGAAACAAGGAATTTCATTTGTACCTCAAACTAAAAATGTATTTGCAGGTATGACTGTTGAGGAAAATTTGGAGATGGGTGCTTTTTTATTAGATAAAGATTTAAAAAAATTGATAGATGATATTTTTGATTTATTTCCAATTTTACAAGAAAAAAGAAATCAATTAGTTGGAGAGCTATCAGGAGGACAAAGACAACAAGTTGCTTTAGGAAGGGCATTGATGATTAAGCCTTCAGTATTAATGTTAGATGAACCTACAGCTGGAGTTTCTCCGATAGTAATGGATGAGTTATTTGATCATATAATAAAAGTAAAAAAAACTAATGTTGCCATACTTATGGTTGAACAAAATGCCAAACAAGCATTAAACATTTCTGATAGAGGATACGTGTTAGTAACAGGAGAGAATCGTTATTCTGGTTCGGGAAAGGAATTGTTGAATGACTCAAGAGTAAGAAGCTCATTCTTAGGTGGTTAAATGGATTTTATAAACGCAGTTATTCTTTTACTAAACTATATATTTGTTCCAGCTTTAACTTATGGTTCACAGTTAGCACTAGGCGCAATATTCGTGACATTGATTTATGGTATTTTAAGATTTGCCAATTTTGCTACCGGGGACATGATGTCATTTGGAACTATGGCGGCAATTTTGTTTACTTGGTATTTTCAATCCTTGGGTGTTTCATTGGGTGTTTTACCAACAGCACTTATAGCTATTCCATTTGCAATCATTTTTATGATTTTTTATATGCTATTGATTGATAAATTTGTTTTCAAATACTACAGAAATCAAAAAAGCCCACCTGTTCAACTTGCTATGGTTAGTATAGGTGTAATGTTTGTTACTCAAGCAGTAGTAAGAATTATTATAGGGCCTTCAGACAGAAGATTTTTTGATGGTGAGAAATTCATAATTAAAGCGGGTGAATTCAAAGAAATTACAGGATTAAATGAGGGTCTTGCAATTAAATCAACTCAAATATTAACTATACTGGTAACATTAATTTTAGTTTCAACGCTTTTTTGGTTTTTGAATAAAACTAAGACTGGAAAAAGTATGAAAGCTTATTCTGATAATGAAGATCTAGCTTTACTCTCAGGCATAGATCCCAAAAAAATAGTTATGATTACTTGGATAATTGCTGGAATATTGGCAACTATTGGTGGAACTCTTTATGGTTTAGACAAAAGCTTTAAACCATTCACATACTTTAACAATATGCTACCCATATTTGCTGCAGCAATAGTTGGGGGAATTGGTAATCCTTTTGGAGCGTTTCTAGGAGGATATGTAATTGCCTTTTCTGAAATACTTTTGACATATGCTTATAAGAAATTTTTTATGTATGTTTTACCAGAAAGTATGGAGCCTGATGGTTTAGTTCAATTACTTTCAACTGATTACAAATTTGCTGTTTCTTTCTCAATATTAGTAATTGTGTTGTTATACCGACCGTCTGGAATATTTAAAGGCAAAGTGCTATGAGAAAAAATTTAAATGTAATTGCTGCTTACAGCATTATGATGGGATTAATCATACTTGTTGGAATATTTCAGTCATGGAATATCGCTTTATCAATATTTAATCTTTGTTTAATCTCAGCTGTCATGACAATGGGTGCTAATATCCAATGGGGTTATGCTGGTCTAATTAATTTTGGAATAATGGGTTATACAGCTTTAGGTGGTTTAGCAGCAGTTTTAATTTCAGTTAATCCAGTTCAGGAAGCTTGGAGTGCAGGAGGTTCTAATATTTTATTTAGCTTATTCTTAATTATAGGAATGGTATTAGCTGTTAGATATATTTTAAAAAAATATGATAAATCTAAACTTAGAACTTATATAATTGCCACAATTATCATTTCAGGAATTATTCTAGTTAGATTTGTTTCTGAGCCTGGTATTGAAGCAATAGAAGATGTAAATCCTGCTAAAACAGGTTTTCTTGGTGGCTTTGGATTACCAATTATTTTTTCATGGATAGTAGGGGCATTTTTCGCAGGGGGTTTAGCCTTTATCATTGGTAAAGTAGCTTTAGGCCTAAGAGCTGATTACTTAGCAATAGCAACTCTACTTATTTCAGAAATCGTAATAGCAATTATTAAACATGAAGACTGGTTAACAAGAGGTGTTAAAAATGTAATAGGCCTGAAGCGCCCAGCACCATATGAAGTAGATCTTCAGCAAACAGATTGGTTCATAAATTTAGTTGAAAAATTTAATTTCAGTAAATTAAATTTGATACAAGATTTTTCAGAAAGACAAAGTGCATTTAACCAGTTGGTTATTGAAGGTTCTTCAATTTTTGTAAAACTTTGTTATTCAGGATTATTTTTAGTTATAGTAATTATTCTTTTAATATTAACACAGAAAGCTCTTTATTCTCCATGGGGACGAATGATGAGAGCGATAAGAGATAATGAAGAGGCAGCAAATGCCATGGGTAAAAATGTTGTTAAGCAACATCTTCTAATATTTGTTTTAGGCTCAGCTATAGTTGGAATTGCTGGAGCGATGCTTGTAACACAGGATGGACTATTTACACCAGGTAGCTACCGACCAATGAGATATACATTTTTAATTTGGGTAATGGTAATTGTTGGAGGAAGTGGAAATAATTTTGGTGCAATTTTAGGTGGTTTTGCAGTTTGGTTTTTATGGATTGAAGCAGCACCAATTGCACTCTTTGTAATTAATTTAACCACATCCGGATTAGCTGATACCCATTTTTTAAAACAACATTTAATTGAAAGTGTGCCTTACTTTAGGTTTTTAATGATGGGAATAGGCTTATTATTAATTATGAGATACAGACCAAAAGGTATACTTCCCGAAAAAATAGAAATAAAATGAAATTATGAAATATATTATAACAGGTGCTGCAATAGCTTGGGCTTTGTATATAGCAGATAAATATATTTTTTTTTAAAAAAAACCCCCAACAAACTAATGCTGGGGGTTTAAATTTTAAGATAAATTATCTTTGTTTTTTAGTTTTGAATTTTCCGCCTTTAATTTCTTGTTCTAAGAAAGAACCTTCAGCTTCACCAACGCTAGTAAAAGTAACTCCAGTTGCACCCTCGTAGTCAACTTTTTTACCTTTTGCTAGTAAATCTAAACCTTTTTTTAGTTCACCTGGATAAATTTTTGTTCCAGGACCATTAGCAACATCCATCACATTTTTTGCAATTGAAGCTCTATCAGCTGATCCACCTGCTTGCATTGCTAAAATAATTAAAGCAGCAGCATCATAAGATTCACCAGTGTAAGGACCTGAGCTATCGATACCAGCAGCTTTTGCTACATTACCGAATACACCTGCACCTTTACCAGTTGAACCTGGCATTGAACCAAAAGATTTTTTCAAGTCTTTTCCAAATGCATCAACTAACGACTGACCGATCATACCATCAGACAAAATGAATTTATCAAACGCACCAGAGTCTAGAGAGGCTTGGATAATTCCTTTACCACCTTGATCTAGGTAACCAATTACGGCTACTGCATCACCACCTGCTGAAGCAAGAGTTGCTACTTCAGAGGAGTAATCTGCTTTACCATCTTCATGAGCAGTTACAGTAGTTACTTTGATACCATGAGCTTCAACAGCTGCTTTGTAAACATCTGCTAAACCTTTTCCATAGTCATTGTTAGTAAAAGTGATTGCAACACTTTTAACTTTTCTATCTTTAGTAATATCAGCTAAAATTTGACCACCTCTAGCATCAGACGGAGCAGTTCTGAAGAAATACCCTTTGTCATCTAAAGTAGTTAATCCTGGTGATGTAGCTGATGGTGAAATCATTACTACACCGTTTGGTACAGCAACATTTGAAGCTATTGCTCCAGTTACACCTGAACAATCTGCGCCCATAATAGCCGCTACACCTTGCGCAATAACACCTTCAGCTGCTGCAGTTGCCGCTGCTGAGTCCACACAAGTAGAGTCTGCTCTTATTACTGAAATAGTTTCCCCACCTAATAATGATCCTGAGTCTGAAGCTTCTTTGAAAGCAAGCTCAGCAGATGCAGCCATTGCTGGTGTTAGAGATTCAATAGGACCAGTAAATCCTAATATAATTCCCATTTTAATATCTGCGAATGTATTTGTTGTAAAAGTTGAAACGAATATAAAAGCAGCAATAAATAGTTTTTTCATTATTTTCCTTTGAATTGTTATCAATTTATAAAAGGTAAATTAAATCTAATTTTCTAAAAATTTTCAATAACCAATTTAACTTATTTTATGCAGAAAGATTACAGAACTAATCACAATAATGCCGCCTATTACAAATAAGAATGACGGAACCTCTCCAAATATAAGAAAACTTAGCAAAATACCAAAGATTGGAAATAAGGAATAGAAGGGAAAAATTTTACCTACTGTATAAAATTTATACAAATAGAACATTAATAGATGTGCACACAAAGAAACAATAATTGCTTGGTATGAAATTAATATCCAAGACTCCATTTCAATAAGTCTGATATTTTTAATTACCTCACCTTCTAATATTGATGAAATAAAAATTAAGATAACAAAACCAAAAAGACCTGTACATGCATTAATTAGACTGATACTTAAATCTTTTAATTGTCTAGAGTAAACTTGTGCTAACCCAAAAAATAATGCCATTAAACTTGCAAATAATAAACCAAGAAAATTGTCAGTTAGTTTTGGATCAAAAAATATTATTAAGATCCCTAAAAAAGAAGTAAAAATTAATATCCACTTTTTTCTACTGATGTTTTCATCAAGTATAAAAGCACTTGCAATTATACCAAATGGAATTGCTAATTGTGATCCTAGTATTATTGGAGAAATTATAGAAGAATGAAATAATGATAAGTTCATAAATACGTAAACCATTACTCCCATAGATAATGAAAAGAATATTAAGGACTTATAATATTTTTTTTCTGGTAATTTGAACTTCCAAAATGGAATTAAAATCAATAATACTAATGCCATACGCAGAGATGCCATTAGTATTGGTGGTACCGAATTGTTTAAAGCCAGTTTTGCAACAGGAAAAGCACTACCATGTGCAGCCATTATAAAGAGTAAAATTAATAAATGTTTGATTGGCAAATCATTAACCCATTATGAAAGGATCAGACATTGGCTTATCAGAGGAGTTATACCAAGTTGTTTTAATTCTCGTATATTCTTTAATTGACTCGATACCCGCTTCTTTTCCATAGCCACTATCTTTGATTCCACCAAAAGGTGCCATTGGAGATATTAATCGATAAGTATTTATAAATACTATCCCTGCTCTTATTGCTTTTGAAACTCTAAGACCTCTTGCAAAGTTAGATGTATAAACTCCAGATGATAAACCATATTTGTTGTCATTCATTTTTTTTATAACTTCTTCTTCTTTATCAAATTTCATAACGGATAATATTGGTCCAAACAATTCATTCTCTGCTACTGGGAGATTATGATTTTCACATTCAATTATTGTTGCAGGAAAATAATAACCTTTATTTGAAACAGAGGATCTCTCACCACCACATCTAATTTTTCCACCTTGTTCAGTAGTTGCCTTAATATTTTTTTCTATATTTTCTAATTGTTTAAAACTATTTAAAGGTCCCATCTGAGTATCCTTTTCCATGGGTCCACCTAATTTTATTTTTTTTGCTTTTATTATCAATTTGTCTAAAAATTCATTATAAATTTTAGATTGCAAATAGAGTCTTGATCCAGCAATACAACTTTGCCCACTAGCACCAAATATTCCTGCAGTAATTCCATTTAAAGCATTTTCTTGATCAGCATCATCAAATACTACGACAGGACTTTTTCCACCAAGTTCTAAGCTTACTTGTGATAAATTTTCAGCAGAATTTTTTACAATATGTTTAGCTGTTTCAGGGCCACCTGTGAATGCAATTCTTTCCACAAGATTATGTGTAGTTAGTGCTTTACCACATGGCTCTCCTAATCCTGTAATTATATTAATTACTCCTTTGGGTATTCCAGTTTTTTCTATTAATTTTGCAAATTCTAAAAGGGTTACTGGTGCAAGTTCCGATGCTTTTATTACCACTGTATTACCCATAGCAAGTGCAGGAGCAAGCTTTACAGCAGTCAATAGCATTTGAGAATTCCAAGGAATAATTGCTGCTACAACACCAATCGGTATTCTTGTTGTAGTAACTTGCATGTCAGGTTTATCAATTGGAACTAAAGTCCCCTCAACTTTGTCAGCCAGTCCAGCAAAATAATCATAATATTCTGCAATATAATTAGCCTGAGTTTTTGTTTCTCTATAAATTTTTCCAGTATCTATAGTTTCTATTTTACCTAGATGCTCTGCATTTTCTCTTAGTTGATCTGCAATTAATCTTAAGTATTTTGCTCTATCTCTTGGGTGAAGTATTGACCAACTATTTTCAAAAGCATTTTGTGCTGATTGAACAGCTATATCTACATCTTTTTCATTAGCTTCAGGAACTGTTGCCCATACCTCATTATTTTCAGGATTCAGAGTTTGTATTTTTTTTCCTGATGAGGAATCTACCCACTCACCATTTATATACATTTTGAAATTCTGAATTTTTGGCATTTAATTATTTATAAAATTCTTGATATTTATATTAACATCATCTGCGCACTCTATACTACAAAGATGTTTTCCATTTTTAATTTCAATAAAATTTGAATTAATTAGGTCTTTAGCTAATTCTTGAGACATTTTTGGAGTAGATCCAGTGTCATTAGATCCAGTCATTACCAAAGTCTTTGAAGTAATATTTTTGATTACTAATGAATTATCGTTGTGATTAGCAAATAATTCGTAAGCTTTAAGAAAGTTTTTATGATCCTCGGGTTCTTTAGTTAGTATTTTCATAAACAAATCGTAAGTCGAAGGATTGTTTTCTAGATACTTGTCACTAAACCATCTTTTTAGCGCTTGTTTTGATATTGGTTTATTTAGTTTAGCTTGGTTATATCTATCTAAAACTAGTGCTTTTTCAGCCTCAGATCTTTTATAAGTTGTCCCGATTAATATAAGTTTATTAATTTTATCTTGGTAATTTGAGGCAAAGTCTAAGGCTATTAAAGATCCAAGAGAGAACCCAACAAGATTAATCTTATCTACTTGAAGATTATTTAGAATTTCATCAAGTTGTTTTGAAAAATCATTAAGAGTTAACTTTTCTTTTTTGCAAGGTGTTTTTCCATGACCTAACAGATCATATGTAATTATAGAGAATTCGTTTAATTTACTAATTTGTGATTGCCACATTTGATGATCAAGGCCAACCCCATGAATAAAAACCAAAGGAGTAGTATTTCTTTTTAAAAAAAAATAGTGATTGTGATTTGAGTCAAAATTATCAGACATCAAATTATTTTGGATCTAAACCCATTTCTTTCATATCTTGATAGCGATCTCCAGTTCTAGCGTGCGCTCTACTACTTGAAGCACCTCCAATTGCAATTACTATTTCATCATCAAATGGTGCGTCATGAATAGTAAACTCATGAGTTAGATAATAAGGTCTTAAACCTGAGTCAGTTTTATGCATCATTGGTATAGACATTTTTGAGCCTGCAGGTCCTCTAGTATTTGTAAAACTTAAATAAGATGATCCTCCAACAGCATCTCTGAATTTATTTCCAAATCTTAAGGTATGAATGAATGCTGATGCATGTTCAATTTCACCGTTTAAGCCAACAGTTCCTGCTTTACCATAAGCCAAAATTTTTTCTGATGATCCAATTTCTTTTATTAATTCTGGAACTAAAATATCACCGAGTTTTGGAGCTAAATCTAAAATGACCGGTTTTAAATCTTCCACAAAACCTTTTCCAGCCCAAGGATTTTTTAACACAGCGGCTACTGATACTAATAAGACTGGTTCTTTAGCTTTCTTTCCACCCTCAATGAAAGTTTTATCAACAAACTTTGTAAACTTTCTAAGCTCTAGATCCATTAACTTGCTTTTTCTACATTAGAAGAGTCTAAATTAATTTTTGGAATTACCTCGTCATTAAATAATTTGATGCTTCTCATACAAGCTTTATGATCTATACCGGGGAAGTTAGACCAAACTTGTAGATTTTGTAAATTTAATTCAGATTTTAATTCATTAATCTTATTAACAACATACTCAGGAGTACCAAATAATAAATTTCTTTTATGAAGAAAATCATAGTTTAGTAAATCTAATTTATGTTTTGTCACAGGAAGTTCTTCGCCAGGATCCATGTGATTTCCTAAGCCTCTCCAATGACAAACCCATTTCATATAATTAATGATATGTTTACCAGCCATTTTTTCTGCTTCTTCCATAGTTTCAGCAACAAACATATCTCTTACTAAAGATATACCTTCTCCTAATTGAACATCTCTATTTTCAGCCTTTGATTTTGCATCTCTATAAATTTCAAATCTTTTCTTTAAAGCCTTAACAGTTGGTATCCACATAATTGTATTTAAACCATTCTGTGCTGCCCACTCAATTGATCTAGCGCCATCAACAACTTGCCAAATAGGAGGATGTGGTGATTGTTTTGGTTTTGGAACGATACTTATTTTTTTTATTTCATTTGTTTTTGTATCTAAAAACTTTTCACTTGGCGGGCTCATATCATGTTGCCAAATAAAGTTTGGTGAGGGATAAGTATAGAATTCACCTTTGTGACTAAAAAACTCTTCTGTCCAAGCTTTTTTCATAATCGTTAAAGATTCTTCAAATAGTCTGAAATTTTTAGCTTGGTCTTTAAGATCAGCCTCTTTATTCATATTTATTGCCTCTCTTCCATAAATCCCTCGGCCAATACCTACATCAACTCTGCCACCTGATAATTGATCTAGTAAAGCTATGTCTTCTGCTAATCTTATTGGATTATGAAATGTAATGACATTGCAGGCTTGTCCAATTCTGATTTGTTTAGTTCTTGCTGCTGCATCAACACCCATCATTAGAGGATTTGTACAAGACTCCATTCCTTCATGATTAAAATGATGCTCAGTATACCAAATTGAATCCCAATTATTTTCATCACAAAAGGTTGTGATCTCTTTAGTTTCATTAAGTAGTTGATTATATGGCTTGTGATTCCAATTCGTGGTGTTGCAAAAATATCCAAATTTCATATGAACCTCCTTAAATAATTAAATCTAAGACGACTGATCCCACTTTCGTAAACCTTTTGTTACATTTTAAACCCAGTAAAACGACGAGTTATGTATCTATATTTTATTATTCTTAAAAGACTCTACCACAGATTCTGAAAATTGATCTATTTAACGATTGGATATTTAATCGAATAATTAAGTAAAAAACCTAAACAGATTGGGTTTTTAAAGGCCTTTATCAAACCATACAATCCTTTTTACAAATTTGGTATCATATCAAATGCTAGTACTATTCGGTTTTCCTCTGATTTAAATGGAATTGTGTAGTGAAGTAAGGAAGATGGAAATAGACACAAGCTTCCAGTTACCACATCTATACTTTTTTTATTTTCATTTTTATTTTCATTTTCATCAATACATACAACAAGATTACCACTTTCTAACTCTGATTTTTGAGGTACGTTTATGTAGATACTGCCACTAAGCCAACCTAAATCATGCATATGAGCAGATAATTTACCACCCTTTTTCATACTGATTAGCCAACCATTCAGATTGTAGTTAGTTGGCCAATTTTTTATAAAACCTTCTTTACTATCTTTAAAGTACAATCGATATTTTTCTATTTCTATTTTAATAATTTTTTGAATTTCATTTGTATCAAAGTCTCTATTTGCAAATAAATTACCAGCAGTTTGATAGCCATTTGTTATAAGTTTTTGTACTCTGCTAGAAATTGAATCATCTTTTAAAATATTATTTACACATTTCACAATCACATTTTTAAAGTCATATTTTTCATTTAAATTTTTCTGTAAAACATAATCAAGTGGATTATTACAAAAAGGATTTTCTTTTTTAACCCCATACTTAACTTCAGAACGAGAACAAATTGAACCAATGACCGCATTCATCTTGCCTTCATTAATTATAGAGTCTAATTCTTCAAATAAAATAGATTGATTATTCATTTTATATAAATTTGTTAACAAACTATTTGATGCTCTTATATCACCAGGCTTGATTTGAATTGCTTTTTTTAAATAATTTTCTGCTAGATGATACTCTCCACTTTCGTGTAATAGTTGTCCAAGATTATAATATGCGTCACCATAGTTAGGATTAATCTCAATTGCTTTTTTATAACAATTTTTTGCTTTCTGATATTCTCCAAGTTCTTGAAATATAATGCCCAAACTATTATGTGTCTCTTGCTCGTTAGGATTAATCTCAATTACTTTTTTATAACAAATTTTTGCTTTTTGAAGTTCTCCTGAATCTTTATATATTACTCCAAGATTATAATGTGCCTTTGCATTATTAGAATTGATTTTAATTGCTTTTTCATAACAATCTTTTGCTTTCTGATTTTCTCCTAAATCTTTAAATATTATGCCAAGATTAGTTTGGATAATTGTATTATTGGGTTGAATATTATCTGCTTTTTCATAACAACTTTTTGCTTTTTGATATTCTTTTAATTCTTTAAATATTATCCCAAGATTATAATAAGCATCAGCAGAATTAGGATCAATTTCAACTGCTTTTTCATAATATTCTTTTGCTTTTTGATAATCTTTTAAATTTATAAAAATAACTGCAATATTTTTAAGAGCCTGTGAATGATTGGGATCAATTTTTAAAACTTGATTGTAAAGCTCTTTAGCAACGTCAGTTTTACCTTCCTGATGATTTTTAACAGCAATGTTAAAGGTTTCTTGTATTGTTAAACTTTTATTTATACTCATATAATTACTTAAATATCATATAATCTTCAAGTTAACAAAATCTACACTCTCTATTTAAGTTGAAGGATTGTTATGCCCTAGATTAAAGACTGTAATTTAACTAGACTATTTAATCAATATATATTTAATCTGTAATTAAATGAAACTAACTAAAATAGCACCAAAATTTATTGAAAAACATAACCCAAGAATAGGATTAATTACTTTAGCAAGTGACTTTAGGATTGAAAAAGATTTTAACAATTTAATATATGGTAAAGACATAGATTTATTTTGTAACAGAATTCAAAGTTACAATCCATTAACAAATGAAACATTAAAAAAAATGGCGGATGATATTCCTAAAGTTGTTAAGAACATCTTACCTGATCAAAAAATTGATTGTATAGCTTATGGATGTACCTCAGGAACAATTGCTGCAGGATATGCATCTATTTATGAAAAAGTTAATTCAACAAAACCAAATACAAAAGTTACAACACCAATTACATCTGCAATTAATGCATTAAAAGCACTAAAGATAAATAAATTATCTATATTCACACCTTATACAGATGAAATAAATCAGTCAGTAATTAATTATTTTAAAAAAGAAAATATAGAAATTTCTGGACTAACTTATTTTGATATAGCCTCAGATTTAGATATAGGAAAAGTTGATCCAGATCATTTATTTGATGTTTTAAGTAAAATAGAATTATTAAATAGTGATGCATTGTTTGTTTCTTGTACTGCGCTACCTGTATTATCAATTATTAAAGATCTGGAAAACAAAATGAATAAAATTGTTTTATCAAGTAATCAAACTTTGATTTGGGATACACTCAAACAAATTGATTTTAAAAGTAAAGTTGAAGGTTATGGTGAATTATTTAATAATTAGACTATGAATTTTACTAGTGAAGAATACAAATCAAGATTAAAAAAAGTCCAAGCTTCAATGCAGAAACAAGGTATTGAACTTTTAATTTCACAAGATCCATCTAATATGAATTATTTAACAGGCTATGACGCTTGGTCATTTTATTATGCACAATGTGTAATAGTACATGTAAATGCCAATGAACCAATTTGTTTTGTTAGAAATCAAGATGCAGGAGGTGCATATATAAAAACCTATCTAAAAGATGAAAATATAATTAAGTATCATGAAAAATATATTCATACATGGCCGTTACACCCTTACGATGCTTTAGTAGATCTTATTAAAGAAAGAAAGTGGGAAAAACTCTCAGTAGGACTAGAAATGGATAGTCATTATTTCACCGCTTATTGTTATGAGAAAATTAAACAAGGGTTACCAAATGCAAAAATTTTGGATTGTGAACGGTTAGTTAATTGGGTTAGATTTGTAAAATCTGATACAGAAATAAAATTTATGAAAGCTGCATCTCAAATTTCTCAACTAGGAATGAAAAAGGCTTTTGAAGTTATCAGTCCAGGAGTAAGACAATGTGATGCAGTTTCAGAAATTTACACTACATTAATAAAAGGTACTCCTGATTTTGGAGGAGATTATTCATCAATAGTTCCAATGATACCAACTGGAAAAGGTACATCTGCATCACATTTAACGTGGTCAGAAGATAAATTTGTTGAGGGAGAAGCTACAATTATTGAATTATCAGGTGTTAATAAAAAATATCACTGTCCTATGGCTCGTACAGTTCTACTAGGAAAACCAGACCAAAAAAAAATTGATACTATGAAGAAGACTAATGAAGCGCTTCAAGCAGGAATAGATCTAATTAAAGCAGGAAATACTGCTGATGATGTTGCGCAAGCTTTTTGGAAAGTGTTAGACAAATATGGAATAGAAAAAACTTCCAGAACTGGATATTCCATTGGTATAGGATATCCACCTGATTGGGGCGAGCATACTTTAAATATTTCTAAAGGTGATATGACAGTTTTACAACCTAATGTTACTTTTCATATGATTGCAGTTATGCAATTTGGAAATTGGGGAGTTGAAGCATCAGAAGCAATTAGAGTTACAGATAAGGGTTATGAATTATTTTGTAACTTTTCTAAAGAACTACATGTTAAAAGCTAGTTATTAGGGGTTGATATTTACACTTACAAATGTTTTAAATTCGTAATTTTATTTCAATGAATAAAGAATTTGTAAAATTTGATAAAGTAGACAAAAGTTATGACGGTAAAATACTTGTCGTAAAAGATCTTCAATTAGATATTGAAGAAGGAGAGTTCGTTACTATGTTAGGACCCTCTGGTTCTGGTAAGACTACTTGTTTAATGATGTTAGCAGGATTTGAAACACCAACCCATGGTGAAATATATTTAGACGGAAAAGCTATATCAAGTATTCCACCTCATAAAAGAGGTATCGGAATGGTATTTCAAAATTATGCTTTGTTTCCACATATGACAGTTTATGAAAATTTAGCGTTTCCTTTAAGAGTTAGAAAAATTCCTAAGGATGAAGCAGATAAAAAAATTGATAAAGCACTATCAATGGTTTCACTACAAGGATTTGCTCAAAGAATGCCAGGTCAATTGTCTGGGGGACAGCAACAAAGAGTTGCAGTAGCGAGGTCACTAGTATTTGATCCACAATTAGTTTTAATGGATGAACCCTTGGGCGCTTTAGATAAAAATTTAAGAGAGAGTATGCAGTATGAAATTAAACATATTCATGAAAGTATTGGGGTGACAGTTGTTTATGTAACTCATGATCAAAGTGAAGCGCTTACAATGTCAAATCGTATTGCAGTTTTCAATGATGGTAAAGTTCAACAACTCTCAAGTCCTGATGAACTGTATGAAAAACCAGTTAATTCATTTGTTGCAGAATTTATTGGAGAAAATAATACTTTCGTTGGAGAAGTGTCAGATATTTCTGGTGGAAAATGTAAAGTGAAGCTAGCTAATGCAGAAATATTAGCAAATCCTATTTCTGTTAAAGGAAAAGGCGATAAAACAACTGTATCTTTAAGACCTGAGAGAGCTTTAATTAATCCAAGTGACAAGATGGATAATATCCATAAAGGGAAAATTGAAGAAATTATTTATCATGGTGACCATACTAGAGTAAGAATTAATTTATTAGGAAATTCTGAATTTATTCTCAAGGTACCAAATAGTTCATCTAATCTTGATATTAAATTAGGTAATGAAATCAAAATTGGTTGGAATAGTGAAGATGCTAGAGCATTAGACCCAAAATAAACACCAATTACATCTTGTATAACTTACAAAAAGGGCTGTTGACTCTCATTATCGATCTTGTTGTAATCTATTTTTATAAAAAAACGTTTAAACGGAGGAAAAATGAAAACACTTAGTAAATTATTACTAGCCATTTCTTTTGCTATCTCTGTAACTACTTCAGCATTTGCAGTAACTGCAGTGTCTTGGGGTGGAGCTTACACTGAGTCTCAAAAGTTAGGTTATGGTGATCCTACTGGTAAAGCCCTTGGTATAACTATCAACTGGGTTGATTATTCAGGTGGATTGTCTGAGATCAAAGCACAAAAAGAAGCTGGCAAAATTACGTGGGATATAATCGACGTATTTGCAATGGATACTATCAATGGATGTGATGAAGGATTATTTGTTGAATTTGATTTTGACAAAGACTTCCCACCTGCACCAGATGGAACTCCTGCAAGTAAAGATTTCTTTACTGCAATGCCAAGTAAATGTGCTGTAGGAAATATTTTATATTCTTGGAACTACGCTTATAACAAAAATAATGTTAAAGGTACTCCAAAGACTATCAAAGATTTCTTTAACACTAAAAAATTCCCTGGAAAAAGAGCTATCTACAAAGGCGCTTTAACAAACTTAGAAATCGCTTTAGCTGCAGATGGAATTAAACCAGGAAAAGGTGGAGCAAAAATCTATAAAGCTTTAAATACTGAAAAAGGTGTTGATAGAGCTATGAACAAGATCAAAGAGTTATGTACAGATCCAAAGGGCGGATGTGTATTTTGGTCTGCAGGTGCTCAACCACCAGAACTATTAATGAGCGGTGAAGTTGTTATGGCAACTGGTTGGAATGGTAGATTCTTTAACGCTATCGTTGGAGAAGGTGCACCACTAGTTCAAGTATGGGATGGACAAGGTCTTGACTACGAGTACTTCGTTCAAGTTAAGGGTGGACCAAACGATGCTAATGGTATGGCTAAGAAAGCTTTAGCTATGATGACTAGCACAGAAATGTTAGCAGGAAGTGCAAAATATATTGCATACGCTCCTTGGAGAAAATCTTCTATAGCTATTATGGAAGCAGGAGAGCCGTGGTATAAAGATGGTAAAACTAATATGGTACCACAAATGCCAACTGCACCAGCTAACACTAAAAACTACTTCTTAGTAGATCCACTTTACTGGGCTGACAATGGTACAGAGCTTGGTGAAAAATGGGAAGCTATGAAAGCTGGTCTATAATTTAAGTTTTATTAAACTTAATTATATATTATAATTTAAGGGCGGTTATTTGATAACCGCCCTTTTTATTTATGAGCTCAGAAATAAAACAAATTTTAACAACTGATGGAATTCCTTTAGAGGTAAGTCTTAGAAAAGCTGAAAGAAGAAATAAGATTAAAGCCTTCCTACTTGTAGCACCCTTGCTCTTGTTTATAATTATCACTTATGTTTTTCCCATTGGAGACATGCTTATGAGAAGTGTGGATGATAAGATGGTCACTGAAATGCTTCCTAAAACTTTTAAAGCAATGGAAAAATGGGATGGTAAAGAATTACCAGATGAAGAAGTTTTTGCAGCCTTTCATTCAGATTTTATAAAGTTAGTAGATGAAAAACGTGAGGGAAAATTATCTACACAACTAAATTATACAAAGAACGGATTTAAAAGTATTATTAAAAAATTAAGGAGAAAATCTAAATCTTTCGAAGAAGGAAACTACAAAGAACAAATAATGGCCGTTCACAAAAGATGGGCCAATGTTGAATATTGGCAAGCAATTAAAAGAAGAGCTCCAGCATACACTGGTCAGAAATATCTAAAGGGTATAGATATGTTTAAAAATGAGAATGGAGAAATAGTAAGTGTTCCTGAAGATAGACGGATCCATAGAGTTCTATGGTTAAGAACTTTAGAAATTGCATTTTTTGTTACAGTATTTTGTTTTTTAATGGCATACCCAATTGCTCATTTGTTAGCTACTTTACCTATGAAGTATAGTAACCTGCTAATGATCTGCGTACTTCTTCCATTTTGGACATCATTACTTGTTAGAACTGCTAGTTGGATGATATTGTTGCAACAACAGGGTTTGGTTAATGATTTCTTTGTTGGTATAGGATTAGTTGCTGATGATAATAGACCTGAAATGATGTTCAATAAAACAGGTAGCTATGTTGCGATGACACAGATTTTGTTACCTTTTATGGTTTTGCCACTTTATAGTGTGATGAAAACTATCTCCCCAAGTTTGATGAGAGCTGGAAAGTCGTTAGGTGGAACACCTTTTGTAGCTTTTTGGAAAGTTTATTTTCCATTAACTATTCCAGGTATTGGAGCCGGTTGTTTATTAGTTTTTATATTAGCTATAGGTTATTATATAACTCCAGCCTTAGTTGGAGGTGCCTCTGGTACTTTAATCAGTAATCAAATTGCATTTCATATGAAGAGTACACTTGATTGGAGCTTTGCATCGGCAATGGGTTTAATGTTATTGACTGGAGTTTTAGCGATTTACTGGGTGTATAATAAATTAGTTGGAATAGATAATATTAAATTAGGATAAAAGAATGGCCTTACCAAAATATACAGAACCACATTATAGAATTTGGCATTATGTTTATTTGACTATTTGTGCAGCAGTTTTCTTTTTTCTTATTGCTCCATTATTTGTAATTTTCCCATTATCTTTCAACGCTGAAGAATTTTTAGTTTTTTCCGATGGAATGAAACGTCTAGATCCTGATGCGTTTTCATTAAGATGGTATAAGGACATGATTTATGGAACCAAAAATCCTTGGGGTTTAGCTACAAAAAATAGTTTTATCATTGCAATTTTTGCAACAATTGGTTCAGTTATTTTGGGAACTGTTGCTGCTTTAGGCTTAAGCAGCAGACACATGCCTTACAAGGGTTTAATTATGGCAGTTTTAATATCTCCAATGATTGTTCCATTAATTATTTCTGGTGTAGCAATATTTTTCTTTATGGCTAAAGCAGGTTTGGCCGCAACTCATTTAGGTATAATTCTTGCTCATATTATATTAGGTACACCATTTGTAGTAATAACTGTTACTGCAACTTTATCAGGATTTGACCATAGTGTAACAAGAGCAGCAGCAAGTCTTGGTAGTAATCCAGTTAATACTTTTATGAAAATTACTTTACCATTAATTCTACCTGGCGTTATATCTGGAGGATTATTTGCTTTTGTAACTTCATTTGATGAAGTTGTGGTGGTATTGTTCTTAGCTGGGTTAGAAAATACTACAATCCCTATTCAAATGTGGACAGGGTTAAGAGAACAGTTGAGCCCAACCATTCTTGCCGTTGCAACTTGTCTAATTATCTTATCAACATTAATATTAGTTACCGCTGAACTCTTAAGAAGAAGATCTGAGAGACTCAGAGGTATTAACAGATAGTAAGATCGCTACATGAAGATTAAGAATGTAGTAGTGATTGGTTCAGGAACTATGGGAAGCGGGATAGCTGCTCATTTATGTAATGCAAATGTTCCAGTTACTTTATTAGATTTAAAAACTGAAATTAGTGAAAAAGCAAGAGATAGAATTCATAAATCCAGACCACCTTTATTACTTGATAGATCAAAAATTAATAATATTAAAGTTGGAAATATAGATGACAATTTTGATGTTGTAAAAGATGCTGATTGGGTTGTTGAAGCAGTTGTGGAAAGAATTGACATCAAACATCAAATTTATGAAAAAATATTTAAAGTAAGAAAAGAAGGAGCGATTGTTTCTTCAAATACTTCATCTATTCCAATTAAAGTCTTATCCGAACACTTAAGTGATAAAGAAAAAAAAGATTTTTGTATTACTCACTTTTTTAACCCTGTGAGATATATGGGCCTTCTAGAAATCGTTAAAAATGAAAATAATGATCTAAACAAAATAAACGAATTAAAAGAATTTTGTGAAATAGAGCTGGGAAAAGGTGCAATTGTTTGTAATGATACTCCTGGCTTTTTAGGAAACAGAGTAGGTGTTTATGCTATGCAAATAGCTATGACTGAAGCTTTTAAAATGAAATTGTCAGTCGAAGAAGCAGATGCAATTTTTGGAAGACCAATGGGAATTCCAAAAACAGGAGTATTTGGTCTTTATGATTTAATAGGTATTGATTTAATGGCTGATGTTTTAAAAAGTTTTATTAAAGAGTTGCCTGAGACAGATAAGTTTCATGAGGTTGCAAAAGAAATTCCATTAGTAAAAAAATTAATTGATACTGGCTATACTGGAAGAAAAGGTAAAGGTGGATTTTACAGAATTAACAAAACTGGAACTAATAAAGTTATGGAAGCTATCAATCTTGCGACTGGTGATTATTCACCTACCAAAAAGATTGATATGAAATCAGATAAAGTAGATCTTAAAGCACTAACTGATAGAGAAGATAAATATGGTGAATATGCTTGGTCTGTAATATCTAAAATAATTAAATATGCGTCTTCATTAGTGCCAGGAATTACTAATGAATTTAATGATATTGATGAAGCAATGAGGCTCGGCTTCAATTGGGCTAAAGGTCCTTTCGAAATGCTTGAGGAAATAGGGGTTAAAAATTTCTTTAATAAAGTTGATGATTTTAGTGGCAATAGTTTCTTAGAAAATTTATCCAAAACTCAAAATGAGGATTTTTATGGTGAAAGACAAAAATATACAAATATTGAAACTTTAGGCAAAGTTAAGAAAATGGCCTCAAGATTGGATGGAAACGATTCAGCAAAAATTTATAAGTTTAGTGACTATAACATTGTTGAGTTTACTACTAAAGCTAATGCTTTAGATTATGACTCTATGGATGCTCTTAAAAAAGCAACTGATAAACCTCTAATAATAATTAATGAAAGTATGCAGTTTTCTGCTGGTGTTAACTTAACCTACACAATGAAATTTGCTGATAAAAAAGATTTTAAATCAATTGAAAAATTCATTAAATATTTCCAAGAAACATGTAAGCATTTAAAATATTCTAAACATCCAGTAATTTCAGCTCCTTCAGGATTAACATTAGGTGGTGGATTTGAAGTAATGGTTCAAAGTAATTTTGTTGCCTCGCACACAAATATAGTAGTTGGATTAGTTGAAACTATTGTTGGTTTGATTCCCGCAGGTGGAGGATGTAAGGAAATGTTAGCTAGATGGCTGGATACTAACGAAGCCAAAAAAGATCCTAATTTTGCTCCACTTAAAGTGTTTGATATTATTGGATATGGAAAGACAGCCACTTCGCCAGTTGAAGCAGAACCTATGAAATATTTGAGGCCAAATGATAAAAAGATAATGAATAGGAATAGTTTATTAGAAGTTTCAAAAAAAATTCTTAGTGAAAATAAAGATTTTAAAGCACCTGAAGAACATAAATTTAATCTGCCTGGAAAAGCAGTAAGAGGAGAAATGGATAAAATTATAGAAAAACTTTATAATGATAAAGTTATATTAGAACATGGGGTTGAGGTTGCAAAAGAGTTAGCTCATGTTTTGAGTGGAGGCGATACTACAATTGACAAAACTTTATCTGAAGATGATTTATTTGAATTGGAGCTTGATGCTTTTATGAGATTAATTGAAACTCAAAAAACTCAAGATAGAATAAAACATACTCTTGCAACAGGTAAACCTTTAGTTAACTAACATTCTTAAAGAATTTATAAAGTCAGGCCTTAATACATATTGAGATTTATCTAAATATTTTATTTTTTTCAATGCTTCTAATCCATATATTACCTTTCCTATTGGGGTATATTCAGTTTCATATAATGGCTCATCTCTGAGGATTATAAAAAATTGACTATCCTCAGTGTTATATTTTTGACCTCTTGCAAGACCAATACTACCTTTATCAAAGTTAAATGGGGTATCAACCTCTGAATTGATTGTTCCTAATCCAGATTTCCCAGTTCCAATTTTTCCATAATCTAAATTACCCTTTTTGCCAAACTCTAAATCCCCAGCCTGAACAAGTGTGTCTTTAATTACTCTATGAAATGCAACATCATCATAGGATTTCGTGTTAATTAATTGTTTAAATCTTTTCACAGCATTGGGTGAAATGTTAGGATAAAGTTCAATTATTACATTTCCACAGGCAACATTCAATATTGCGATATTTTTGGGATTATCAAAAGTAATTTTTAGAGGGTCATAATTTTTTACAAATAAACATTTATCTTTTATCAAAAAGAAAGAACCAAAAAAGAATACTGCTAAAGTAACTATAAATATCAAAATCGCTTTTTCAGATTTTGATGCCTTAATTTTTTCAATCATAAAATGAAATTTTCATCTATTTTTAAAAGATTAGTTTTAATAAACTTAATTTTCTTTTCTAAAATTGGATCAAGTCTATCTAAGTTTAATCCAATCATTAAATGAGAAAATACTTCAGCCATATCCTCAGATGCAGTTGATCTTGAATATTCAGTTAAAAAACCATTAGTATTTTTGTAAGTATCTAAGCCTAATTTATCTGTGCAGGTGGAGCATTCAGCATATTCAAATTCTTCAACATTAAATTTAGACCAGACATCTTCATCAAATAATTGTTTAAAACTATCATTTATAATATGGAACACTTCATGGTGAATTACACGTTCAAAATAATCTTTGTTAAATTTGATATCTAAGATTAATGTTTTCATAACATGGTCAGGAATTCCAGCAGTATTAATTTTTGATATGGATAAATCCTCACACATGACTATGTATTTAAGATTAATTTTTTTGAGAAATTCTTGATTATATCTATCTAAATTTTTTTTAATTATTTTGTATTTTTGATCAAGAATTTTCTTTTCAGAATTATAACAATTTATATTTTTTTCAATACCAAGAGTAAAAGGTTGTTTGGCAAATAAGTATCTAAGTTTGTTTGAAGTTTTAATATCATAAATTTCTAAATTTGGAATTTTTATAAGATTATAAATAGTATCAGCTTGAGTTTGAGTAAAAATAAATAAAGATAGTATAATTAATCTAATTAAGCTCATAAATTTACATATAGAAGATATTCCAATTTAGATGAATGTGATACAATTTTACTGTGAAAAAAAAAAGAAATAAAGTTCCAATCCAACCAGTAAGTGGAACTAAAGTACCACGGTTTGCTGGCCCTTCAACATTTGCAAGATTACCTGAGCTTAGAGATGTAGAGAGTTGTGATGTTGCAATTGTTGGGATTCCATTTGATGCTGGAACCAGTTACAGACCAGGTGCAAGATTTGGACCTCAAAGTATTAGACAAGCTTCCAGACACTTAAGAACAAATTACCATCCAAGTTATGATGTTGAACCTTTCAAAGTACAACAGGTAGCTGATGCAGGAGATATCACTTGCAACCCATTTAATATTGAAGAGGCAATTAAACAGATAGAGGTGGGAGCTGAAGAATTATTGAATAAAGTTGGAGGAATTATAAGTCTTGGTGGTGACCACACAATTGCATTTCCTTTGTTAAAAGCTGTTAATAAAATTAACAATGGTCCAGTAGCTTTAGTGCATTTTGATGCTCACCTAGATACTTGGGATACTTATTTTGGTGCACCTTACACTCACGGAACACCTTTTAGAAGAGCAAGGGAAGAAAATTTATTTTTAGATGATGCTTCAATGCATGTGGGTATAAGAGGACCTTTGTACAGTAGAGATGATATCAAAAATGATGAAAGTTTTGGATTTAAGATTATTCATTGTGATGAGTTTCAAACTCAAGGAACTGATAAAATTGCTGAAAGAATTAAAAAAAGAGTTGGAGATAACCCTTTATATTTATCTATTGATATAGATGTATTAGATCCTGCTTTTGCCCCTGGAACTGGTACACCAGAAATTGCTGGAATGACCTCAAGAGAAATGGTTAACACTATAAGAGGTTTATCAGGTTTAAATTTAATTTCAGCTGATGTTGTTGAGGTTTCACCAGCTTATGATCATGCTGAAGTAACCTCTCTTGCTGCAGCAACAATAGTTTATGAATTAACTAATTTGTTTGCAAAAAAATAAGGAAAGGTTAGGAGTCTGCTATGGAAAATAAAAAAAATTTTTATATAGATGGTAAATGGGTAACAGCAATAAGCAAAAAAGAAATTAAAGTAATCAACCCTGCTACAGAAGAAGAATGTGCCGTAATATCATTAGGGAACAAAAAAGATATTGACCTAGCAGTAAACGCTGCAAAAAAGGCATATAGCTCATGGTCATTTTCACCGAAAGAAGAAAGAATAAGATTATTAGAAAAACTTTATGAGAATTATAAAAAAAGATGGGCAGATATTGCCAATGCAATTACTGTTGAAATGGGTGCACCAAAAGACTTTGCTACTAAACTTCAAGCTGGAACAGGTGCTGCCCATTTAAAGTCTTTTATTAGATATTTAAAAAATTTTGAATTTGAAAAACCATTAGGTGAACATGCTCCAAACCAAAGACTTATCTATGAACCAAAAGGAGTTTGTGCATTAATAACACCTTGGAATTGGCCAATGAACCAAGTTTGCTTAAAAGTTATGCCTGCAATTGCATCTGGATGCACAATGGTTTTAAAACCATCAGAACTTGCGCCATTATCATCAATGATACTTGCTGAATTGATAGATGACACCAAATTTCCTGCAGGAGTGTTCAATTTAGTTAATGGAGATGGAGCCACAACAGGCGATGCACTAACAAGCCACCCGGATATAAATATGATTTCCTTTACAGGATCAACTAGAGCAGGAGCTTTAATTTCTCAGAATGCTGCTAAAGATTTTAAAAGAGTGAGTTTAGAATTAGGAGGCAAAGGTGCTAATATTATTTTCAAGGACGCTGATCCTGAGGCAATTGAAAGAGGTGCGTTAAGATGTTTTAGAAATTCAGGTCAATCATGTAATGCTCCTACAAGAATGCTAGTAGAGAAATCTATGTATAGTGATGCAATAGAAAGATTGAAAAAATATACAGAAAATTTCGAGGTAGGTGACCCTAAAAAAGAAGGAGAGCATATAGGCCCAGTGATTTCTGAAACACAATATAATAAAATTCAAACTTTAATTAAAAAAGGAATTGATGAAGGTGCTAAATTAGTTGCAGGTGGACCAGGTAAACCACCAGGGCTAGACAAAGGTTATTTTGTTAAACCTACTGTATTTGCAGATGTAAATAATAATATGGAAGTTGCAAGAACAGAAATTTTTGGACCAGTATTATCAGTAATTCCATTTGAAACTGAGGAAGAAGCAATTGAAATTGCCAATGACACACCTTATGGGTTAACAAATTATATCCAAACTAAAGACTCAGAAAAAGTAAAAAGAGTTGCGAGAAAGCTGAGATCAGGAATGGTTGATGTAAATGGAGCTGGTATTGCTGTTGATGCTCCGTTTGGAGGGTTTAAACATTCAGGAATAGGTAGAGAAGCAGGTGAACATGGCCTTGAGGAATTTTTGGAAGTAAAATCTGTTGGTGGGTGGAGTTAATTTAGAAGAGATTGTTTTTTTAAACCATCTAAAAACTTTAAACACTTTTTTAATTCGTTTAGTTCAATAAATTCATCTACTTTGTGAGCTTGCTCAATTGAGCCTGGACCACATACAACTGTACTCATACCAATTTCTTGAAATAATCCTGCCTCTGTTCCAAAAGATACAACTTCTCTTGAATTATCACCAGTGAGACTTGAAACTAACTCACAAGCCTCAGATTTTTCAACTCGATCAAATCCTGTCACTTCACCTATTATTTCCTTTCTTATATTTGATTTAGAAAAAACCTTTTTCATTTCTGGCAAAAGAATATCATTCGCGTATTCATCAATTTTTTTATTTAAAAAAACACCATCTTCTTTTACAACTGGTCTTGTTTCCCAATTAATATGACACTTATCAGCTATAACATTATGAGCAATACCTCCAAATATTCCTCCTACTTGTAAAGTTGAAAAAGGTGGATCAAATATTGAGTCTTTTGGAGCTCTTTTTTTAAGTTCATTTCTTAATTCAATTAATTTTGATGCGTATCTTGTTGCAAATTCAACAGCACTAACACCTTTATGAGGAGCAGAGCTGTGTCCTGCTAAACCCTCAAAATAAGTTGTATATTCATAACAACCTTTGTGAGCATCTATGATTTTCATTTTAGTAGGTTCACCAATAATACAAATTCCATCTTGAATATTTCTTTTTTGGAGTTCTTTGATTAAAATAGGAGCTCCTAAACATGCTGTCTCTTCATCAAAGGTAAATGAAAAATGGATATCTCTATTTAAATTTATTTTTGCATAAATTGGAGCAAAAGCTAAAGTACATGCTATAAAACCTTTCATGTCACAAGAACCTCTACCATAAAGTTTGTCATCCTTAATTGTTGCTTTAAAAGGATCAGTACTCCAACTTTTAGAGACAGGAACTGTATCTGTATGACCAGATAAAATTATTGGTTTAGCACCATTAGATTTTTTTGCTTTAATAGTCGCGAAAAGATTTACTCTTTTTTTTTCATTATCAAATGTCTTAAAAGATGTTGCGCCAAGTTTTTTTAGTAAATTTTCACAATAATTAATTAATTCACTATTATCTTCTCCTGAAATAGTCCTAAAACCTATTAGATCTGATAAAATTTTTACAGAATTATTATATAATTCTTCTAAATTAATATCTGTACTCATAACTAATAATTAATATAAATACTGCATTTATGAAAGAAGAAATAACATACGATATTTTTGATAAAGTTGATATTAGAATTGGAACAGTGGTTTCAGTTAAGAAAAATGAAAAAGCTAGAAAACCCTCATTAGTTGTTGAGGTAGATTTTGGAGAAGAAATTGGCATTAAGCGATCATCAGCTCAGATTACTCATTACTACAATGAAGAAAATTTAAAAGGTAAACAAGTTATAGGTGTTTGCAATTTTGCTGAAAAAAATATTGCTGGAGTAGTTTCACAAGTTTTAATTTTAGGCTCAATCGATAAAAAAGGAAAAGTAATCTTAGTACATCCATCTCAAAAATCTGAAAATGGTCTTCCTATAGCCTAATTTCATGCACCCTGAAATTTTATCAATGGCTTTGTTTTGGATAGTAGCAGCCTACACCCCAGGTCCGAACAACGTAATAGCTTCTTATTCAGGTTTTAATTTTGGTATAAAAAAAACATTACCACATATTTTTGGAGTTGCATTAGGATTTACTTTTCTGATTTTTCTATTAACAATTGGTTTAGTTAATGTATTCAAAATATTTCCTATTATTCAAGTTTCTTTAAAATATTTAGGAAGTATATTTTTAGTATACTTAGCTTATAAAATTTATTTTTCAAAGATAGATAGTGAGAAAAAAAATGAAAACCCAGTAAAGTTCATTGAGACATTTCTTTTTCAATTCTTAAATCCTAAAGGTGTATTAATTGGTATAATTATTGTATCAACTTATGTCGAACATGGAGAGAACTATTTGAAATATGCGACTCAAGTTATTCTTTTTGCATTCTTAGTTTCTTTAAGCAGTATTACTTTTTGGACATTTGTAGGTAAATATCTAAGGAAATTTGCGACAAATGAGAAATTTATTAAATACTTTAATTGTGTTATGTCACTGCTTCTTATTTTAAGCATAATTACTTTTTATATATAATACATGAAACCAGGTACAAAAAATTCATACAATTCATTAACAGACATAAAGATTAATAATAAAGACTTTAAAATTTTTTCTTTATCTAAAGCTGAAACTAATGGCCTAGATGGTATATCAAAGCTACCTAAATCCCTTAAGGTATTACTTGAAAATCTTTTAAGATATGAAGATGACTTGTCAGTTACTAAAAATCAAATTGAAGCAATAAAAAAATGGCTAAAAGAAAAAAAATCCAAAACTGAAATAGCATATAGACCAGCAAGAGTTTTACTTCAAGACTACACTGGAATACCTGCAGTAGCAGATCTTGCTGCTATGCGAGAAGCTGTTAAGAACAAAAATAAAGATCCAAATACAATTAACCCTCTTTCAGCTGTAGACCTTGTAATTGACCACTCGGTTCAAGTAGACCAATCTGCAAAAGCAGACTCTTTTGATAAAAATGTTGAAATTGAATTTAATAGAAATGGAGAACGATACTCTTTTCTTAAATGGGGACAACAGGCATTTAACAACTTTAGAATAGTTCCACCAGGAACGGGGATTTGTCATCAAGTTAATCTTGAATATCTCTCAAAAGTTGTTTGGTCTGCTGAGCACGAAGGTCAATATTATTTATTTCCTGATACACTTGTTGGTACAGATAGTCATACAACAATGGTTAATGGCTTGTCTGTTTTAGGATGGGGTGTTGGAGGTATAGAAGCAGAAGCAGGAATGTTAGGACAGCCAATATCTATGTTAATTCCAGAAGTTATTGGTTTTGAAGTAAAAAATAAAATGCCTGAGGGCACTACAGCTACTGATTTGGTTTTAACAGTTGTTAAGATGTTAAGAGATAAGGGTGTTGTTGGAAAATTTGTAGAGTTTTATGGTGATGGTTTGAAGAATTTAACTCTAGCTGATCGCGCAACAATAGCAAATATGGCTCCAGAGTATGGTGCAACGTGTGGATTTTTCCCAATAGATGATGAGACTTTAAAATATTTAAAATTTTCTGGAAGAGATCAGTCCATAGTAAAAATAGTGGAGGAGTATGCAAAAGCTCAAGGATTATGGGTAAGTGATGATATTGAATTTACAGATACTTTAACTCTGGATATGTCTACAATAGTACCTACAATTTCTGGACCAAAAAGACCTCAAGACAAAGTTTTGTTAACTGATGCATCAAAAAGCTTTAAAAAAAGTTTTGAAGATACAACTAATAGAAAAGATTTCTCAGTGGCTAAAGTTCCTAATACTGATTTTGAAATAAAAGATGGATCTATTCTAATTGCAGCGATTACATCTTGCACAAATACTTCAAATCCAAACGTTCTTATAGGAGCAGGTTTGCTTGCAAAAAAAGCTGTAGAGCTTGGTCTTGATGTAAAACCTTGGGTAAAAACTTCGTTAGCTCCAGGGTCTCAAGTGGTTACAGATTATTTAGCCAAAGCTGGCTTAAACATTTATTTAGACAAATTAGGTTTTAATCTGGTTGGTTATGGCTGCACTACATGCATTGGAAATTCTGGTCCATTGGCAGATAATATAGTTGAAGCTATCCGAAAAGAAGATATTTACGGTGTTTCAGTTTTATCTGGAAATAGAAATTTTGAAGGAAGAATTTCTCCTCATATTAAAGCAAATTATTTAGCATCTCCTGCTTTAGTAGTTGCTTATGCTTTAGCAGGACATATGGAATTTGATTTGTACAAAGACTCTTTTGGAAAAGATAAAAATGGAAATGATGTTTTTATGAAAGATATTTGGCCGACTAACAAAGAAATAGAAGAAACTCTTAAATCATCTTTAAACGCTGAAATGTTTGTTAAAAGATATTCAAATGTTTCTGAGGGACCAAAACAGTGGCAAGAAATCAAAACAGAAAAAACAAGCATTTATAATTGGGAAGAAAACTCTACCTATGTAAAAAAACCTCCTTTTTTTGACAACCTTCCAGATGAACCAGAGGGTTTTCAAGAAATTAAAGATGCTAGACCATTACTGATCTTAGGTGATATGGTTACAACAGATCATATTTCACCCGCTGGAAATATTCAGAAAGAAAGCCCTACTGGTGAATATTTTATGAAACATCAAATATTACCTAAAGATTATAATTCCTATGGTTCTAGAAGAGGTAATCATGAAGTTATGATGAGAGGAACTTTTGCTAATATAAGAATTAGGAATGAAATGGCCCCAGGTACAGAGGGGGGTTTTACCAAGCTGTACCCTGAAGATAAAGTAATGCCAATTTATGATGCAGTTGTGGAATATAAAAAAAGAGGAACAGACCTAGTTGTTATTGGAGGCAAAGAGTATGGAACCGGTTCTTCTAGAGACTGGGCTGCTAAAGGAACAAAACTATTAGGAGTAAAAACTGTAATTGCTGAAAGCTTTGAAAGAATTCATAGATCAAATTTGATTGGTATGGGCATCTTACCATTACAATTTATTGATAATATAGATAGAAAAAAACTTAATTTAATTGGATCTGAATTAATAAGTGTAATGGAAATTGAAAATGGAATTAACCCCTCTGATAAGATTAAGGTTGAAATAAAGTATGCCTCAGGAGAGATTAAAAAGATCCAAACATTATGTAGGATCGATACTAAAAATGAATTAGAGTATTATAAAAATGGAGGCATATTGCAATATGTCCTTAGAAATATGATTTAAAAATGGATGAAGAAATCTCTATAATTGATAGAAATACAAGAAATCAAAAAATTAAAGATTTTTTTATAAATAATAAAAAGATATTAGCAACAATTACAATTTTTTTAATATTTTCAATTTTAAGTTTTTACATATATCAAATTTATGAAGACCAACATAAAGAGAACATTTCAAATAGATATAATAGTGCAATAATTGAACATAAGAATGGTGATGACTCTAAAATTATCTCTGAGATGAAAGAAATTATCGAGGATAAAAACAGCACATATTCTCCTTTAGCGCTTTATTATTTGATCGACGAAAATTTGATAAAAGACAAAAATGAAATTAATTATTTATTTGATGTTCTTATAAATAAAACTTCCTTAGATTATGAAATCAAAAATCTTATAATATATAAAAAGGCTCTTTTTAATGCTGACACGATTAATGAAAATGAATTATTGAATATATTGAACCCCATCATTAATTCAAAAAGTATTTGGAAGTCACATGGATTATATTTATTAGCAGAATATTTTTACTCAAAAAATGAAAAACAAAAGTCAAAAGAATTTTTTAATCAAATACTAAATACAAAAAATGCTAATACAGACATAATAAAAGAAACTCAAAAAAGATTAAACCGAGATCTTAGTGAATAAACTATTAATATTTATCTTAATTTCTTTTCTTCTAAACAATTGTTCATTAAACAAGAATTCAAAACTATGGAATGAGAAAGAAAAAATTGAAAATGAAAACAAGAATTTAAAAAAAATTCTTGTTGAAAAAAAGAATGTAGTGAGTGAATTAAATGCTTCATTAAAATTAGACTTGTCTAAAAGTCAAAATAATAAAAAAACTAATAATAAACTCAATAACTTTGGATCACTGGAATATGAAGGACATCTTAATAAAGTTGCAACCCATAAATTTTCAAAATTTGAAAATTTTGCGCAATCTAATTATGAACCATTATTCTTAGATCAAGGTTTAATATTTTTTAATAAAAAAGGAGACATCATAAGAATTGATGAAAATAAAAAAATTTCTTGGAAAAAAAATTATTATTCTAAAAATGAAAAAAAATTAAATCCAATTTTATCATTTTCTTTGATAAACAATAATTTAATAGTAGCTGATAATGTTTCAAAAATCTTTTCAATAAATAGTAATACTGGAAATTTAATGTGGTCTAATAAAAGTGATTATCCTTTTAATTCAGAAATAAAAATTAATGATAACAAATTTTTTGTAATTGATTATAAAAATACATTGAGATGTTTTTATTTAAAAGATGGTTCTGAATGTTGGAATGTACAGACAGAAGACTCTTTTACCGTTTCAAAATCAAAATTTTCATTAATAATTAAAGATAATCTTGTAATTTTTAACAATTCAATAGGGGACATTACAGCAGTTGATATATCTTCTGGATTAATACAATGGCAACTTCCTACTCAAAAAAGTAATATTGCTAATGAGACGTATAATTTTAACTACTCAAAATTAATAAGTGATGGTAATTCCATTTATTTTTCTAATAATAAAGATCAATTTTATTCGGTTGATTTGAAAACTGGAACAACTAATTGGATTAATGAAATTAATTCTATTTTAACACCTATTATAGTTGACGATTTTATTTTTACTGTTTCGAAAAGTGGACATCTTTTCACTCTTCAAAAAAAACAGGGTAATATAATTAAGATTAACAATCTTTATAAAAATTATGATCAAAAAAAAAGAAAGAATTTAAAACCTACAGGTTTTTCTATTGGTAGTAATAAACTTTATTTAAGTAATTCAGATGGAAATTTAATAGCAATAAATTTGTATTCAGGAAATGTATTAAAAACTGAAAAAGTTGCTCGTGACTTTATATCGAAACCTTACATTCAAGGTGGAAATTTATTTGTTGTTAAAAATGGATCTATAATTCAATATGATTAAATATGTTTTTAAGATTCTTAGAAAAAATTGGAAGAAAAAAAGTTGTTCTAGATAGAGGACCTTCCCATCCTAGATATGCTGATGCTAAACCATGGATGAATAGATACTATGTTCTTTTAAGACATAGACCAAAATGGTTTCCCTTTAACATCTTGATCCATGAAATGTTGGCTGATGATCATGGAGATGGAGTTCATAATCATACATTTCCTTATATTACGATAATATTAAGAGGAGGCTATTGGGAAACTTTGAGTACAGGAAAATTTTGGAGACCACCAGGATACATTGGTTTTAGATCAGCTAATAATTTACATAGAGTTGATTTAAAACCTGGTACGAAGCCTTTAACTATATTTATTTCAGGTCCTTTTGGATTGAGACGTGGACCCAGATCAGAGTACGGAATAGATTTTAAAACAAAAAAATGAATTTAAACAAACTATTTTTAAATCATTGTGAAGATAAGCAATATGAAATTAATCAAAATCAAATTAATATAATAGATAAACTTAAGGATTATTATTCAAGTAATTTTAATCAAAATTTTCTAAAAAAATTTTTTAAAAAAGGGAAGAGTAAAATAGGATTCTACTTAGTTGGAGATGTGGGGGTTGGTAAAACAATGATACTTAATTTTTTTTTTAATATACTAAAAGAAAAAAAATTAAGACTTCATTTTAATGAATTTATGATTAAATTTCATAATTATATTTTTGAAAACAAAGATAAGGAAAATGGAATAAAAAATTTTGTAAAAGATTTAAGTAAAAAAACCGAAATTATTTATTTTGATGAATTTCAAGTTACGAATATTGTTGATGCAATGATTTTAGGAAGATTGTTTGAAAAGATATTTGAGGAAAATATTAAAGTTATTTTTTCGTCAAATATACTTATTAAAGATCTTTATAAAGATGGATTGCAAAGAGATCAATTTATTCCATTCATAAAAATTTTAGAAAATTATTGTTTTCAGAAAGAATTGTTAATTGATGAGGATTATCGCTCAAGTAAAAATGTTAATTTAGAAAGATTTTTATCTCCAATTGATAAATCAACAAATTTTATATTAAATAAATATTTTAGAAAAGTTACCAAGAATAAAGAAAAGACACTAAAAATTTTAGAAATAAAAGGACGCCAAATAAGATTAGAAAATTTTTATGACGGAGTTATAAAATTTACCTTTGATGAATTATTTAATAAAAATCTGGGATCTGAGGATTATATAGCAATCGCTGATATTAGTGATTTTATCTTTATTATAAATTTACCTAAATTTGATCAAAATAATTCCAATCAACAACAAAGATTTATTACTTTTATTGATATTATTTATGAAAAAAAAATTCCACTAATGATTACCTCTGAGGAAAATTTAGATTTTTTAGGATCATCTAATAATTTGTATGAACCATTTAAAAGAACAACCAGTCGATTATATGAATTAACATCTGTGGAAAAAAATTAATGAAGCAAGAGTTCCTTAATCTAAAAATAAGTACTACTGGTCAAAGGTTGTATGAATTCACTGATCAGACAATTCAGTGGATTAACACTAATAAGTTTAAAAATGGGATGCTTAATTTAAGTATTCAACATACTAGTGCATCCCTAATTGTTCAAGAAAATGCTGATCCAGATGTTCAAATCGATTTAATAAATTATTTTGACAAACTGGTACCAATGAACAATAAATTGTACGTACACACCACTGAGGGTAAAGACGATATGCCTGCTCATATAAAATCTGCTTTAACCAACAACCAAATCTCGCTTAGTATTAAAAATAATGAATTACTTCTTGGAACTTGGCAGGGTTTATATTTATTTGAACATCGTTTAGAGACGCAGAATAGAACAATTATTCACCATTTTATTGGCGAATAGAGTATTTATTTCTTAAGTGATTGAAAAGCCTCTAGAGCAGCAGCTCTTGCTTTTTCGTGGATCACTATAGGTTTAGGATAGTCTTTCCCTATTATAGTCTTAATAGCTTCTTGGTGTTTATGCTCCATTTCCCATGGCTTGTGAATAAATTTGTTAGGGACTTTGCTTAACTCAGGAACCCATTTTTTTACGTATAGACCTTCTTTATCAAATTTTTCACCCTGCAAAATAGGATTAAATATTCTAAAGTAAGGTGCAGCATCAGCTCCACAACCAGCAACCCATTGCCATTGAGCTACGTTATTTGCTTTATTAAAGTCTAATAAACAATTTCTGAAATGTTTTTCACCCTCTGTCCAATTAATTCTCAAATGCTTAACCAAAAAAGAACCAACTACCATTCTAATTCTGTTATGCATCCATCCAGTTTCGTACAACTCTCTCATTCCAGCATCTACAATAGGATAGCCAGTCATTCCTGATTTCCATGCTTTTAGAAACTTTTTATTTTTTATCCAAGGAAATCGATCGAATTCTTTTCTATAATTACCTTTTAAAAATTCCGGAAAATAATTTATTAAGCTATGTGAAAACTCACGCCAACCTAATTCATTAACATATTTTCTGTAGCCAATTCCTTTAGATTTAATCTCGTTACATTTTTGCCAAATCGTACTTACGTGAATTTGACCATGCTTAATATAAGGAGATAATTTTGAGGTACCTTCAACTGATGGATAATCTCTAGCTGTTCCATAATCTTTAATTCTTTTTTCGATCAAATTATTAAGAACTTTTTTAGAGTCATTTTCTGAAACTTTCCAATATTCTTCAAATTTTTTATACCAATTCTTTTTAGGCAAAATATCTTTAGGTTCTATACAATTTTTGAAAACTGAGATTGACTTTGTTTTTTTTTTTACAATATAATTTTTACTTGGAGGTAAGCTTAAATATTTTTGTTCAGCATTTTTCCAAAATGGACTAAACACTTTAAAGGGTGTTCCATCGTTTTTAGCTACTTCTTGAAATTCGTTTAAAATATTTCCTTTAAAATATTTAAACTGAACTTCATTTTTTAAAAAAGCATCTCTAATTTTTTTACCTTTAGCAATTACATCTGGTTCGTATATTTTATTCCAATAAACTGAAATATTATCTTTTTTTTTTATCTTTGATAACACATCTAGCTCATCTCCCTCTAATATTTGAAGATTTATTTTATATTTATATAATTCTGATTTAAATTCTTCTAAAGATTTATATAACCACCATTTTTGTGCTTCTCGTTTTTTATCAAAATCAGCTTTGTTATAAATAAATAATCCAATAACATTATCATGATTTTGACTAGCAAAAGAAAGTGCTGGATTATGTTCAATTCTAAAATCTTCCCTGATCCAAAATATTGCATTTTTTGTCATGTGAATTTTATTTTCTTCCTTTAGATAGCAGTTGTTTGTAAAGTTTAACATCTGCATTACCTTCGCATCCTATTACTAAAACATTAGATTTTTCGTTAAGTTCAATGAGTTTTTTAGTCTTAAAATTATTACAAACACCAATTAGGCTTATAATTCCAGGTGTTGAGCATTCTCCACCAATAATTGAATTTTTGCTTAGCTTTTTGTCTTTAAGCATAGCTAAAGTTTTGGCAACATTCCTATCACTTACAGATACACAACAATTGCATGCTTTTTTTAATATTTGCCAAGGAATATATGACATTTCATTACATGACATACCGCCCATGATACTCTCTTTTTTAATCTTAATTTTTTTAAGTCTATTATTTTTAATGCTCTGAAGTACACAATCAGCTCTATCAGGCTCAACAATTATTATTTTTGGAATTCTTCTAAAATATTTAGCAACACCAGCAACAACACCAGCAGCCATGCCACCTACACCGGCTTGTAAAAAAATATGGGTTATATATTGATTAGTTTGTTTAGATATTTCTCTTATCATTATGGAATATCCTGCCATTGTAAGTTGAGGGACCAATTTATAATCTCTTGTAGCAACATCTTGCACAATTTTCCAATTATTTTTTTTTGATAACTTTTTACATTCATTAAGAGAGTTTTCATAATCTCCTTTAACTTTTATAACTTCAGCTCCAAATTTTTTAATTTCTTTAATTCTTGAATCACTTACGTATTGACTGACAAAGATTTTGCATTTTAGACCTAATCTTTTAGCTCCCCATGCAACAGATCTTCCATGGTTTCCAGCAGTTGCTGAGGAAATAATTATATTTTTTTTTCCTTTAGATATTCTTTCAACAGCATATGCGCCCCCTAATGCCTTAAAGGATTTTAAATGAAATCTTTTGGATTCATCTTTATAAAAAACATTGTTAAGTTTTAAATTTTTTTGTAATTTATCAAGTTTAATTAGGGGTGTAGCCTTATAATTTTTCCAACTAGAAATTGATTTAAAAGCATTCGTTAATAACAAAGAAGGAACAAATTTTAAAACATAATTTCTTTTAAAACTGAAATTATTATTTTTTAAAGATTTTATAAGCGTCCAGTTTTTAATACTTTTTAAACTCTTCACTTTAACAGTCTAAAGTATTTTGTCTTTCCCAGTGTGTTACAGGTTTGGACTTATCAAAGTTTTCTTTATTATCAAATTCATTAATTTCAGATTTTCTCAGTTTTATATAACTATTAATTGTTTCTTTTCCAAAAGCTTCATTCATTTCCTTATTATTTTTTAAAAGTTCTAGCGAATCTTGAAGTTCATTTGGTAATTTAGGTAAATTAGGATATTTTTTGTAATCTGTGTACATATTACAAGTAAGAGGCTCACCTGGATCAATTTTATTTTTTAATCCATATAGCCCAGCAGCTAATACACTTGCTTGTAATAAATATGGATTTGCAGATCCATCCATCAATCTTAGTTCAAATCTACCAGGATCTGGAATTCTTATCATGTGTGTTCTATTATTGCCTGTATAAGATATGCTGCTAGGTGACCACGATGCCCCAGATTTTGTTGGAGGAGCATTAATTCTTCTATAGCTATTAATTGTTGGATTAAAGAAAGCAGATAGGGATGAGGCATTTTTAATTACTCCACCTAAAAAATTGTAAGCCATTTTGCTAAGTCCAAGCTTGTCTGATTTATCTAAAAATTTATTTTTCTTTCCATCCCAAACAGATACGTGGGCATGACAACCATTACCTGTGAGGTTTTCAAATGGTTTAGGCATAAAAGTTGCTCTTAAACCATGTTTTTCAGCTATAGTTTTTACCATATACTTAAAAAAAGTATGTCTATCTGCCGTTTTTAGACAATTATCATAATCCCAATTCATCTCAAATTGACCATTAGCATCTTCATGATCGTTTTGATAAGGACCCCATCCCATTTCAATCATGCAATCACAAATCTCCTTAATTAAATCATATCTTCTCATCAAAGCTGATTGGTCATAACAAGGTTTAGACTGGATATCTCTTAGATCAGCAATTGAATTTCCATCTGGTGAGATTAAAAAGTATTCACACTCTACACCTGATTTCATTGTTAGATTTTGTTTTTTTAATCTCTTAATTTGATTTTTCAGCATTATTCTTGGAGAGGCTTCTACAGGTTTACTGTTCATCCATAAATCAGATGCAAGCCACCCTACTTCTTTGTTCCAAGGCAATTGAATTAAACTATCTGGATCAGGAATACCAAACATATCGCTATCTGCGGGTGACATATCTAGCCAAGCTGCAAAACCAGCAAATCCTGCTCCTATAGTCTGCATTTCTTTAATAGCATGCGCTGGAACTAGTTTTGATCTGAGTACACCAAAAAGATCAACAAAGCTAATTAAGAAATATTTTATTTTTTTTTGCTTTGCTATTTTGAATAAGTTTTTAGCCATTGCCTAGGCTATCACAATTATTTAAAAAATGAAAAGATAGTTTCTTTATATAAAATAAAATTTACTACTACTATTAAGATAATTGCAAGAATTACTCCATACTTTGCTTTTGGAAAAGCAACCCCTCTCATTTTCGTAGGTCTCAGCTCTTCCTCTTCGTTTTTATCTTCACTCATTACAATAAGATTATAAAAAAAGGGCGCTACATTCAAGTAGCGCCCAAATTTTAATTTAAATTACCATTCGGTAATATTGCTTTTATGATCGTTTGTTCCATGTCTTTTTCTAGATAATCTTTCAAGTTCTTCTTTTTCAGATTTATCTGTAATGACACTCCATCCAATCCATACAGCAATTAACAGAAGGACTAGTAAAAATTCACTAGATCCTGCTCCAGGATAAACCGATCCAGCAACCTCTTCTGCAGGTTTATTTAGATGATCTATCCAGTTTGTAACTGTAGCCATATATTATCTCCTTTACCTGGTTGCTGATGAAACTGCTTTTTCATCACTTTTAGCAGATTCCATCATTTCGTAGTCTAGTCCTGCTATCTCAACTTCTCGTGGGATTCTTAATTTACCCATGCCGTTAAGAACTTTAGCAATTATATATCCTGGTATAAGACCTAGAACTAAGAACATTATTATTGCTCCTATAAATTGACCTAATGGATTAATTGTTGCGTAAGTTGATCCATCAAACATAGCTCCAACGCTATAACCAGATGCTGGATAACCGTTTAGAACAAAACCACATATTACAAGTCCAATAAAACCAGCATAACCATGTACAGCTACTGCTCCAACCGCATCATCGATTTTGAACTTTCGTTCAACCCAATAATGAAGTTTGTAGGAAATCACAACACCAATCATACCAATAATCAAAGCTTGAATTGGATGATATAAGTCATTTCCAGCCGATGCACATATTATACCTGCTAGACCACTTGAGTAAGTCCAGAAAGGATCACCTTTTGCAATAACATATCCAGCCAACAATCCACCTGATAACGACATTAAGAAATTCATAGTTATTCCACTTAATGTAGTAGGTGTTAAATAGATATTAGTTGCTGTCCAGAATGTTATTCCTTCCATACCATACTCAGGCCCAAGGTCATATATTGGAACATTACAAGCTGCATAAAATCCCCAGAAACCAGTATAAATTAAAAATAATCCAATAGTAACTAGCCAAGGATTTCGTGGTCCTATATTTCTTGGTTCACCACTTGATGAGAATTTTCCAATTCTTGGTCCCAGAACCATTAAAACACCTAGTGCAAATCCACCTGCTATTGCGTGAATTACACCTGACGCATAAGCATCATGATATCCTAGAATTTTGAGCATCCATCCATCAAAGTGCCATCCCCAAGAAGCATCTATACTCCAGAAAACAGATCCAATCGCAATTGCTAAAATTCCAAATGCAAAAGTTGTTATTCTTTCAATGATTGCCCCAGAAACTATAGAAGCAGCTGTCCATGAAAATAATAAGAACGCTGCCCAGAAAACACCCATTATATGGTCGTTAAGATTAACCGCCATAAGAGCATTAGTTGGATTGGCGAGATCATTTCCTCCAAACCCCCCACTTAAAACTAGCCCTGTACTTTCCGTCATTATTGATGGAGCTATTCCTGGTCCTGTTGGAAAAGCCCAATAAATCCACCAACCAAATAAAAACCAAGTTACTGTTACCAATGGTATCAGCATTGTATTTTTCATAAGAGTATGTTGATGGTGTTTGTATCTTGATGCACCGACTTCATACATACAGAATCCGACGTGAATTAAAAACATCAGAACCACTGTTACCCAGTAGTAAAATTCTGTAAATATAGTAGTAAGAGCACCTAACTGATCAGTCATATTCTTTCTCCATATTAGTTTTCAAAAGCCTATTAAATTTTCTAAGGTGTGACAAATGAAACAACTACAAAAAAACCTAATATAAACATCAGGTTTTTAAAAAAAAACAACTTTAGATTGTGGAATTAGAATTTTAGATAAGCTTTTTTTAAATCTACGAGAGGATGTTTTGGAGACATTTGAAATTTAACCAATAACTCTCTAGCTATCATATCTCTATCCTGCTGATTTTCTGGTAATTTTATTGACTTTGGAATTGTAACCCAACCATTCGCATTTCTACAAAACACCGCAGGTTTTCCATCTTCATAACCCATGTGAACATCTTCTAACCAATTAAGATCATCCCAACCCATAGCTTCTACATATTTTTTTAAGAATGGTGTTATTTTTTTATAATCTGGAAGTAAGTTTACATCATATCTATAACCAATATGTTGGCCAATCAACTTTTCTCTAGCAGTTTCCTTAAAAGTACCAAGTTTCATTTTCTTTTCTTTTTTTGATTTACTTTTAATTTTTTTATTTTTTTTCTTGGGCATAATTATCTTTATATTTTATGATAGTTATCAACTCCAACAGTATAGTTTGTTCCTGCCAATGGTACTTTTGCTAAAGCAGAAGCTTCTGATGTTAATGCAGCTAAATCTTCTGGCTCTAAAGAGTGAATATTAGTTTTTCCACAAGCTCTAGCTAAAAGTTGTGCTTCTAAAGTCATAGAATGTAAATAATTATATACTCTTAAAGCTGCGTCGTCAGGATTTAATCTTGCTCTTAATTTTGGATCTTGAGTAGCAACGCCTACTGGACATCTTCCTGTATGACAGTGGTAACATTCTCCAGCTTTTACTCCCATTTCTTTTTCAAAATTTGCTTCAGGAATATCTTTGTTACAATTTAATGCAATCATTGAACCAGTTCCGATTGCAATTGCGTCAGCACCTAATGCTAAAGCTTTTGCCATATCAGCACCATCTCTTACTCCACCAGCATAAATTAAAGTTACTTTTCCAGTTTTACCAACATCATCTAAAGCTCTTCTTGCTTCTCGGATAGCAGCTATTCCAGGAATACCAGTATTTGCTGCAGCTATATGGGGACCAGCACCAGTAGATCCTTCCATTCCATCTAAATAAATAGAATCAGGATCACACTTAGCCGCCATACGCACATCATCATAAACTTTTGAAGCACCAAGCTTTAATTGAATAGGCACTCTATTTTTAGTCAATTGTCTTAATTCTTCAACTTTTAAAGCCAGATCATCTGGACCTAACCAATCAGGATGTCTTGCTGGAGATCTTTGGTCAATACCAGAAGGTAATGATCTCATTTCAGCCACTTGGTCAGTAACTTTCTGACCCATTAAATGTCCTCCCATTCCAACTTTTTGTCCTTGTCCGATAAATACTTCTATCCCATCTGCTAGTTGAGCGTGATGAGGGTTAAAGCCGTACCTTGATTGAATACATTGATAAAACCATTTTTCAGAATATCTTCTCTCATCAGGTATCATTCCACCTTCACCTGAACAAGTTGCACTTCCAGCCATTGTTGCTCCTCTAGCTAAAGCAGTTTTTGCTTCATAAGAAAGAGCACCAAAACTCATTCCAGTAATATATACAGGAATATCTAATTCAATCGGATTCTCACATCTTGGTCCAATTACAGTTTTAGTTTCACATTTTTCTCTATAACCCTCAATAACAAATCTAGTAAGTGTTCCAGGCAAGAAAACTAAATCATCAAAAGTTGGAATTTTTTTCATCAATGCCATACCACGCATTCTGTATCGTCCTAATTGTGCTTTAATATGAATGTCGTCTATAACTTCTGGAGTAAAAATAGCATTATGACCTAATAAACTTTTATTTCTTTTTCCCTCTTCATGTGTATGGACATCAGCTTTTCCACCAACGCCTTTTCCATTAGATTTTTTTTTCTTTTTTCTTTTTGCCATTAGATTGCTCCTTTTTTCTCAGTTGGTTCTAAATTGTCATAATTCCAAAGTTTTTTTCCAGCTACTATTTTTTTCATTTTACTTACATCAAAATTTTCGCCAATTTCAGCGACTTTTAATTTTCTCTTTAACCAATCTTGATCACTTTTTGTTAATTCTGAGTCTACAGCATCACTACCATAGGAGCCAATTTGTCCACCTATAAAAATTGTCCCATCATACATTGAATCACCTAAATTAATTCCTACATCTCCTAGTATTATAATCCTTCCTCTTTGCATCATAAATCCAGTGAATGCCCCGGCATCACCACCAATAATAATTGTTCCACCCTTCATATCTATTCCAGTTCTGGCACCGACACTTCCTTTACAAATTAAATCACCACCTCTGATTGCAGCTCCAAAACATGATCCTGCATTTTTTTCAATTACAACTTTTCCAGCCATTAAATTTTCTGCACATGACCATCCAACTCTTCCGTTAATTCTAACAATAGGTCCATCACACGATCCCATTCCAAAATAACCTAAACTTCCTTCGAAAATTAAATTTAATTTATTCAAAATACCAACACCTAAACTATGTTTTCCTTGTGGGTTTTTAATTACAATTGTTCCATAACCTTGACTCATTAAATTATCAATTTCTTTGTTGGCTTCAGCAGCTGTCATATCTTTAACATCGAGATCAGTTCTTTTATTAAAATCTACATCATAAGTACCAAAGTAATAAAAATTCTCTGCTTCATCTGGATTGAAGAACTTTTGTTGGGTTCTTCCTGTTAAAACTTCAGTATGCATACCCATAACTTGGGCTTTTGTTTTTTTCTCAGTACTTTTTAAATTTGCCATACTTTAACCTCACCATCAAAAGGATCATAAGTATCAATTTCTTGTGGTAAAATTGATCTTATAGCTATTTCTTCTGATCCCATTGCAACTAAATCGTCTGACTCGTATAATACTAATGGTTTAGCTGCCATAGTATCTTTTGCCATACCTAAAGAATTTTTTGTTGCCACAAAGTAAGTAAATACACCATCCAATCCTGTTAAAGACTCTTTCATTCCCTCTTCTAAAGAAGCTCCATCTCTCATTTTTTCTGCTAAATAAACTGCAATTAACTCAGAGTCACACTCAGACATAAATCTCATACCTTTATTTTCCAAAGATCTTCTGTTGTTCCAATAATTTGTGAGCTGACCATTATGAACCACAGAAACATCACTAAAAGGGTAGCCCCAAAAAGGGTGGGCAGACTTGATGTCAACTCCAGACTCGGTAGCCATTCTTGCATGACCTATTGCATGTGTTCCCACTAATTTATCTAAATTATACCGATCACAAACCATTTTAGCATTTCCAAGATCTTTAATTACTTCTAAGGATTTGCCCATTGAAAGAATTTCTACACCAGGAATACTTTCAATTTTTTGTGAAAAATTTAATAAATCTTTTTTATCATATTCTATTTCATATCGCAACGAGTAGGGTAATATTCTTTCTTCTTTAATTATTTTTGCTCCTAATTCTGAGAGATAACTATCAACAATTTTTTTTCTTTCATCATATACAGACACATCTTCAGCAACTGATGTACTTCCTTCTCCAACATTTTCACCCACTTTAAATCTCATAATGAAATTTTTTCCATTTGTATCACCATACAAAGCGTAACCAGTAGAGTCTTCGCCTCTATGTTTGAGTGCCTGTAACATTCCTTGAAGCTCATGACCAACTTTTGAAGATTTCCCTCTATGAATTAATCCCGCAATTCCGCACATACAATTCCTTCTCTAATTTTTATGGTAGACAATCAAGATAAGTATCTAGATCCCACTGAGTAGTTGCACCTAAAAATCTTTCCCATTCATCATTTTTATACCAATGGAAAACTTTATACATTTCATCAGGCATTGCAGATTTAATTACATCATCCTCTGCCAATCTTTCTAAAGCTTCACCTAAACTTAAAGGAAGTTTTTTTACGTCTTTTCCTGCCTTTTGAGCTTCATAAATATTTCTAGATTCTGGTGCCGCTGGTTTCATTTTTTTTGTAATACCTTCGTCACACGCTTTTAATAAAGCGGCCCCTAATAAATATGGATTATGCATTGAGTCTACAGATCTATATTCAAATCTTCCTGGAGCTGAAACTCTTAAACCGCAAGTTCTGTTTTGATATCCCCAATCTGCATAAACTGGAGCCCAAAAACCTTGATCCCATAATCTTCTGTAAGAATTTACAGTCGATGAACCTAAAGCTGTTAAAGCTGGTAAATGTTTCATAATCCCTGCGATAGATTGTAAACCTATCTTACCTGGTAATTGCATATCATTAGTATCAGGCATAAAAGTATTTGTCCCACCCTCAACATAACCAAAAACCTCTTCAACTCCTGGTAATTTTTTGTGTCCAAGTTTATTTGTTTTAATTTTTCCACCTTTCCATAAAGACATATTCGTATGACATCCACTGGCTGAAACTCCCATAAAAGGTTTGGTCATAAAACAGGCAATTAAACCGTGTTCTCTTGCGACTTGAGCACATATTTGTCTATAAGTTGAAAGTCTGTCTGCATTTCTTAAAACATTATCATATGTCCAGTTAAGTTCTAATTGACCGGGCGCATCTTCATGGTCACCTTGAATCATATCTAATCCCATTGCTTTTGCATATTCTATTACTTTCATAAAGACTGGTCTTAATGACTCAAATTGATCTATGTGATAACAAAATGGTTTTGAAAACCCTTTTCCTGTTGGAGTACCATCTTCATTTTTAGTAAGCCACATCATTTCTGGTTCTGTTCCAACTCTTAATTCAAGACCATGTTTTTTTTGAAATTCATCCATGAAAATTCTTAAATTACCTCTGCAATCAGATGTTAAGTGACCCCCAGGATTTTTTCTTTCTTCTCTATTTCTAAAACAAGTTACAAAAACTCTCCCAACTCTTTTGTCCCATGGTAATTGACAAAATGTTTCTGGATCTGGAATACCTACTAGCTCCATAGCCTCTGGGCCATATCCAATATAATTATTATGACGATCTAAGAATAAATTAGCTGTAGCTCCATAAACTAGTTGGAAACCTTTTTCAGCAGTTCTTTCCCAATGATCAGCTGGAATTCCCTTACCAACAACTCTTCCTGTTACAGAAATAAATTGGTAATAAATGTATGTTATTCCTAATTCATTAATTTTTTCTCTTACATTTTTTACTAATTTGGCTCTGCCAGGTTGATTAACATGTTTTTCTAAATCAGTCATATGTCTCCTTAAGAATTTTTAGATTAAAAAGGTAACTGAAAAAAAAACCTATGTCTACTTAGATAAACTAGCTCCAAGGAAATGGACTGTTCGAAGTAGGGTGTAGCTCACCCTTCTCGTATCGGTTGAATCTAAATGGTTTCAATAAATCACTTTCTTGACCTAAAATTTCTTTTGCAACAAGTTCACCAACACCAATCATTTTATAACCATGATTAGCATCAGCAATCATATAAACATTTTCTAAAAATCTATCAAAGATTGGAAATGAGTCTGGTGTCATACACCCAAGTCCACCCGAAGGACCTTTTCTATATAAATGAGATTTACCTTCAAATCTTTTTTGACAATGAGCTAAAGCCGAACACCACATTTCATTAAATGACTCTGTGGTTTGATACTCTGGAGATTTTACTCCATAAGGATCAACATTAACTTTATCGAAATGTTTATCAACTATGTAAGGAGATGTTCCTCCTTGAACACCTAATCCCTCGATATCAGGTTTATAATAAATTCCCCAAATTTTTTCTGTAATTAATTTTTTTGTAGTATCAGAATATAAAGGAGCTGTTGAGTCAACATGCACCACAGGTGGTTGTTTACCATCATTTGTTTTTAAAAAATCAGGCTCTACTCCTATAATTCCTTCTTGTAGCATCCAGTATTTCCACATATCAGTTTCATGAAATCTTCCATCCTCATCTTTAATCCAAGCTGTTTTTGGAAGCTCTAACATGTTCCAAAAATCTCTAACCCAAGGACCTGCACCAACAACTATTTGTTCACAGTCTATTGTTCCTTTATCAGTTTCAACCCCTGTTACAGCTTTACTATTGCTACCTCTTTTAAATCCAGTAACTTTAACACCCTTAATAACATTAACTCCATTCGTCACTGATTTTTTTTCAAGAGCTTTAATTGAATCCTTATTAAATGCATAACCACCTTTTTTTTCATGAAGAACAGATGTTATTCCTTTTGCCTGCCAATCATCAAACATCCCCTTCATATAGTTCATACAATCTTTCTCACCTTCTATAAATTCTGACTCGTAACCGATAGCTTTTTGTTGTTCATATATAGAAGCAACATCTTTATGCATTACTTCAGGAGATATCTGAAGGTATCCTACTGCATTATATTTCCATGCTTTTGGGTCACTTTCCCAAACCGAAACTGAATGAGCCATAAGCTCTCTCATTGCAGGCTGAAAGTAATTATTTCTTACTACTCCACAAGCAATTCCACTTGCTCCAGCAGCAGTATCATCTTTTTCCAAAACAATTATTTCATCAGGATTTTTATATGTCTCTGAAAGTTTCCAAGCAGTGCTTAATCCATGAATTCCTCCACCAATTATTACTACTTTTGCTTTTGTCGGTAATGACATCTAATGAATTTTATTTTTAGCAGAAGTTAAATATATAATTTTTTATATATATAAAAAGTATAAGTAATAAATATAGTAATGAAATTTTCTTTAGAAACTGAGATTTTTTAATGTTTGGATATATAAATTAAATTCATCAATAAAAGATTTGCTTGGCCTTATGAATTTTTTTCGTTGATCATTTGATCCTTTTTCAAGAAAAAAGAAGCCTTTTTCACAAGCTTCATTAATCATTAATGCTGACTTTGGCCTAGATGTTTTAAATAGTTTTGTCTTAAGCTCTTCAACAGTCAAATGCTCTTTATATTTAAATGCATGCATAACCAACAACATCATATGATAATGAGATGGAGATTTTCTAAAAAAATAATTACTAGACATATGGGAAAGTTTCATTTGATCCTCCCAAAATTCTAATAAATCTTTAGTTGTTTTTGCCATTAGGATTTTACTCTAGTCTTTTTAGGGTCGAAATGAGGGAAAGCTACTACTTTGGCAGAAATTCTTTTTTGATGACCATCAATTTTACCAACTTCAACTTCAGTGCCCTCACTTGAGTATTGAGTATCGATTCTACATAAAGCTATATTCTTATTTAAAGTTGTAGATAAACAGCCACTTGTTATTACACCTACTTGAGATCTACCAACATGTACACAATCACCATGTCCAGATGCCTCTTTACCAATAAGCTCAAGACCTACAAGTTTTTTTTGAGGATTTATCTTTCTCTCTTTCAGAACTTCTTTGCCAATAAAATCCTCTTCCTTTGTTTTTAATGGAACAGCAAAACCTATCCCAGCCTCAAATGGATCCTGTTGACCATCAAATTCATTACCAAATAAAATTAAACCTGCTTCAATTCTTAATTTATCTAAAGCGGCAAATCCTGCTGGTATTAGACCATCATCTTTTCCAGCTACCATTAGTTTATCCCAAACTTCAGGAGCATGTTTTGGATGACACCATATTTCATAACCAAGTTCACCAGTATATCCTGTTCTTGATACAATTAATGGAATACCTTGAAGTTCTTCGACTCTACAAACAGTAAATCTAAACCATTCTAATTCATCAATAGAAGGTTGGGTAGGTGGAGTAAAAATTATTTTTTTTAATATTTCTCTGCTTTTTGGTCCTTGAATGGAAACATTACTTATCTGATCTGTAGAATTTTTTATACTTACTTTATAATTTTTCTTTTTTGCAATTTCTTTTAACCATTCTCCTGAATATTCATCACCACATATCCATCTGAAACCAGTTTCACTTAATCTTAATAAAGTACCATCATCAAACATCATTCCATTTTCATAACACATAGCAGAGTAAACAACTTTACCAACTGAAAGTTTTTTTATGTTTCTTGTCAGCGTATAATTCATTAATTCCTCAGCATCGGGTCCAATGATTTCGAATTTTCTTAATGATGAAAGATCAATTAAAACAGCCTTCTCTCGACACGCAGTATATTCTTCAACTAAACCATGTTTAGTGTAATCATTTGGTAACCAAAATCCCCTAGTATCAATAAAGTTTCGAGTTAATTTTGAAGTTCTATCGTGAAAACCAGAATTTCTAGTGAGTTTTTTTTCTGAGTCTGTTTTCATTCTAAAGGCAAACGATTTGGAAAATTCTTTTTTTTTGTCATATGTTCTAACAAAGATATCAGTTGGATTCCATGAATTGCAAGGATCAATATCACTAGGACATGCTGTGGTTCCGATTGTTAAATCTTTTAACGCTTTAAACATTACATAATCTCCAGGTCTAGCGTAAGATTCATCGGAAATTACGGAATTAAGACCTGTAGAAGAGGTGTTAAAAAATAAGTTTATCGCATGCCAACCTTTTTGCTTTTGAACTCCATATTTACTCATTGAGTTTGTTAAATTGTCAGAGCAATTAGGATGGCCGAAGTAACCTACATCTTCATAATATTTAGAAGTGCAAGCTAAATTAAAAGTATCATGTTTACCAACAGTATCTCTAATAACTTCGACAAGTGGCTCATGATCAGTGTCATAGAATTTAGAAAATAATCCTGGACCTGGAAAAGTATTACCCATAAATGTTCTGGTAGTCTGCCAATCAAGTCCTTTTTCAATACCTTTATCAAGTTTTTTAGTATCAAATGCAACAAAGTCTGAACATTGCCTGCCTGCTGGACTAATTACCTGAATGTAATCACCTTCTTTAACTTGATATGAAATACATGTTTGTCTATTTATATTTTTTTCGTAATTAGGCTCAAAAACAGGGTCAGGGATAATAGACAATTCTTTGTCCTTAGTAATTTTTGCACGTTTTATAAATATTGTTAAATCACCTGAAGGATTTTGATCACTAATCAACATTTCATTTTTAGGTGCTGAAAAAATTACATAACATTTGTCTTTTGATTTTAATTTTACTTTCTCACCACTAGGTGTATCTTTATCAAAAATAATTGATGATTTAGAATTATTGATATTTAAATTTCTTTTTTTTAATTGAAGTTTAGTTATTAGAGAACTTTCATCATTATTATTTAATATCTCTTTAATAAAACTTTTTTTAATATTTTCTTTTAAACTTAATATTCCTAATTCAGATTTACCATTTTTATCAAAGCAAATTATTTCACAAATTTGATCTCCTTCTTCATTAATAATTTCTATTTGATCATCAGGAAAAATTTGCAAACCTGTTAATCCTCCCATATTGACAGTGTGTCTTTCAACTCCAGGTGGCAACACGTTTAGTCCAGGTTCTTTAATATCTAAAGTAGTAGGCATCTTTTATAAATATTTAGAATTATATTATATAAATATCTATGTGTTGACTATCCTATTAGTAAAGCACATAATATTAAGATTAACTAGTACTAGGAGGAATAATGAAAAACAAACTACCGTTAATTATCGGTGCGATTGTTGTCATAGCGGGTCTTGCTTTCTTCATGGGTGGAGGAGACAAATCTGCAAAAAAATCAGGCAGCGACAGTGCTGAGCCTATAGTTATTGCAACTCATAACTGGTCAAGCCAAGTGGTTATGGCTCATGTTATTGGGGGAATTTTAGAATCTATGGGCAACAATGTAAAATATGTACCAGCAGATTCACAAGCTGTTTACGAGTCAATTAGAATTGGTGATGTAACATTAGCCCACGAGGTTTGGGAATCCGCTTTTGGTAAATCTTTTGATACAGCTAGAGAAAAGGGTGGTGTATTAGACTGGGGTGATCATGAAGCAAGAACAATTGAGGATATGGGTTATCCTGATTGGGCGGCTAAATATTGTCCAGGCTTACCAGATTGGAATGCTTTAAAAAGTCCAGACTGTGCTAAAGCGTTTGCTACACCAGACTCTGGTGGAAAAGGACGTATGTTAGAAGGTCCACAAAGCTGGCATGGAGATCTAATCCCTCAGAGAATAGAAGCTCTTGGATTGGGTGACTTATGGACTGTTAAGTTTGCCGGTGGTGCAGATGCATTATGGGCAGAACTTAAAGCAGCTGAAGCTGAAGGAAGAGGAACTATTATCTTTAACTGGACACCAAACTTTACAGATGGAAAAGGATTTACTTTTATTGATTTTCCACCGTACTATGATGGTTGCAGACCAGTTGATGGTGGTGATGGTAAATGTGGAGCTCCGGACGGTTACTTGAAAAAAGCCGTTAATGAGAATTTCCCAAAAACTCATCCTAATGCAGCAGCAATGTACAAAAAATTATCATTTAACACTAGTCAAATTGGAGCAATGGCTGCTTTAGTTGACGAAGATAAAATGACTCACGAAGATGCTGCTAAAAAATGGTTAGCTGATAACAAAAGTGTTTGGGAGAAGTGGACTAAGTAACCACTTTCTTTAAACCACAAATAAATTAAATTCTCCCCTAGTTTTACTAGGGGGGATTTTTTTTTAAATTTAATATATTTTATTTTTAGATGAAAAAAATTTTAACATATATCTTTTTGAGCTTAATAATTTCAAATACGAGTTTTGCAAAAAAGTCGGGTTGTACAAATGGCGATTGTAATAATGGATTTGGAACCTGGACTTATACGGATAAGACAACTTATGTTGGGCAATGGCAAAATGGTTCAAAAAAAGGAAAAGGTATTGAGACTTGGCCTAACGGGTATGTCTATGAAGGTGAATTTAATGATAGTAAATGGCATGGTGAAGGAACCTTAAAATTTCCAGATGGATCTTCTTACAGTGGAGAATGGAAAAATAATAAGATGCATGGAAAAGGAATTTTTAAATGGTCAGATGGAAAAGTAATTAAGGGAACATGGAAGGAAGGGGATTATGTTAAGTAAGTTTAATCAATTTCCAGAAAGTTTCAAAGGATTGATAGGATTGACATGTTTAACAATAATAATTTTTTTTACTTTTTTAATACTTAATATTTTTTTTGGACCAGATAAAGATGCTGAATTGAAAATTGCCGAACAAAAAAAAGTACAAGAAGAAGCAAATGAATTGATAGCATCATTGCCAAGAGGTGTATTAACATTTTATAAATCTGATAAAGGGCAACAATTATCAGCAGATGAATATAAGATGATTTGCATCAATACAAAGATAATTACACAAAGAGCAATAATGGGAGCTAACATTATTGATAATGATGCATTTGATTTATACACAGCTAATGGTGGAACAACCGGAAAATATTCAGTGAATTGGGACGAAAGTCAAAATAGATGTTTTGCTAAATTTACAGTCAAGCCATTATCTGGTTCTTCTAAATCTGTAACAGTTGAAGGTGAAGCTTTAGGCTTTTTAAAAACTAGTATTGATACTAGGGTTTATTTTATTAAGAATTTTTAATGGAGTATTTAATAATAATAATAGTATAAATATATAGAATATAAATATGACAACAACACCTGTAATTAAATGTGAGTCTGTCTATAAAATATTTGGAGCGAATGCAGAAAAAATGCTTCAAAATTCAAATGGTAATGTAGATGCAAAAATATTTCAAGATGCAGGTTGTATTGTTGGGGTTAACAATGCTTCTTTTGAAGTATCAAAAGGGGAAATGTTAGTTGTAATGGGTTTATCTGGTTCTGGTAAATCAACTCTACTAAGATGTATTTCACGATTAACTGATGCTACAGGTGGAAAAATTTTTATCGAGGGTCAAGACTTGTTAGCAATGAATGATAAGCAATTAATTGAGTTAAGAAGAAGTAAAATGGGTATGGTTTTTCAAAGTTTTGCATTACTTCCTCATAAAACTGTTTTAGAAAATATTGCGTTTCCACTTCAAATTAAAGGAGGTGAAACTGACGACAGTATTAAAAAAGCTATGGAGATGGTTGAATTAGTAGGTTTAAAGGGAAGAGAAAATTATTTTCCTAGAGAATTATCTGGAGGTCAACAACAGAGAGTTGGTATTGCACGATCATTAGCTGTTGAACCAGATATATGGTTTTTAGACGAACCTTTTTCTGCATTGGATCCACTTATAAGAAAAGAGATGCAAGATGAATTTTTAAGACTCCAAGGGGTTTTAAATAAAACAATTCTTTTTATTACACATGACTTTGATGAAGCGCTAAGACTTGCTGATAGAATAGCTATTATGAAAGATGGTTTAATTGAACAACTGGATACTCCAGCAAATATTGTTTTGAATCCAAAAACTGAATATGTGAGAAAATTTACAGAAGAAGTGCCAAGAGAAAAAGTATTAAAGATAGAAGCAATAATGGATAAATCTATAAATGAAAAAGATAATAAAATGATTAGTGTTTCTAAAGATGCAATTATTGAAACAGTAGCAGAAAAAATATTGAGTCAAGAAAACTCAGTAAACGTTTTAGATGCAAACAATAATATAGTTGGAAGTGTTAAACCATCAAAGATAATTCAAACAGTTTTTAGAACTGGAAAAGAAAAGTCGTAATATTCTATGGAAATAATTAAGAAATATCCAAAAGCTATCCAATGGATCTTTTTATTTATTATTTTTTTTGGTTTATGTTTTGCCATTCAAATACCAGAGGGGTATGAGTTTGCAAAAGCTGGAACCGAATTTATTGATAAAGATAAGTTAGACCAAACTAAGTACAGTGTTTTTTGGAGATTGCCGGCCTTTATTGCTTGGATGCCAGGATGGATAAATGACTCTGTATACTTTTTATTAAATGAGTGGTTTCCAATTGAATACTTTGACTCCAGTATTCAAGAGACAAAATCTAGACCATTGGTTCTACATATAACAAGATTAATTTCTAGTTCTATGCTTTTTTTAATCCAATTTATTCGTGAAATTTTAATTGGTGGAGTTGATACTATAGTTGCTTTTACAAGTTGGGATTTTTTAAGTGCAAATCCTTGGGCAAAGTTACCAGGTTTACCTTGGACAATTGTTGCTGGTGGAGCAGTCTTACTAGGTTACAAACTTAGTGGAAAAAATTTAGCAATATTTGCAGCGATAACCATGATATTCATTTCTGCTTTCGGCCAATGGAAGCCATCTATGCAAACTTTATCATTTGTATTGGTTGCAGCACCAATTTCTTTTGCTTTAGGTCTTGGTTTTGGAGTTTGGGCATATAGAAGCAAAAGAGTAGAAAATATTTTAAATCCTCTTTTGAATGTTGCTCAAACCATGCCTCATTATTCATATCTTGTACCAATAATGGTTTTATTTGGAATAGGTGATCATGCTGGAGCAATAGCAACAATTATTTTTGCAACACCTCCAATGGTTAGACTAACTTTACTTGGTCTAAGAAAAGTATCTCCTGAAGTTATTGAAGCAGGTAAGATGAGCGGCTGTACAGATTATCAATTGTTATCTGAAGTTTTAATTCCAACTGCAAGAAGAGATATTTTAATAGGTGTCAATCAAGTTATAATGCAATGTTTAGCAATGGCTGTAATAGCCTCGTTTATAGGAGCAAAAGGTCTGGGATGGAATTTGCTACTTGCATTAAATCAATTAAGAATTGGTTTGGCACTTGAGGCGGGTGTGTGTATTACTTTGATAGCAGTTTTATTGGATAAACTGTCATTAGCATGGGCAAATAAACAAAAAAACTATTTTGAAAATCCAACAGATTTTGAGAAAAATAAGTATCTTTATATATTTGGTGGAGTTGTTATTGCTGGATATATACTTTCTTTTATAGGGACCTTCCTTTTTAAAGAAGGTTTTAACTATTTTTTTATTGTTCCGCACAATAAAGGTATTTCTACTGAGGCATTCTGGAATGCAGGAGTAGATTGGGTTTTAGCTAATTTTTTTGATACACTCAAAATTTTCAATACTTGGCTAATAGTAGATGTCTTAATTCCTATGAAAAATGCATTTTTGAGAATGCCAATTGTTGCTACATTTATTTTATTTATGGGTGCAGGTTATATAATTGGAGGTATTAGATCTGCATTAGTTATTGGAAGCTTTACTTTGTTTATAGCTTTAACAGAATGGTGGGACAGAGCGTTAATAACAATGTACATGGCAACTTTTGGTGTTTTAGTTTCAGGAATTCTTGGAATAACAATTGGTACTTTAAGTGCTCAAAATAAAACTAGCTCAAGAATAGCTATAGGTGTGTGTGACACTCTCCAAACTTTCCCATCTTTTGTTTATTTAATTCCAGTTATAATGCTCTTTGGAGTAACAGATACATCTGTTCTAATTGCTGTTGTAGTTTATGCAACGATTCCTGCAACAAGATACACTATTGAAGGGCTAAGAAGTGTACCTTCTGCTTTACATGATGCTGGATCTATGTCTGGAGTAACTCGATTACAAAGATGGATAAAAATAGAATTACCACTTGCGTTTCCACATATGATGTTAGGAATTAATCAAACAGTCGTATTTGCATTATTTATGGTAATCATTGGTGCAATGATTGGAACAACAGATTTAGGACAGTATATTCTAAAAGCTTTATCTGACAGGCAAGGAACTGGTAATGGCTTAATGTTAGGATTATGCGTTGCTTTTATAGGCTTAGCTGTTGATAATTTAATTAGAACTTGGGCGGATCAAAGAAAAAAACTTCTAGGAATTGAATAGAATATTATGAAAAATATTTTAATAATTGGTGGCGGAGCCATGGGATCTGCATTTACGATTCCATGCATTGATAATAAGAATAGAGTTACAATAACTGAGCCATATAGTAAAATATTTATAAAAAATCTATCATCAAAAAATAAATTTCACTCAGCCTTAAAGATTAATCTTTCAAAAAAATTAAAATTTAGAAAATTTTCTAGTGACTTATTAAATGAAAAATTTGATTTAATAGTTATTGCGTTAAGCCTATCTGGTATTGATTTTATTGGAAAACAATTAAAAAATTTAAGAGTTAAATCACCAATTTTAGTACTCACAAAAGGCTTAAAATACGAAAAAAAAAACAAAAGAATTTGGACTATCTCTGAGCAACTTATTAAAAATTATAATGCTTCAAATGTTTCTGTGTTAAAAGGTCCTTGCCTAGCTAAAGAACTCGCAAGAAAGAATCAAACGAGTGTAGTTATCGCAAATAAAAATATTAAAATTGCTAAATCTATTGGAAAAATTATTTCTACTAAATATTATTTAACAGAGTATTCAAAAGATGTAGCTGGTATAGAAGTAAGTTCAGCAATTAAAAATATCTATTCCATGATAATAGGTGCTGGCCAAAGTCTAAATTCGTCATCAAATTTATTTCAAAAATCAATACTTGAAATGAAATATTTGATTAAATACTTTAAAGGGAAAGATGAAACGATTTCAGGACTTGCAGGAGTGGGAGATCTGTATGTAAGTGCTGCTGGTGGAAGAAATAGCAAGATGGGTAGTTACCTTGGAAAAGGATTTACTTTTAAATCAGCCAAGAGAAGATTTATGCCTAAAGACACCATAGAAGGAGAGCAGTTAGCAAGAGAGATTGCACCATTTATATTAAAAAAAATTAATAAAAAAAAAATTCCATTAATGGTCTATTTTCTTAAAGCAATTTTAAATAACAAAAAACTTAAGATCATTTAATTAAATATATATGAAATTTAATTGGAATTATCCAACAACTGTTTGGGTCGGGGAAAACAGAATAAATGAATTAAGCGACGCATGTAAAAATTTAAATCTTACAAAACCATTATTTGTTACTGATAAAGATTTGATAAATTTACCTTTTATCAAAAATATTGTTTCAAAAAATTTGAAAAAATTTGATAATTTTACTATTTTTTCAAACTTTACAGGCAATCCAACTGGTGAGAATGTTGACGAAGGTGTAGAAGAATTCAAAAAAAATAATTGCGATGGAGTTATTGCAATAGGTGGAGGAAGTGCTCTTGACGTTGGAAAAGCGATCGCTTTTATGTCAGGACAAAATAGACCTATTTGGGATTTTGAAGATATTGATGATTATTGGAAAAGAGCAAATGAAAATAAAATTTCCCCAATAATAGCTATACCAACTACTGCAGGCACAGGATCAGAAACTGGGCGAGCTTCTGCGATTATAAATAAAAAAACTGGAGTCAAAAAAATCATATTTCATCCTAAAATTTTACCTTCAATTGTAATTCTAGATCCATCTTTAACAATAGAACTTTCACCAAGACTAACAGCGGCAACAGGTATGGATGCATTAGCACATAATCTTGAAGCATTGTGTGCACCAAATTTTCATCCTATGGCAGAAGGAATAGCTTTAGAGGGAATGAAATTAATCAAAAATTCACTCTTAAAAGCTTTTAAGGATGGAAAAAATATTGAAGCAAGACAAAATTTATTAGCTGCATCATCAATGGGTTCAACTGCCTTTCAAAAAGGATTAGGAGCTATACATTCTTTAAGCCACCCTGTTAATGCACAATTCGATGTTCATCACGGATTATCGAATGCTATTTTCATGCCATATGTTTTAACATTTAACAAATCTTCAATTGAAAATAAGATAATTTCAATTTGTGATTATTTAGATTTAGAAAAAAATTTTGATAGTTTTCTAAAGTGGATATTAGATCTTAGAAAAAATTTGAATATTCCAAACAAATTATCTGATGTCATGGATTGTTCAGATTTAGATTTAGATAAGCTATCTTTAATGGCCTTTGAAGATCCATCGACAACTGGAAATCCAAAAAAAATCTCTAAGGAAGATCTTAAATTAATGTATCAACATAGTATCTCAGGAGAGCTATTTAAATGAAAAAACTATTAATTGTTGAAGGAAATTTAAGTGAGGAAAATAACAAATTTTCGGCTGAGGGGATTCAAACCCATACTGAAAGTTTAAAAGATAGTCTAAATTATTATTCAAAAGATTTACAATTTGATGTCATAAATCCTTCATCTGATAAAAGCCTGGAGTCAACAAAGAATAAACTCTCAATATATGATGGATTAATTTGGGGAGGGAGTAGTTTAAATATTTATAATGATACACCTGAAATTAGAAGACAAATTGGATTCATGAAAGAATGTTTAAAAAAAGTAAGAAATATCTTAGCTATTTGTTGGGGTATGCAAGTGGCAGTAACAGCTGCAGGAGGTGAGGTTAAGAAAGCAGATGACTCCCATATAGGAATAGCAAATGAAATTATTATTAATGAAAACGGATTAGCGCATCCAATTTATAAAGATAAAGAGAAAATATTTAATTCACCAGCATTTAACTTTGATGAGGTAAGGACTTTACCTAGAAATGCAGTTTGTTTGGCTTCTAATAAAATTAATAAAGTACAAAGTATTTATTTTAAAGTTAACAGTACCAATGTTTGGGGTTTACAATATCATCCAGAAATAACTTATGAAAAAATGATAAGTTTAATTGAGTTTAGAAAAGATAGATTAATAAAAAGTAGAAAAGTTTTTGAAAGTGAAAAAGATGTTGAAAATCATATATTGTTTATAAAGAAAGAAATTTTAAAAACTAATAAGCAAAAAAGAATGGTTGAGTTAAGAAACTGGCTTAACTATTTAAATTAAAATAAACCTTCTATTTCCCCTTTTTTATTCAATTTTATCGAGTCAGCTGCCGGAACTCTCGGTAAGCCAGGCATTGTCATGATAGCCCCACAAACAACAACTATAAATTCAGCACCTGATGAAAGTCTAATTTCTCTTAAAGGTAAAGCATGTCCGGTTGGAGCTCCTTTAAGACTTGGGTCTGTAGAAAAACTGTATTGAGTTTTTGCAATACAAATAGGTAGATCACCATATCCAGACTCCTCAAAACCCTTGAGTTGTTCTCTAATTTTAGTGTCTGCTATAACTTCATCAGCTCTATAAATTTCTTTAGCAATAGTTTCTATCTTTTTAAATAGAGGAGTTTTGTTTTCATATAAAAATTTAAATTTAGTATCATTTTTTTCACATAAATCAGCTACTAGAGCTGCTAAATCTTTTGTGCCTTCACCACCATTTGCCCAATGGGTACATAGACTAGCTTTAACACCTAAACCATCACAAAAACTTATTAAAGCTTTTACCTCTTTATCGGTGTCTTTAATGAAATGATTTACAGCTACTGCAACGGGTAGGCCAAATTTTTTAACATTTTCAACATGTCTTTGAAGATTTACTAATCCTTTTTTAAGGGCATCAACATTTTCATTTTTTAAATCATCTTTTGCGACACCTCCGTGCATTTTAAGAGCTCTTATTGTTGCAACAATTACAACACAACTTGGTTTAAGATCTGATTTTCTACATTTAATATCAAGAAATTTTTCAGCACCTAGGTCAGCTCCAAATCCAGCCTCTGTTACAACATAGTCTGCAAGTTTTAAGCCAGCTTTTGTTGCTATAACGGAGTTACATCCATGAGCAATATTTGCAAAAGGTCCTCCATGAATAATTGCAGGATTATTCTCCAATGTCTGAGTCACATTTGGTCTAATTGCGTCTTTAAGTAAAACAGTCATAGGACCTTGAGCTTTTAAATCTTTTGCAAAAATAGGTTTTTTTTCTCTTGTATAAGCTACTGTAATATTACCAATTCTTTTTTCTAAATCTTCAAGATTATTTGCTAAACAAAAGATAGCCATTATTTCAGAAGCAACCGTTATATCAAATCCATCTTCTCTAGGAAAACCATTTGCTACGCCACCTAAATTTATATTAATAGATCTAAGGGATCGATCATTCATATCCATAACTCTCTTCCAAACAATTCTTCTTACATCTATATTCAATTTATTACCCCAATAGATGTGATTATCAATTAATGCAGATAAAAGATTATGAGCTGATGTTATTGCATGAAAGTCACCTGTGAAATGTAGATTTATCTGTTCCATTGGTACAACCTGGGCAAATCCACCTCCAGCAGCACCACCTTTCATACCAAATGAAGGACCTAAACTTGGCTCTCTTAAACAAACAATAGATTTTTTTCCAATTTTATTTAATCCATCATTTAAACCTACAGATGTGGTAGTTTTTCCCTCACCAGCAGGTGTTGGAGTTATAGCAGTAACTAAAATTAGTTTTCCATCAGGTTTATTCTTTAATTTATCAAGATACTCCAAGTTAATTTTTGCAATATGTCTTCCCATGGGACTAAAAGCAGTGCTTTCATCTGGTACATTAACTTTAGCCAAAATATCGTTGATTGGTCGCATCTTAGCTTCTCTTGCTATTTGGATATCTGATTTTACTTCACTCATTAAAAGTCCTTTATAAATATTAAAAAGCTGGTCGATTAGTATCTCTTTTTATAGCCTTTGGAAATATCTAAAAATTATATATAAAAAAAATATGAACTATTTATATTCATTATTATAAAATTTATTCATGCAAAAATACTCAATATTTAATCTGATTAAAAATGCTTTTTCTAATCATCAAAAATGGGATTTAGCTTGGAAAGACCCAACACCAAAGAAAGAGTACGATGTTGTCATTATTGGAGGTGGAGGCCATGGGCTAGCAACTGCATATTATTTAGCAAAAGAGCACAATATCACAAATGTTGCCATTATAGAAAAGGGATGGATTGGTGGTGGAAATGTTGGACGTAATACAACAATAATTAGATCAAATTACATGCATGATGATAATGCATTGTTTAGTGAATTTGGAATGGATCTTTGGAGAAAGATGAGCCAAGATTTAAATTATAATGTGATGTTTTCCCCAAGAGGGATTATTAACTTAGCTCATTCAGATGCACAAATGAATGTTTATGCAAGACGAGGAAACTCGATGAGGTTGAATGGTATTGATGCAGAATTATTAAACAGAGAACAAGTAAGAGAAATTATTCCAATGGCTGACTTTTCTGAGAATGTTAGATTTCCAATTTTTGGTGGACTCATGCAGCCTAGTGCAGGAACAGCAAGACATGATGCAGTAGCATGGGGTTATGCTAGACAAGCCGATTCTATGGGTGTGGATATAATTCAAAATTGTGAAGTAATAGGTTTTGATATTTCAGGAGGAAAAGTAGAAGGTGTTCGAACTTCTAGGGGAGATATTAAGGTTAAAAAAATTGGATTATGTGTTGCTGGCAGTACTAATATTTTAGCTGACAAACTTAATATGACTTTACCTATTGAAACTCATCTTCTTCAAGCATGTGTTTCAGAACCAGTCAAACCAGTTTTAGATAAAGTCGTTACTTTTGGTGCTGGCCATTTTTATATAAGTCAATCAGACAAAGGTGAAATGGTTATGGGTGGAGACCTAGATGGATATAATAGTTATGCCCAAAGAGGAAATTTACCGACACTTCAACATGTACTTACAGAAGGAATAGCAATGATGCCATTCTTAAGTAAATTAAAAATGCTTAGGACTTGGGGTGGAATTATGGATATGTCGATGGATGGCTCACCTATTATTGACAAAACTCATATTGAAGGTTTGTATTTAAATTGTGGTTGGTGTTATGGTGGATTCAAAGCTACTCCAGCATCTGGTTGGACATTTGCACATACTATTGCTCAAGATAGAGTTCATGAATTAAACGCAGGATATAACCTAAATAGATTTAATACAGGTCACTTACTTGACGAAAAGGGTCTTGGTACAAAAACTTGGATTTCATAAATGCTTCATATTAAATGTCCACATTGTGGAATGAGATCACAAAATGAATTTTCTTATGGTGGTGATGCAACTGTTAAAAGACCTGAGCTAGGTAAAGAAATATCTGATCAAGACTGGGATAATTTTGTCTACAATAGAAAAAGTTTAAGAGGAAAACATTTAGAATTATGGCAACATTTATCAGGATGTAGACAATGGATAAAAGTTGAAAGAGATACTGCTACTCATGAAATATTTAGAACATTAAAAGCTAATGAGGATAATTCGTAATGGATCAAAACTTTAGATTATCAGATGGTGGTTTAATAAATAGAGATAAGAAGCTATCATTTAAGTTTAATAATAAAACTTATTATGGTTATGAGGGAGATACTCTAGCCTCAGCTTTAATAGCTAATGGTGTTCATTTAATTGGTAGAAGCTTTAAATACCACAGACCAAGAGGTTTTTTTGGTGCTGGAGTCGATGAGCCATATGCAATGGTGCAGCTATATAGAAATGGTGAAACTGAACCAAACATAAAAGCCACAGAACAAGAGCTTTTTGAGGGTTTAGAAGCAACAAGTGTAAATTGTTGGCCAAGTGTTAACTTTGATATCGGAGCAATAAACAACTTTTTAAAAATATTTCTTCCTGCTGGATTTTATTACAAAACATTTATGTGGCCAAAAAGTTTTTGGTATAAAGTTTATGAACCTTTTATTAGGAAAGCAGCAGGTCTTGGTGTTGCATCAATCAAACATGACAAAGAAAGATACGAACATAAATATGAATATTGTGACTTATTAATTGCTGGTTCAGGACCATCAGGTTTAGCAAGTGCATATGCTGCAGCAAAAAATGGGGCACGAGTAATTTTAGCTGAAGATAAAGCTAGATTTGGTGGAACACTTCTTACAAGCGAAGTAAATATTGGAAATAAATCAGGTAAAGAGTGGGCCGAAGGAATAATTGCTGAACTTAAAGAAATGCCTAACGTAACAGTTAAAAATAGATCTCAGGTTTTTGGCTATTATGATCATAACATGTTGGTGATGTCTGAAAGAATTAGCGATCATCTTTCAAAGACAAAAAAATTCCATCCAAAACAAAGACTTTGGTATATAAGAGCAAAAGAAGTTCTGATTTCTTCAGGATCAATTGAAAGACCAATAGTGTTTGGTAACAATGATACTCCAGGAGTAATGCTTTCATCGGCAGCAAAAGAATACCTAAAAGTTTATGGAGTATTAGTTGGAAGAAACCCTTTAATTTTTACTAACAACGATAGTGGATATGAAACAGCAATTGAATTTAAGAAAAATGGTGTTGATCCAACTATCTTAGATACAAGAAAAGATCCTCAATCTGAAATAATCAACGAAGCAAAGAATTTAGGAATAAATATTAAGTTTTCATATGTAGTAGTAGCTGCTCAAGGTTATAAAAAAGTAAAATCAGCTGATATTGCAAAAATTTCAGATGATAAAGAGCAACTTGGATCAGTAGAAAATATTAAGTGTGATTGCATTTGTGTTTCTGGTTTTTGGACACCAACAATTCACTTAGCTTCACAATCTGGAAATAAAACAAAATTCAACGAAGAAATTGATGCATTTGTTCCAGGAACATCGAAACAAAATGAAACCACATTAGGTGCAGCGAATGGATCTTATACTTTAGAAGAGACTTTAAAAAACTCTTTTGAAACAGCTTATGATCTATCAAAAAAAATCACCAACAATGATAATAAAATTTCCTTACCAAATGTTGTTGAAAAAAAATCAACAACACACGATAAATTTTGGTGTGTGCCATTACCCAAAGGAAAGAATTATAAAAGATTTTTAGATTTTCAAAATGATGTTGCAGTTTCTGATATAGAAATTGCATTAAAGGAGGGTTATCGATCAATAGAGCATGTAAAAAGATACACTACTCTTGGAATGGCTACTGATCAAGGTAAAACTAGTAATTTAAATGGTTTGCAATTAGTATCGAATATTGAAAATAAAGTAGTACCAAATGTTGGTCACACAACTTTTAGACCTCCTTATACGCCAGTTTCAATAGGTGCAATTGTTGGAAGAGAAGTAGGAAAGCATTCAAAACCTACAAGAAAATCTCCAATGCATAAATGGCACGAACAAAATAATGCGATATTTGTTGATGCGGGTGTGTGGTTAAGACCAAGATATTATAAACAAGGAAATGAAAATTTATTTGAAGCATCTAAAAGAGAAGCAAAAAATGTGAGAACAAATGTAGGTGTATGTGATGTAACTACGTTAGGTAAAATAGATATTAAAGGACCAGATGCAGCAGAACTACTTAATAGAGTTTACACAAATGCTTGGCTAAAGTTACCAGTAGGTAAAGCAAGATATGGGGTCATGTTAAGAGAAGATGGAATTGTTATGGATGATGGAACAACTACAAGAATTTCAGAAAATCATTATCATATGACAACTACTACTGCACAAGCTGCAAATGTTCTTTCACATTTAGAATATTATTTGCAATTAGTTTGGCCAGAGTTAAATGTAAATGTAGTTTCAACCACAGAACAATGGGCAGGTGCAGCAGTTGCAGGACCTAAATCTAGAGATTTATTACAAAAATTATTCCCAAAATCTGATGTTTCAAACGAAGGGTTACCTTTTATGGGCTTTATTGAAGGAGACTTGTTTGGTGTAAAAGCTAGAATTTTTAGAATTTCTTTCTCAGGTGAGCTCGCATATGAAGTAAATGTTGAGTCTGATAATGGACACTTTATGTGGGAAAAAATTATGGAAGTTGGACAAGAATTTAAAATCCAGCCATATGGAACTGAGGCATTATCAACTCTTAGAATTGAAATGGGTCATGTTGCAGGATCTGAGTTAGATGGAAGAACAATTCCTTATGATAATTCTCTTGAAGGCTTATTAAGTAAAAAGAAAGACTTTATTGGCAAAAGATCTTTAACTAGAAAAGCATTTATAGCTGAAGATAGACAAAAAATTGTTGGGGTAGTTCCTTTAGATAAAAAAACAAGTATTCCAGAAGGGTCACATTTAGTTAAAGACTCGAATGCACCATTGCCAAATCCAAAATTAGGTTACATCTCGGCTTCATGTTGGAGTGTTGAACACAATAATCCATTTTCTCTAGCAATACTAAAGAATGGGAAAAATATGATCGGTGAAAAATTATTTGTAATGTCGCCTCTTAAAAATAAAGTAATTCCAGTTGAGATTGTTTCTTCTCACTATGTTGATCCAAAAGGTGAAAGGGTTAGATCATGAGCTTAATATCATCCTTAGCAAACGTTCATTCAAAAGGTCAATTTGGTGATCATGAAGGCAAAAATGATAACAATCTTTTAAAAATTTCTGAATTAAAAAACTTACTGATAGTTCAAATAGCTCAGTATAAAAATTCTACAGTTTCATTTGAAACTATTGACATTGATGGTTTAAGATTAAAAGATAAGCCATTAAGTGTATCAAATAATAATGACACTAGAATTTTATGGAACAGTCCAAAAAATTGGCTTTTGGTTTCAACAAAAAAAGATTTACTTAAAAATATTTCACAAAATTTTAAAGAAACAGATTTTGCTGTAACTGACTTATCTCATTCAAGATCTATAATTCAAATAGAAGGACAAGACTCAAAAGAAATTTTGAAGAAAGGGTGTCCTTTTGATTTTAATAATCTAGAAAAAAATAATTCTATTAATTCTATATATAATGGAATTGCAATTACTATTGATATGTTAGAGGACAATCCAACTAAAGTAAGATTATTTGCTCTCAGAAGTTTTGGAGAATCTCTGTACCACTCAATAACAGATGCATCTTTAGAGTTTGGATATAAATCTATTTAAACATCTCAATCTCTTGTAGCAATATAAACACCTATCGTAGTTATTAAAAATCCTACTAAATCTAAATAAGTTAAATTCTCATTTAAAAATAACCAAGCCATAAAAGCTGATGTAGCTGGTATTAAAAAAAATATTGAAACAGTTTTACTTGCTGAATTATTTTTAATTAAATACATCAATATTGTAAAAGCTCCAAATGATACTAAAAAAATTTGATGACTCATTGCCAAAATGAATTTTTTAGTAAAATCAATATATGGTTCTGCAAAAAATATTATTATTAACACATGAAAAAAACATCCACCAACTGCTTGATAAAAATTACTTACTGATAAAGGTAAGTTATTACTTAATTTTTTTTGCCAAATAGTTGATGAAGTAATTGCAATTAAAGCTACTATTGTTGCAATCAAACCTATTAATGGTATTTTCGAACCAACATCTAAACCTAAAACCAATACTGCACCCACAAACCCAAGAAAAACTCCAACCCATTGTTTCATAGTCACTTTTTCACCCAGTATGGGTCCACTTAGTGTATTGGTCAAAACAGGCTGAAGAGTAACTATTAAAGCTGCAATTCCAGTAGGCATACCAATTGAAATTGAGTAAAACACACCACCCAAATACAATCCATGAAAAAGAACCCCACTCAAAACAGATTCAATTAAATTTTTTCTTTTAATAATTATTGAATGTTTTGAATAAATGGAAAAAAGGTAAAACCCAATTGCTACAAAAAAAAATCTAAATGCTAAAGCTGAAAAGGGATCACTGTTATCTATAATTGGTTTGGTGGTAATAAAGGCTGAAGACCATAACAATATAAATATTAGTGGAAATATTCTGACCATTTCAGGTCTTATAAGGCATTTATACTTACATTAGATTATTAAATTTAGTTTAATTTATACATGAAAATAGGCTCTTTTAATTCTATCTTGAGTTGTACTACCAAATGTATAAGAATCATCTTAAGTATGATTAATAAAAAATTAATTTTAGGATTATTTTTATTTAGTATGCTTGGGGCTTGTGGAGCGCCAACAGCCATGCTGGGACCAGCATATACTTTTAATACAACCGGTAATATTGCGCAGGCAGGACTTTCTTATGGGTCTGATTATCTTATAACTAGCTATACAGGAAAAACTACAATAGAAAATATAGAGGATATAGCATCTAAAAATCTACCAGTTAAAAAAAATATTCAAAAACAAACTTTACAAAGTGAAGATTTTTATCAATTGGTTAAGAGCAAGATTGAAATGACAAAAGGTAAAATTAAATTGTCTAATCAATAATATTTAGAATAATTAAATGCTTTTGTTTAGTTTCTTTACACCATAATTCATAACTTTCACACATTCTCCACAAATGATCAAAAGCTCTTTGAGACAATTCTAAAGGGAAATGACTTTTTGCATAATACAACTCAGGAAATTGAATAAGTTGTTTAATCATCATATCTTTTTGAACATGAAGTAACTTTATTGTTTCATCTGGTATTTTCTTTTTAGTTTTAAGATCAATTAAATTATTCTTTTTCAAATTTTCAATCCATTTGTCATGAAATTCACCGCTACTTATTTCTTTATATTCTTTTGTTCCAATGAATGACTCTAAAGCATTAATATTTGAAAAATCAGGATTTTTTTTTTTAATTTGACAAATTTTCAAATATATTAATTCTGCGACGTACAGCACGTAAGGTTTTTCTTTAGATATCATTATCTATTTTTATATTTTTTCATAGCTGAATTAGCTAAGATCAAATTAGGATCTAAAAATATTTTTGAAGATTTAATTGTTTTGAATGATTTAAATGCAAAAATAGCTATTGGTAATTCAGTACAACCAAGAATTATTTTTTTACATTTTTTTTTTATTAAATAATTAATTGCAGGTTTTATAATCTTACTAGCTTCTTTTACTTTTCCCATTTTTACAAATTTAATAGCCTTATTTACAGAATTATTTTGATTTTTTTTATCTGGAAAAACTAAATTATAGTTGTTATCAAAAAATTTATTATAAACACCTGTCTTTAAAGTCCCTTCAGTGGCAAGTAACCCAATACTTGAATTTTTTTTACATGTTTTTTTTGTAAAATTAAAAACCTCTTTTGGCATGTTAATTATAGGTAAATTAATTTTTTTCTGTAAATCTTCATACCAATAATGGGCTGTATTACATGGTATAACTATAAATTTACATTTACTTTTTTTAAGAACCTGACATCCTTTAATTAAACTTTTTAAAACTAATAAATATTTTTTTTGACTTTTTTTGTTATTTTTTTTATTTGATAAATTTCCAGTTTGAACACCTATTGACTCGGGTCTTCCTGGAATATTAGATTTATTATAGAGTATGAATAGGGGGTAATCTTGATCAAATTTCCCTCTATACAGGATTGCTAACTTATTACAAAAATCAAGACCTGCTTGAGTTCCCATTCCACCTAAAATACCAATCATATATAAATTATATCTTTTTCTTTATTGTAGAATAGTTCATTGGCTATAAAAATAAATCAATTCTCAAATTAAGAACTGAAAATGATTATAGCCAATAAATGATAGTGTGAAAATTATGCAGTTTTTAAGTTAACTGCTGAAGGACCTTTAGGACCATCTTCAACATCGAAAGTCAAAGCTTGACCCTCATCTAAACCGTTCATACCAGCATCTCTTACTGCTGAAACATGTACAAACACATCTTTTTCTTTATCTTCTCTTTCAATAAAACCAAAACCTTTGGTTGGATTGAACCACTTTACTTTACCTTGTAGACTCATATTTATCTTCTTACTTTTTGTTATATTAATTTATTACTTATAATTAAGTAATTCCGCTTTCTTTAGAATTTGGAGGGTTTTGTCAACTAAATAGATGTTTTTGGGACCTTTTTTATACTAATCGTTGTTTATCTGTTTACTCAAATAGATGGAATTTATATCATCTTTATAATGTGCGAAGGGCTCACAAGGAGCAAAATCACATTTTTTAAATAATTTCCGTGCTGGTTCAAAAAATTTACCTGCACCCGTTTCTATACTTAATCTTTTTATCTTTAATTTCTTGGCTTCAAAAATTAAATGGTGAATTACTTGTATACCATTACCTTTGTTTCTATAATTGTCATGAATTCGAATTGATTTAAATTCTCCATGTTCTTTTGTAAGAAATTTCAAAGCACCACAGCCGAATAACTTTTCCTCTTGCCATAAACTCCAAAACTTTATTGATGGAGTTTTAAGACCAGGTATGTCAAGAACATGTGCACTTCCTTCAGGGGACGCAGCTTTTAACTCTCTAAAATGTTTTATCAAAAGCTGATTAACTTCAGGGTGATCAAAATTTCCTTCTATTGATTTAAGCATTTATAGTAAAGTTGTTATATGACCCATTTTCCTTTTCTCTTTTACCTCTTTCTTTAGATAATCAAAAAAAAATTCATTCTTACCTAATTCTAAATTTTTTCGATAAGGTTCAATTTGGTTACCAATTAAATTTACCATTTTAGCATTAGATAATTTTTTTAACGGAACTTTTTTAAGGGAACATACGGCCCTTACATGATTTTCAAATTGGCTTACATTATAAGCATTAATAGTTAAATGACCAGAATTATGAACTCTTGGAGCAATTTCATTTACATAAAGATTTTCATTTCTGTCGATAAAAAATTCTACACATAGTGTACCAATGTATTTAAGTTCCTCTGCAATCATAATAGACCAATCTTTTGACTGATCTAAAATTTTTTTACTAATTTCAGCAGGTATTACTGAATATTTTAAAATTTGATCTTGATGAGTATTTTCTATTGGATCATAAATCTCAAAATTATTATTACCATATCTTGTCACTATAACTGAAATTTCTTTTTTAAGTTTCACTAACTTTTCTAGTATATAACCCTTAGAAAAATCTATGTTTAAAGAGTTTATATCCTCAATTGTTTTAATTGGATACTGACCTTTTCCATCATAACCCATTGTAGTAGTTTTCAAAATTCCTGGTAAAAAATCTGCTAATGGTTCAATATCAGACTTTTTTTCTATAGATACATATTTTGTTGTTCTTATATTTAGTTTATTTACAAAATCTTTTTCAGCAATTCTATGTTGTATAAGTCTATTAACTGATGGTTTTGGTAAAACAGGTTTTAATTTATTCATTTCATTAAGAGTTTCATAAGGAATATTTTCAAATTCATAACTTACAACATCAACTATACCAATAAATTCTGATATTTTTTGTTTATCATCGTATCCTCCAAAAATAAATTTATCACAAAAATTTTGTGCTGGAGCATCTTTATCATCTGAATAAACGACTGTTTTAATATCTAATTTTTTTGCTGCTGATGACATCATGCTACCTAATTGACCTCCACCAATGATTCCAAGATTTTTTACTGTCATTCTTTTATTATTTTGGATTTTTCTTTACTGACTTAGTTTGAGATAATCGCCAATTTTTTAATTTTTTCTTAATAACTGGATTACTATTTGCGAGAATTGAGGCAGCTAATAAAGCAGCATTAATTGCTCCATCTTCTCCTATTGCTAAAGTTCCCACAGGGATACCTTTTGGCATTTGGGCAATAGATAAGAGGCTATCTAGACCTTTGAGTTTTTTACTCTCAATTGGAACACCTAAAACAGGAATTGGGGTTAAAGCTGAAATCATTCCTGGAAGATGAGCAGATCCTCCTGCACCAGCAATTATTACACCAATATTATTTCTATCTGCAGAATTTGCATATTCAAACATTCTATTTGGGGTTCGGTGAGCTGATATTATTTTTGTTTCAAATTTAATACCTAAGTTTTTAAGGATTTTAACAGCCAATTTCATAGTTTTGTAGTCAGATTGACTACCCATAACAATAGAGACTTTAAGTTTTTTAATATTTTTCATGATATTGTAAGCATAATCTTTATTTCAAAATTAAATAATAATTTCAATAAAATAAATAGTATTTAAAAAACATATTGGTATGCTTCATGATTATTTATCAAAATGAAATTTAAAATAGATAATCTACAATACTGCAATTGGTCTAGAAAAATTTTTGAAATCAATAGAGAGGCTGGGCTTGATGCAGTGCATGTGACAATAGTATATCACGAGGATTTTGATGAACATTTGAATGAAATTCAAAAATGGAAAAAATTATTTGAGGAAAACTCAGACTTAATTTTTCTTGGAAACAATTTCAAGGATATTGAGAAGGCTAATAAAGAAAAGAAAACAGCAATTTTTTTTGGATTTCAAAATTGCTCACCTATAGAAGATGATATTAATTTAGTTGAAAAAGTTCATGAACTCGGATGTAGATTTATGCAACTAACTTATAATAATCAATCCTTACTGGCTACTGGATGTTATGAAAAGATTGACAGTGGTGTAACAAACTTTGGCCGTGAAGTAATAAAAGAAATGAATAGAGTAGGTGTTGTCGTAGACATGTCTCATTCAGCAGAGAAAAGTACTTTTGATGCAATAGAAATAAGTGGAAAACCAATTGCTATAACCCACGCTAACCCATCATTTTGGCACGCTGCTAAAAGAAATAAATCTTCAGAATTATTAAAAACTTTAAGTGATAGCGGTGGTATTCTAGGGCTGTCCCTTTATCCACATCATTTAAAAAATAATACAAATTGTACTTTGGAAAGTTTTTGTGAAATGATAGCCAGAACAGCTGAAATTATGAGTGTAAAAAACATTGGAATTGGTTCTGATCTTTGTTTAAATCAACCAGATGAAGTTGTTGAGTGGATGAGAAATGGAACTTGGTCTAAAAGTAAAAATTATGGGGAAGGATCAAAAAATAAACCAGGTTTTCCAATCCAACCAAAATGGTTTGAAGACGCAAGAGGTTTTAAAAATTTAGAAACAGGTTTAAAAAAAGTTGGGTTTTCAGAAACCGAGACTAATGGAATACTTGGTAACAATTGGTATAATTTTTATAAGACTATTTAGAAATGAATGTAGAATTAAGAGATCCCAATATCATTATGAAGCTTTCAAGGCTGGGTTCGTTTCACCAATCCAGATTGTCTTTTTTAAGAAGTTTTTTAAATGAATTTAAAGATTGGGATTATAAAAGAGATTTATTTGATTTAGATGAAGATGGATTTGGAACAGCAGTATATTCTTTTAAAAAAAAAAGCAGAGTTTATTCTTTAATTTGTTACGCAAACAAAATCAATGATGATGAAAGATCCGATAGAGTAATAGCAACCAAATGGGATGCAGCTTTTACATTGCACGATGGTGTGCCTTTAAAAGAAGATATTGAAAGATTAAGAAATGAAGTTCCAAAACAAGAAGTTGGTAGGCTTTCTTATAAAGAATTAACATTATCTAGAGCTAATAAATCTGTAAGAGTATTTAATCATGTTGTTGAAAGTTTAAGTAATGGATCGCAGCCAAATTTAGACTTGCTTGAAAAAGTGGGATATTTGTACAGAACAACAGCAGTATATGGATCAGGTAAGTTTGGTTTAGCAGATCGATTTAGAATTAAAAATAGAGAGGAAATTAACGGACCATTTAGATTAGAGATGATGCTAGTTTATCTAGTCAGACAATTTACATTTGATCAAGTTAATCACATAGCAAAAAATAGAAATCCTAAATTAGCTGTTAAACTTGATCAAAAAATTTGTAGAAATTTGGGAATTGGAAATTCAACTGGATTAGGGATGGCTCCATTTATTGTTAATCATCCAACATTACTTAATAATTGGATACTTAGTAGAGAAGTTGCACTTAAAAAAATTAGAGAAATTAAAATTGCTGAAACTAAAGATTCAAGTTTGTTTAAAGAGTGTGTCAAAAATTCTCTTAAAAATATTACTAGTTGGAACACAGCGAATGAATATCAACTTAAAAAGATAAAGCTTTTACTTAAAGATGTAAAAAGATTTATTCATTTTCTAGAAAATGAATTTGATTTCAAAAAAGATTATCCATTTAATGAAATTTACCTTTGGCTAGAGAAAGAAACTTGTGAGGAGTGTATTGAGTATATTGTTTCAATAATGATGGAACCATTTGGTGATATAGTTCAGCCTTTAATTAGTCAAATGAGCTCAGAGGAAGAAAAATACTTTAATATTCCTACAGAGCGAAATGTAGAAGACTTGAAGAAAATTTTAGAAAATAAGTATTCAGATATTTTGAAAATTGATTTTAATAAAGAAGATAGTAATCAAAAATTTTGGTTTATCTCAAAAAAC
>CACEEW010000002.1 GCA_902558705.1 uncultured Pelagibacteraceae bacterium
TAAAGTATAATAACAAAACAGTTATCTTTGTTGAGGATTATAGCTTTAAAAACCGTAAAGGAAAAATTTCAGCTTATGAGATTAATTCAGAAAGTTACAAAAAATTAGGAACAGTAATTGAAGAAGAATTTCATCTTTCGTACCCTTTTTTAATAGAAGACAAAGAGGATTTATTTATGGTTCCTGAAACTCATCAGACAAAAGATATCAGAATATACAGATGTACAGAATTTCCACTCAAATGGAAGCTTCACAAAATATTAATAAGCGGCATTGGTGCAGTAGATACAAATATTTTTAAATTTAATAATAAATATTGGTTGTTTACAAATTTAGACACATCAAATTCAAGTGATTATTCATCAGAATTACATATTTTTTATGCTGACAATATTGAGTCATCTGAATGGAAACCTCATGCATTAAATCCAGTTATTTTTGATTCCAAAAAAGCAAGAAATGGAGGGATGATATATTCTGAAAAAAAACATACTTATAGAGTTTTTCAAAAACAAGGATTTGATAATTATGGAGAGTCAATTGGTATTTCTAGAATTAAAACTTTAACAGAAAATGAGTATGAGGAAGAAATTTATATGAATGTAATGCCAGATTTTTTTAAAAAGATTTCAGGCACACATAGTTTTTCTTACAACTCTGGGGTCTTAGTTAATGATTTTGCAACTAACGAAAGTATATAAACTAAGTGGTGCCCCCGCACGGATTCGAACCGCGGACCTATTGATTACAAATCAATTGCTAAAGTTTAAATAAACATCTATTTGCAACGATAACTCTAAAATATTTTTAATCTGGTCACACTATGGGCACAGTGGTAGTGTTTTTAAGATGAAAAAACTTTTAGGGATCGTAGTTCTTGGTTTGTTGTTAAGTGTCACAGCTTACGGAGCAGAGCAAACAAAAGCTAGATATGAAAAGATTGCTCAAGAATTCACAAAAAATCCTAATGCAAAAATAAAACCAATGATGATGAAAATACAAGGTATGTCGATGAAAAAATCTCTTGGATATCTTGGTAAAGGTGAGATGAGTTTAGTTACAGGCGCACCAGAGTCGGCTTATAAAGGAAAAGAATTTTATCAAACAGTTGTTGATTACTCTAATTGTACAATAAGAAAAGGTGAATACGCTCATAATGATTGTGAACATTCTATGGGTGTGACAAGAACCGAAGTTAAGCATTCAGGATCTTTTGGAAAGGGTGTAGAGAAATGGATTCATTATGCTGTAAGACCGATGCAAAATTATTTTGACCAATATAGAAAAAAAACATATCAGTCAATGCTATGCATCAATGCCTGGAGATGATGAAGGCTTCCCAATGTTTTTTTTAGATTTTAGAGCTGACTTTTTGTGGATCAATCTTCAACAACCAATGTTTTATAGTACAAACTTACAACGATATGTTTCAGATGATGTCTGGGCAAAATTAAAAAATTTTAAAGGGAAAATAAATAAAAATCTTGGTGCAACAGAATGGACAAGCATCTTAGTGCATTTTGTAAATAGAGCTGACGAAAATGGTTTGATAGAAGTTTTTATCGATGGATCAGAAACACCAGCTTATAGATTTGAGGGACCACTTTACTCAGGTGTTGGAAAGAAAAAACCTAAAGTTAATTGTTATCTAAAGATAGGACCAGTTGTTGAACAAAACAAAATAGCTCTTAGAAAAGAAGTTAAAGCAGAGTTAGGAGAAATTACCGAAAATATGGTTGTGTGGTATGATGCTTTGGCAATCGGAAAAACTCGAGAAAGAGTTTTGGAGCTTGTAGAGAAGGACAAATAAAAAATTTAAACGACTACTTGATCTTGGCACTATCTTGGCACAATCCTGGCACAACCAATTACAAAATTTAAATAAAAAATAATTTAGCAAATATAATAAGTGTTGAATTTATTGAGTGATGGTGCCCCCGCACGGATTCGAACCGCGGACCTATTGATTACAAATCAATTGCTCTACCAGCTGAGCTACAAGGGCATGCGCATTAATTAATTTGTATTTATAAAATAATCAACTATTTTTTTTTAAATAATTTAAATGGTGGAATACAATAGCTGCACTATTTGATATATTCAAACTTTCTATTTTTCTATCTATATCTATTTTAACTAAAAAATCAGTATATTTTGAGGTATGTTCATGCATACCAAAGCCTTCTGATCCAAATAGCAAAACATTGTTTCCTTGCCATTTAATATCTGTAAAATCTTTATCACCACGACCATCAAAACCATAAACCCAAAAATTTTTATTTTTTAAATTTTTTAAAGTCGAATTAATATTTGATACTTCAAAAATATTTATGTATTCTATAGATCCACTTGCCGCTTTATACATGAGTTTACTCTCATTTGGAAAGTGTCTTTCTTTAATTATAATTCCATCAATTTTAAATGAAGCTGCACTTCTAATTAACGATCCGATGTTTCTAGGGTCAGTTACTCCATCCAGACAAACAAGAGTTGTCTCTTTTTTTTCTTTTATAAAATCTTTGAGAATTGGTTTTTCAAGATGCTCAACTTCTGCCACATAACCTTGGTGTAACAAATTTTCTTTAGTGCTGTATTTATCTAATTCTTTTTTAGTCTTAAAGTACACTTTAACATTTTCAAGTAGATTTTTTTTTGGACTTTTTCGATGAATTTTTTTTTTACTTTCCTCAGTTAAAAAAACTCTTAAAACCTTCCTTTTTGGATTTCTTAATGCCTCTACTACAGCATGCTGACCAATGATAAAAAATGATGATTTGTTCATAAATTTATCCTAGTTTTACACGTTTTTTTGAATATTTTCCTATTAAATCACGTGTTGCATTTACAAAAATAGAATATATAAAACGCATATTGTTTGAAGCTTTATTGAACAGGGGACACTTCCCCAAAGGAGGGGTTCCAGAGCGGTCAAATGGGGCGGGCTGTAAACCCGTTGACTTCGGTCTTCGAAAGTTCGAATCTTTCCCCCTCCACCATTCGATAAAATTTTTAAATAATACTGGAGTGTTACTCTTGGGGTTGTGCGGGTGTAGTTCAATGGTAGAACGCTAGCCTTCCAAGCTGGATGTAAGGGTTCGATTCCCTTTACCCGCTCCAAGAATTAAGAAATTATTAAAAAAAAAGAAATGTGAGGAATAAAAGTAATGTCAAAAGAAAAATTTGTAAGAAATAAACCGCATTGTAATATAGGTACAATTGGTCATGTCGACCACGGTAAAACAACTTTAACTGCAGCTATCACTAAAGTTTTGTCAGAAACAGGTGGTGCTCAAGCGGTAGCGTATGATCAAATTGATAAAGCTCCAGAGGAAAAAGAGAGAGGTATTACAATTTCTACTGCACACGTAGAATATGAAACTGAAAAAAGACACTATGCACACGTAGATTGTCCAGGCCACGCCGATTACGTTAAAAATATGATTACAGGGGCTGCTCAAATGGATGGTGCTATATTAGTTGTTAATGCTGCGGATGGTCCTATGCCACAAACTAGAGAACATATTCTTTTAGCAAGACAAGTTGGTGTCCCCGCTATATGTGTTTACTTAAACAAAGTTGATCAAGTTGATGATAAAGAAATGATTGACCTGGTTGAAGAAGAAATAAAAGAATTATTAACTTCTTATAAATTCCCTGGTGACAAAACTCCGATTGCTAAAGGTTCTGCACTTGCAGCAGTAGAGGGAAGAGATGATGAAATTGGAAAAAATTCAATTTTAGAATTGATGAAAAATGTTGATGCTTTTATTCCACAGCCTGACAGACCAAAAGATAAACCTTTCTTAATGCCTGTAGAAGATGTCTTCTCTATTTCTGGAAGAGGTACAGTTGCAACTGGAAGAGTTGAGTCAGGTGTACTTAAAACTGGTGATGAAATTGAAATAATTGGTATCAGAGATACTAAAAAATCAGTTTGTACTGGAGTAGAAATGTTCAGAAAACTTTTAGATTCTGGTGAGGCTGGTGATAACGTTGGAGTGCTTTTGAGAGGTGTTGAAAGAACTGATATTGAAAGAGGTCAAGTTCTATGTAAACCTGGTTCAGTTACGCCACATACTAAATTTGAAGCTCAGGCTTATGTACTTAAAAAAGAAGAGGGTGGAAGACATACTCCATTTTTTACAAAGTATAGACCACAGTTTTATTTTAGAACAACAGATGTAACTGGAGAAGTAGAGTTACCAGCTGGTACTGAGATGGTTATGCCAGGTGATGATGCTAAATTTACAGTTAAATTAATAACACCGATTGCGATGTCAGAAAAATTAAATTTTGCTATTCGTGAAGGCGGTAGAACTGTTGGAGCTGGAGTAGTAACTAAAATTATAGAGTAAGCTCTATATAGGAGTGTAGCTCAATTGGTAGAGCGCCGGTCTCCAAAACCGGAGGCTGAGGGTTCGAGTCCCTCCGCTCCTGCCAATTTGGAGTAAAATTTTATGAAAAAACCGTTTAAATTTATTCAAGAAGTAAAACAAGAAGCTTTTAAGGTATCTTGGCCAACTGGAAAAGAAACTCTTCAAGGGGCATTAATGGTTTTAGCAATGGCTGTTGTAATGTCATTATTTTTTTTACTTTTAGATCAGGTTTTAAAATTCTTTCTTGAGATTTTACTTAAGGTGAGCATTTAATGAAAAATTGGTACATAGTTCAATCACACTCAAGTTTTGAAAATAAAGTTGCCGGACTTATTAGAGAAGAAGCTGATAAGGCTAAGATTTCAGATAAGTTTGAGGAAATTATTGTGCCTACTCACGATGTTACAGAAGTTAAGAGAGGTAAAAGAATTCAAAGGAAAAAAAAATATTTTCCTGGATATGTTCTTATTAAAAGTGAAATGGATAACAACATTTATCACATGATTAAAAATATAAAGAGAGTAAGTGGTTTCTTAGGAACAAAAGGTATGCCTGTTCCAGTATCTGATAAAGAAATTGACAAGATTTTAGGCCAAATAAAAGATGGTGTAGCTCAGCCAAAATCTGCTATAGAGTACGCAGTTGGAGAAAAAGTTCAAGTTATAGATGGGCCATTTGCATCGTTTAGTGGAATGGTTGAAGAGATAGATGAGGAAAAATCTAGATTAAAAGTTTCAGTTTCTATATTTGGTCGACCAACACCAGTTGATTTAGAATACAATCAAGTGGAGAAAGCAAGTTAAAAAATGGCAGCAAAAAAAGAAATAAGTGGATTTATAAAATTACAAATTAAAGGTGGCCAAGCTAATCCTGCCCCTCCAGTTGGACCTGCATTGGGACAACGTGGTGTAAACATAATGGAATTCTGTAAAGCATTTAATGATAAAACTAAATCATTAGCTGGTAAACCTGTTCCAGTTGAAATCACAGTTTACAAAGATAAAAAATTTGATTTTAAAATAAAATCCCCACCTGCATCATTTTTTATTAGAGAAGCTGCAAAATTAAAAAGTGGTTCTAAAGAACCAGGAAGAAATATAGTTGCAACTATTACAAAAAAACAAGCTGAAGATATAGCTAAACAAAAGATGACAGATCTAAATGCAATAGATTTAGATCAAGCAGTAAAGATTATTTCAGGTTCAGCTAGATCAATGGGTATTGAGGTTAAAGAATAATGAAATCTAAAAGATTTAAAAAACTTCCAGAGAAAACATCTGATTTACCTTCAGAGATGATTGAAAAACTTTTACCTGTTATAAAAAAAAATTGTACTACAAAATTTGATGAGTCACTTGATATAAGTTTTCAGATCAATAACAAACAAAAGAAAGGTGAAATTAATATAAGAACTGTTGTAAATCTTCCAGGAGGCACTGGTAAAAAAGTTAAAGTAGCAGTTGTCTGTGAAGATGTAAAATCTTCTGAAGCAAAAACTGCTGGTGCAGATATCGTTGGTGGAGATGATTTTATTGAAAAAATAAAAAATGGTGAAATGAATTTTGAAAAACTAATCTGTACGCCTTCAATGATGATTAAATTATCTAAATTAGGTAAAGTACTTGGACCTAAAGGTTTAATGCCTAATCCAAAACTAGGTTCAGTCACAGAAGATTTAAAAACTGCAATTTCAAATGCTAAATCAGGTCAAGCAGAAATTAGAAATGATAAAGATGGAAATATTGGTGTTAGTATTGGAAAAAAATCTTTTAATGATGACCAATTAGTTAAAAACTTTGGTGCCGTGTTAGATACACTAGAAAAAGAAAAATCTAATAATACTGTTAAAGGAGATTTAATAAAATCAGCATTTATAACTTCAACTATGGGTGTTTCTTATAAATTGAAATTAGGTAAAAATATTTAACTATTATGATGAATAAAAAACAAAAGAAAAATTATATTACTGAAATGACCTCTCAATTTGAAAATAGTAAAGCAGTTATGGTCACTCACTATCAAGGCTTAACAATGGTCCAATTAGATGAATTAAGATCTAAAATGAGAGAGCATGGAATCATTTTTAAAATTACAAAAAATAGAATTACAAAACTAGCTTTAGAAAAAACTAAGTGTAAAGATTTATCCAATCTATTTACTGGACCCACAGCAGTTGCTTTTGGTGAAGACGCAATTATGTCTGCTAGAATTTTATCAAAATTTGCTAAAGATAATGAGAATCTCAAATTAATTGGTGGACTAATGGATAATGAGGTTCTGGATCAGGCTGGTGTATTAAATGTCGCAAATTTACCTACATTAAATGAAGCCAGAGCAAATATCGTGGGTATTTTAAATGCTTCTGCATCAAAATTAGTGAGTATTTTACTTGCACGATCGGAAAAAATGAGTAATTTACCTCCAGAAAATTCTGAAACCCAACCTAAAGAGTAGACAATATGCCTGACCTAAATAAAATTATAGAAGATTTATCAAGTTTGACTGTAGCAGAAGCTGCAGATCTTTCAAAACAACTCGAAGAAAAATGGGGAGTTACCCCAATGGCAGCAGCGGCACCTGCAGTAGCAGGCGCAGCAGCAGCAGAAGAAAAAGATGATTTTACAATTATGTTAGTTTCTGCAGGAGATAAAAAAATTAATGTTATTAAAGAAGTAAGAGCAGCTACATCCCTTGGTCTAAAAGAAGCAAAAGATTTAGTTGAGGGTGCACCAAAAGAGGTTAAAACTGGTGTTCCAAAAAAAGAAGCTGAAGAAATAAAAGCTAAATTAGAAGCTGCAGGCGCGAAAGTAGAACTTAAGTAAATTAATAGGAAATTTTTAAGTACTGATTAATTTTTTTAATCAGTATTGAACATAGATGCAAATATCTTTTACGGAAAAAAAGAACGTAAGAAAAAGTTTTGGTAAGCTTAAAGAAAGCTTATCTATTCCAAATCTTATAGAGGTTCAAAAAAACTCATATGATGAGTTGACTTTTTTTGACACAAATGCAGGAGATTTAACTAAAGGTTTTGATAGGGTTTTTAAAAGTATTTTTCCAATAGAAGATCTTAATGATAAAGCGACTTTAGAATACGTTTCATATAGATTAGAAAAGCCAAAATTTGATGTAGAAGAATGTATAACCAGGGGATTAACGTATTCGTCTGCTTTAAAATGTACTTTACGATTGGTAGTTTACGAAATTGATCCTGAAAATAATACTAAAGATATATTATCTGCTAAAGAACAGGAAGTTTACATGGGTGAAGTTCCTATGATGACAAATAGTGGAACATTTATTACAAATGGTGTTCAAAGAGTTGTAGTAAATCAAATGCATAGAAGCCCAGGTGTGTTTTTTGATCATGATAAAGGAAAAACACATGCTAGTGGAAAACTTTTATTTAATTGTAGAGTTATTCCTAATAGAGGGTCTTGGTTAGATTTTGAGTATGATGTTAAAGACTATTTATATTTTAAAATTGATAGAAAGAAAAAAATTCTTGCATCAACATTATTGATTGCATTAGGTTTTAAAAAATCAGAAATTGCTAATGAATTTTATGATAATGAAAAATATACTTATGATAAAAAAACAGAGAAGTGGAAAACTAAATTCAATCCAGAAAATTATAAAGCAAAAAACTTTTCGGAAGAAGTTGTAGATGCAAAGACTGGAAAAGTAGTTATCACATTAGGTGAAAAAATTAATTTCTTGAGTGCAAAGAAATTAGCAAATGAAGGTTTAAAAGATATACTTGTTTCAAGAGAGTCGTTATTTGGGAAATTTTTACATGAAGATATAAAGATAAGTGGTGAAGAGGAAGGAATTTTTAAAATTGGAACTGAGTTAAACGATACCGTTATACAACAAATATTAGATGCAAATATTCATTCATTAAATATCTCAGTTACGAACTCGATAAATAAAGGACCTTATTTATTAACAACAATACTTAACGATAAAAATAATACTAAGGATGAAGCTATAACAGAAATATATAAAATGCTCAGACCTGGAGAACCACCTACAATTGAAATAGCTGCACAAATTTTCAATAATTTATTTTTTAGTTCTGATAGATACGATTTGTCTGATGTAGGTAGAGTAAAAATGAATTCTAGACTTAATTTAGAGTGCTCTGATAAAATTACTATTTTAAGGAATGATGATATTGTTGCTATTATCCACAAAATGTTAGATCTCAGAGATGGTAAAGATGAAGTTGATGATATTGACCATTTAGGAAATAGAAGAGTTAGATCAGTTGGAGAACTAGTTGAAAACCAAGCACGTATTGGTGTTTATAGAATGGAAAGAGCCATCAAGGAAAAAATGACTACTCTAGATATCGAGTCTGCAATGCCACAAGATTTAATAAATGCGAAACCACTTACTGTTTCTTTAAAAGATTTTTTTGCAAGTTCTCAACTTTCTCAATTTATGGATCAAACAAATCCACTTTCAGAAATTACTCATAAAAGAAGAGTTTCTGCGTTAGGGCCTGGTGGATTAACTAGAGAACGAGCTGGTTTTGAAGTAAGAGATGTTCATCCAACTCATTATGGAAGAATTTGTCCAATTGAAACCCCAGAAGGTCCAAACATTGGTTTAATCAATAGTCTTTCTACTTATGCAAAAATTAACAAATATGGTTTTATAGAAAGTCCATACAAAAGAGTTAAGGATGGGGTAGTACAAGACAATGTTGAATACCTATCTGCGATGGAAGAAACTAAGTTTACTATTGCTCAGGCAAATACAAAAATTGATAAAAATGGAAAAATTATTGAGGAATTAGTTTCTTGTAGACAAAATTTAAATTTTCTTTTGTCTAAACCAGAAACTATTGATTATATAGATGTATCTCCTAAACAATTAGTTTCAGTTGCTGCTTCATTAATTCCTTTTTTAGAAAATGATGATGCAAATAGAGCTCTTATGGGCTCAAATATGATGAGACAAGCTGTTCCTCTTTTAAAACCAGAAGCTCCTTTAGTTGGTACTGGTATTGAAAGCGATGTGGCTTTAGACTCAGGAGTTACAATAGTAGCAAAAAGAGATGGAGTAGTAGATAAAATTGATGGTAAGAGAATAGTTATTAAAGTTACTGAAGAAACTGATTTTTCAAAATCAGGTGTAGATATATATAATCTTCAAAAATTCAAAAGATCTAATCAAAATACATGCATCAATCAAAGACCATTAGTTAGAGTTGGAGATAAAGTTAAAACTGGTGACATAATAGCAGATGGACCTTCAACTAAACTTGGTGAACTTGCCCTTGGAAAAAATGTTACTGTAGCATTCATGCCATGGCAAGGCTATAATTTTGAGGACTCAATCTTAATTTCAGAAAGATGTGTTACAGATGATGTGTTTACATCAGTCCATATAGTTGAATATGAAATTATGGCGAGAGATACTAAATTAGGTGAGGAAGAAATCACCAGAGATATTCCAAATGTAAATGAAGAAGCTTTAAAAAATTTAGATGAGTCTGGTGTAGTTTATATAGGAGCTGAAGTTAATGCAGGAGATATTCTAGTAGGAAAAGTTACACCTAAAGGTGACTCAGCATCAGGACCTGAGGAAAAATTACTAAGATCTATTTTTGGTGAAAAAGCAATTGATGTAACTGACACTTCTTTAAGAATGTCTAGAGGTAGTAGTGGTACAGTCGTAGATGTAAGGGTTTTTAATAGACATGGAATTGAAAAAGATGAAAGATCAATTACTATTGAAAGAGCTGAAATTGAAGAAGTTCAACAAGATAAAATAGTAGAAGAAGAAATTTTAGAGAGAAGTATTAAACAAAGAGCATCTCAAATTTTAACTGGCTCGTCTTTAAATAAAAAAATAAAAGATATTGAAGCTGGAACAAAATTAGATTTTGAAACTATCAGTCAAATTAATATTAATGATCTTTTTAAGATAACACCAAGTAACACAAAAAATGAGTCAACTTTAGCTCAATTAAAGGAGCAATATACTCAAGCAAAACAAGATATTACTGAAAGATTTGAAGATAAGGTTTTAAAAATCAGAAGTGGTGATGATCTATTGCCCAGTGTAATGAAGATGGTAAAAGTTTTTGTAGCTATTAAAAGAAGATTAAGACCAGGTGATAAAATGTCAGGAAGACATGGTAACAAAGGTGTTGTTAGTAAAATTGTTCCTGTAGAAGATATGCCTTATAGAGAGGATGGAAGACCTGTTGACATAGTATTAAACCCATTGGGAGTTCCAAGTAGAATGAACGTTGGTCAAATATTAGAAACACATCTTGGTTGGGCATGTAAAGAATTTGGAGAACAAATTAAAAAATTAGTTAATGAAAACAACAAAAAAATTGAAAGAAATGAAAAAATAGAAAGTTTTTTAAAATCTATTTATGGAGAGGAAATATTTAATCAAAAAGTTGACAAACTTAGTAAAACTGAATTTAGAGACTTATGTGAAAATTTACAAAATGGAATAGCTATTTCAACACCAGTCTTTGATGGGGCTAAAGAGAAAAATGTTACAGAAATGCTTGAACTCGCTAATCTACCTAAGTCTGGGCAGACATACTTGTGGGATGGCAGAACTGGAGAAAAATTTGACAGACCAGTAACTGTGGGAATAATTTACATGCTTAAACTACATCACTTGGTGGAAGATAAAATTCATGCAAGATCCACAGGTCCATACAGCTTAGTTACTCAACAACCTTTAGGAGGTAAAGCACAACTTGGTGGTCAAAGATTCGGTGAAATGGAAGTTTGGGCTTTAGAGGCATACGGTGCATCGTATACTCTTCAAGAAATCTTAACCGTTAAGTCAGACGATGTTGCAGGAAGAGTTAAAGTTTATGAAACTATTGTAAAGGGTGAAGAAAATTTTGAGTCTGGTATACCAGAATCCTTCAACGTATTAGTAAAAGAAATTAAATCTTTAGCATTAAATGTGGAGTTAAACTAATTATGAAAAAAGAATTAACTGATTTGTTTAAAAATTCAGAAATTTCTGAAGCACAAAATTTTAATAGCATCAAAATATCTTTAGCTAGCCCTGAAAAAATTAAATCGTGGACTTACGGTGAAATTAAAAAACCTGAAACAATAAATTATAGAACTTTTAGACCTGAAAAAGATGGCCTTTTTTGTGCTAGAATTTTTGGTCCAATAAAAGATTACGAATGTTTATGTGGAAAATATAAACGAATGAAATTTAGAGGGATCATATGTGAAAAATGTGGTGTTGAAGTAACAAAATCAAACGTTCGAAGAGAAAGAATGGGTCATATAAATTTAGCAACACCAGTAGCACATATTTGGTTTTTAAAGTCATTACCTAGCAGAATAGCTCTTGCTGTAGATATGAAATTAAAAGAAGTAGAAAGAGTATTATATTTTGAGAATTTTATTGTAATTGAACCTGGTTTAACTGGCTTACAAAAAAATCAGATTTTAAGTGAGGAAGAATTAGCTAAATATCAGGATGAATATGGTGAAGAGTCGTTTACTGCTGGGATTGGAGCTGAAGCTGTTCTTGAAATGCTCAAAAATCTTGACTTACAATTAGAAAGAAAAAATTTAGCAAGTTATATTAAAGAGACTAAATCAAAAGTTAATGAGGAAAGAGCAATAAAAAGGCTAAAATTAATTGAGTCTTTTATTGAGACTGGACAAAAACCGGAGTGGATGATTATGACCGTTGTTCCAGTAATTCCACCTGAATTACGACCATTAGTTCCTCTTGATGGTGGTAGATTTGCTACGTCTGATTTAAATGATCTTTATAGAAGAGTTATTAATAGAAATAATCGTTTAAAAAGATTAATGGATCTTAAAGCTCCAGATATAATTGTAAGAAATGAAAAACGTATGCTGCAGGAATCTGTAGATGCATTGTTTGATAATGGTAGAAGAGGCAGAGTAATTACAGGTACAGGCAAAAGACCACTTAAATCTTTAGCTGAAATGCTAAAAGGTAAACAAGGAAGATTTAGACAGAACCTACTTGGTAAGAGAGTAGATTATTCTGGACGTTCTGTAATTGTAGTTGGTCCAGATTTAAAATTGCATGAATGTGGATTGCCTAAAAAAATGGCATTAGAATTATTTAAACCTTTCTTGTATGCGAGGCTTAATAAGTTAGGTTTAGCGTCAACTATAAAGCAAGCAAAAAAATTAGTTGAAAAAGAAACAAATGCTGTTTGGGATGCATTAGAGTTAATAGTTAGAGAACATCCAGTACTTCTAAATAGAGCACCAACTCTTCACAGATTAGGTGTTCAAGCTTTTGAACCAAAATTAATTGAAGGTGATGCAATTGAATTGCACCCTCTGACTTGCGCAGCATTCAATGCTGACTTTGATGGAGATCAAATGGCTGTTCACGTTCCTTTAAGTTTAGAAGCTCAATTAGAAGCGAGAATATTGATGCTTTCTACAAATAATATTTTATCCCCATCAAATGGTAAGCCAATTATTGTGCCTAGTCAGGATATGATCTTAGGAATTTATTATTTATCTCAAGAACCAATAACTGATAAACCTTCAGGATATTTTCTGGATGCTGATCAAATAGAGTTTGCATTATCTTCAGGACAAATAAAAGTACACAGTACAATTATATCTAGATTTGAAACTGTTGATGAAAAAGGAAATAAAAAATTTGAAAAATACACTTCAACAGCTGGAAGGTTTTTGTTAGCGAACTTACTTCCAAAAAATAAAGATATTAAATTTTCATTAATTGATAGATTACTACCTAAAAAAACTGTTTCAGAAATAATTGATATAGTTTTTAGATTTTGTGGACAAAAAACAACAGTAATTTTTTGTGATAAATTAAAAGACTTAGGTTTCAAACATGCATTTAAAGCAGGAATTTCATTTGGTAAAGATGATTTGGTTATCCCACCAAATAAAACTCAATTAATTGATGACACTAAAAAATTAATTGCTGATTATGAAACACAATATTCTGAGGGTTTGATCACAAGAGGTGAAAAATACAATAAAGTTGTTGATGCCTGGTCTAAATGTACGGATAAAGTTGCAGGAGAAATGATGAAGGGCATTTCAGCAACAGAAAAAACTTCCGAGGGACTTAAGATTAATTCTGTATTTATGATGGCTGATAGCGGAGCTAGAGGATCTGCTGCTCAAATGAAACAATTAGCAGGTATGAGAGGATTAATTGCCAAACCGTCTGGAGAAATTATTGAAAGTCCAATTACATCAAATTTCAAAGAAGGGTTAACAGCACTTGAGTATTTCAATTCTACTCACGGAGCTAGAAAAGGATTAGCTGATACAGCACTTAAAACTGCAAGCTCAGGATATCTAACAAGAAGACTTTGTGATGTTGCTCAAGACTTAACTGTAACAAAAAAAGAATGTGATTGTAAAAATCCAGGATTTATTGAACTTTCTGAAATTTTAGAAGGTGGTAATGTTGTAGTAAGTTTATCAGAAAGAGCCTTAGGAAGAATTACATTTGATGATGTAAAAAATCCACTTACTGGTGACATTGTTATTAAAAAAGGAACAATGATTGATGAAGCTGGTTGTGATAAAATAGATGCAGCGGGTGTAAAATCAATTAAAGTTTATTCTGTAATGACTTGTGGGAGTAAAGAAGGTGTTTGCGCAACTTCCTACGGAAGAGATTTATCAAGAGGGAAAATGGTTCATGTTGGAGAAGCAATTGGGATGATTTCAGCACAATCAATTGGAGAACCAGGCACTCAATTAACTATGAGAACCTTCCACGTTGGTGGTACAGCTTCAGTAAAACAAGACTCCCAAATAATTAGTAAAAGTGAGGGTACTTTAAGGATATTAAATTCAAATATTTTAGAAGATTCAAAGAAAAATTTAATTGTTATGGGTAGAAATACTCAGTTGTCCATTGAAGATGATAATGGAGTACAAATAGCAGTTTACAAAGTAGCTTATGGTTCAAAAGTATTTTTCAAAAATGGAGATAAAGTTAAAGCTAATACAAAAATTTGTGAATGGGATCCGTATACAACACCTGTTATCGCTGAGAAAAGTGGTATTGCTGGTTTTGTAGATTTAATAGACGGTGTTTCAATTCAAGAAACAACTGATGATGCAACTGGTATATCATCAAAATCAGTTGTTGATTGGAGATCACAATCTAAAAGTTCAGATTTAAAACCTAGAATAACTCTTAGAGATGAAAAGGGTAATGTAATTAAAAAAGCAGATGATAATGAAGCTAGGTATTATTTAGTACCTGACTCAATTTTATCTGTTAAAGATGGTCAAAAAGTTTCTGCTGGAGATGTAATTGCTAGATTACCAAAAGAAACTACAAAGACTAAAGATATTACTGGAGGTTTACCAAGAGTTGCAGAATTATTTGAAGCAAGAAAAGCTAAAGATAGTGCAATCATTGCTGAAAACGATGGACAAGTTGTTTTTGGTAAAGAAGTAAGAGGGAAACAAAGAGTATCAATAGTACCAGAAGATGGAGCAGAACCATCAAATTATTTAATTCCAAAAGGAAAACATATTAATTTTAACCAAGGTGAAAAAATTAAAAAAGGTGAATATTTGTTAGATGGTCAACCTTTGCCTCACGATATATTACGTATTTTGGGTATAAAAGAATTAACAGAGTATTTTGTTAATCAAGTTCAAGAAGTTTATCGACTTCAAGGTGTTATAATTAATGATAAACACATCGAAACTATTTTAAGACAAATGTTGAAAAAAGTTGAAGTTAAAACTACAGGGGACTCAAGCTATCTTCCTGGCGAAATAATAGACAGAATAAAATTTGACAATGTAAATGAGAAATTAAAAGCTGATGGAAAAACTCCAGCAACAGGCGAAAGGGTACTAATGGGGATTACTAAAGCATCACTACAAACTGAGTCTTTCATTTCAGCTGCTTCTTTTCAAGAAACAACAAGAGTTCTTACAGATGCTGCAATTAAAGGAAAAGTTGATCCATTAAATGGTCTTAAAGAAAATGTAATTGTTGGAAGACTAGTCCCTGCTGGAACTGGAAATATTAAGAATAAATGGAACAAAAAAGCTCTTGAAGATGACAATAAATTTCTTTCTGAGCAAGAAAAGATTGAGCAGTCAGAAACGCCTACAAATCAATAAAAATAACATATTAGTTTCTTAGTTTTAGTTTGACAAAGTCGAATTAATAAGTAATTTGGCGATATTTTTGGTTGGAATGTAGTGTTAACTTATCACACTAAACGCTGCCACAAATAACCTGTCAGTTATTTCATTCAAAAATAAATTAATATTTTAAACAGAATTTATGCCAACTATTAACCAGTTGTTAAGAAAAAAAAGAACTAAACCATTAGCAAGGAACAAGGTTCCTGCTTTGCAAAAACAACCTCTTAAAAGAGGTGTTTGTGTAAAAGTTTACACAACAACACCAAAAAAACCAAACTCAGCTCTAAGAAAAGTTGCAAGAGTAAGATTGTCAAACGGTTTTGAAGTAACCGCTTATATTCCAGGTGAAGGTCACAATCTTCAAGAACACTCTGTCGTTTTGATAAGAGGTGGAAGAGTTAAAGACTTACCTGGTGTTCGTTATCATATCTTGAGAGGAAATCTAGATACTCAAGGTGTTGCAAACAGAAAAAAGAGAAGATCTTTATATGGAACGAAGAAGGGTAAATAAAAATGTCTAGAAAAAAAACTCAACCCAAAAAAAATATTGTTCCAGATCCAAAATTCAACTCAACTATTATTCCAAAACTAATTAACAACATTATGTATGATGGCAAAAGAGGTGTAGCTGCTAAAATCGTTTACGATGCTATAGAAAAAATTAAAACAAAATCAAAAGATGAACCAATAAATATTTTTAATGAGGCTATAAACAACATAAAGCCAACTGTAGAAGTTAGATCTAGAAGAGTTGGAGGAGCTACTTACCAGGTGCCTGTTGAGGTAAAAAGTAAAAGAGCTCAAGCTTTAGCAATCAGATGGTTAGTAGATTCTGCAAGAAAAAGAAAAGACAAGCTTATGTCAGATAAAATTTTTAATGAACTTTACGATGCATACGAAAAAAAAGGTGCTGCAGTTAAAAAAAGAGAGGATGTACATAAGATGGCTGAGTCAAATAAAGCTTTCGCACATTTTAGGTGGTAATAGATTATGGCTAGAACTCATACATTAGATAAGTATAGAAATATTGGTATCATGGCTCATATTGATGCTGGTAAGACAACAACAACTGAAAGAGTTTTATATTATACTGGAAAAAGTCATAAGATTGGTGAAGTACATGATGGAGCTGCAACAATGGATTGGATGGAGCAAGAGCAAGAAAGAGGTATTACGATTACTTCAGCGGCTACAACTTGTTTTTGGCAAGATCACAGAATTAATATTATTGATACCCCTGGCCACGTTGATTTTACTATTGAAGTTGAAAGATCTTTAAAAGTTTTAGATGGTGCGGTCGCTGTTTTTGATGGTGTAGCAGGTGTAGAACCTCAATCAGAAACTGTCTGGAGACAAGCAGATAAATACAAAGTTCCTAGAATTTGTTTTGTTAATAAATTGGACAGAACTGGTGCAGATTTTTTTAGATGTGTTGATATGATTAAAGATAGACTAGGTGCTAAACCATTACCAATACAAGTTCCAATTGGTATTGAGTCATCTTTAACCGGAGTTGTGGATTTAGTTAAAATGAAAGCCCAGGTTTGGAAAAATGAAGCTTTGGGAGCTGAATGGGAATATAAAGAAATTCCTGATGACCTAAAAGAAATATCTCAAAAATATAGAACAGAATTAGTTGAAATGGCTGTTGAGCAAGATGAAAAATTAATGGAGTCTTATTTAAATGGTGATGAAATTAAAGAAGAAGATTTAATAAAATGTATCAGAAAAGGTACACTTAATTTTAGTTTTGTACCAATTTTAACAGGTTCTGCATTTAAAAATAAAGGTGTGCAACCTTTACTTGATGCTGTGATAAATTATTTACCTAGTCCAATAGATATTGGTTCTATAAAGGGAACAAAACCTGGTTCTGAGGAAGAATTAGATATGAAATTTGAGGATGGAGCTGGTTTTTCTGCATTAGCTTTTAAAGTAGCAAATGATCCATTTGTTGGTTCTCTGACTTTTATAAGAGTTTACTCAGGTACTATTAAAACTGGAACAGGAATTTATAATTCATCTAAAGAAAAAGAGGAAAGAGTTGGCCGAATGCTTCTAATGCATGCTAACTCAAGAGAAGATATCAAAGAAGCCAATGCAGGTGATATCGTGGCCTTGGCTGGTTTAAAATATACTATTACAGGTCACACTCTTTGTGATGAAGAAAAACCTGTTTTGTTAGAGCCAATGGAATTTCCTGATCCGGTAATTGAAATAGCTGTTGAACCAAAAACTAAAGCTGACCAAGAGAAAATGGGTGAAGCTTTAGGTAGGTTAGCTAAAGAAGATCCTTCTTTTAGAGTAACGTCAGATGAAGAGTCTGGACAAACTATAATTAAAGGAATGGGTGAACTTCATCTAGATATAATTGTAGATAGGATGAAAAGAGAATTTAAAGTCGAGGCTAATATTGGAGCTCCTCAAGTTGCGTACAGAGAGACATTAGAAAATGCCTCTGAGGTTGAATACACTCATAAAAAACAAAGTGGTGGTGCAGGTCAATTTGCTAAAGTTAAACTTTTAGTAGAACCTCAAGAGCCAGGTGCAGGTAGATCTGTTGAAAGTAAAATTAAAGGTGGAGCTATTCCAAAAGAGTTTATACCAGGCGTTGAAAAAGGAATTGAAACTGTTTCTGATGGTGGAATTTTAGCTGGGTTTCCAATGATTGATTATAAAGTTACAATTTTAGATGGATTACATCATGATGTAGACTCAAGTGTCTTAGCATTCGAGTTAGCTAGTAGAGCATGTTTTAAAGAAGCATGTACCAAAGGAACTCTTAAGTTATTAGAACCAGTTATGAGAGTTGAGGTTGTAACACCAGAAGATTATATGGGTGACGTAATTGGTGATCTTAATAGTAGAAGAGGACAGATAAGCACTCAAGAACAAAGAGGAAATGCTACTGTAATTACTGCGATGGTTCCTCTTGCTAACATGTTTGGATATATAAATAATTTAAGGTCAATGTCTCAAGGAAGAGCTCAATATTCTATGTTCTTTGATCATTATTCAAAAGTACCTCAGAATGTTCAAGACGAAGTAACTAAAAAGATCGCAGGTTAATAATGGAAAAACAAAATATTAGAATTAAACTTAGAGCGTATGATAATAAAATATTAGATGCTTCAACGGAGGAAATTGTTAATACTGTTAAGAGAACTGGTGCTACTATAAAAGGACCTATACCGTTACCCACTAGAATTGAAAGATATACAGTTTTAAGGTCACCACATATAGACAAAAAAAGTAGAGAACAATTTGAAACGAGAACGCATAAGAGATTAATTGATATAATTGAACCAACACCTCAAACAGTTGAAGCATTAATGAAACTTGATTTAGCATCTGGTGTTGACGTGGAGATTAAAATTTAATTATGAGTGAGATAGCTTTAATAGGAAAAAAAATCGGAATGACTAGAGAATTTTATAAGTCAGGTCAGCTAGTGCCTGTAACAGTTTTAAAAATGGAAAAAGCAAGAGTCATCCAAGTTATTGAAGAAGATAAAAGAGGGTATAAAGCTGTTCAACTTGGGTATGGAAAAATTAAAAATTCAAAGTTAACAAAAGCTATGAAAGGCTTTTTTTCAAAAAAAAACACTGAAGCTAAAAAAAAATTGAAGGAATATCGGGTAACAAATACTGAAAACTTTAAAGAGGGAAATGAATTTGGACTTGAGATATTTAAAGACATTAAATTTGTAGACACGAGATCTAAAACCATAGGTAAAGGTTTTGCCGGTGCAATGAAAAGACATAATTTTGGTGGTTTAAGAGCCACTCACGGTGTTTCTATATCTCATAGATCTCACGGATCAACTGGTCAAAGACAAGATCCAGGAAAGGTTTTTAAAGGAAAAAAAATGGCTGGTCATATGGGTGATAAACTTAGAACTATGCAAAATATAGAGATAATAAAAACAGATTTAGAAAATGAACTTCTTTATTTAAAAGGTTCTATACCAGGATCAAAAAATACTGAAATCTTAGTTAAAGGATCAGTTAAAAACATAAGTAAACTGACAATGAGTGAAAAAATTAAAAAAGCAGAAGAAGCAAAGAAAACACCAGAGAAAAAGAAAAAATAATGAAAATAGATAAATTAGATTTAAACGGTAAAAAAAATAGTATTGAAGTTTTAGATAATATCTTTTCTGCAAAAATTAATAGGAAGTTGGTTGAAACAGTTTTGTATAAAACAAATGCTAATTACAAAGGAAGACATGCAAAAACAAAACAACAAAATGAGGTAGCTGGTCCAACATCTAAAATTTATGCTCAAAAAGGTACAGGTAATGCAAGACACGCAAGTAGAAAGGCTCCAATATTTGTTGGCGGTGGTGTTGCCCATGGACCAAAAGGTCAATTAGCTTATAAAAAAAGAAAATTGAATAAGAGTGAAAAAAAGCAAAGCATAGCGTCTCTAATTAGTGATAAAGTTCAAAATAATAATTTATTAGTTTTCAATGATTTCAATTCAGAAATAAAAAAAACTAAAGAAATGGATATTATTTTAAAGAAATTTCAAATAACAAACTCAATAATAATTTTAGATAAAACATCAAAAGAAAAAATAGAAAAATCAATAAGGAATATTCCAAATATCAAAGTAACTGATATAAATCATTTTAGTGCTTTTGATATTGTTAAATTCAAAAAAGTAGTATTTACAGAAACTTCAATAAAAGAATTAGAAAAAAGGTATACATAAAATGGATAAAATACATTTATACGATAAAATTTTGTCTCCTCTAGTTACAGAAAAATCAACTAATTTATCTGAACAGAATAAGATTGTTTTTAAAGTACCCTCTAATGCAAATAAGAAAAATTTGAAAACTAACATTGAAAAAATATTTAAAGTTAATGTTACCAAAATTAATATTATTAATAAGCAGAATAGAACTAAGCTAACAAGAGGAAGAAAAGTAAAAGTTTCAGGATTTAAAAAAGCTATAATTACACTTAAAAAAGGTCAAAGTATCGACCTAACAACAGGAATTTAAAAATGGCATTAAAAACTTTTAAACCATACACAAAATCAACTAGAGGCACTATTCTAGTAGATAGAACAGGATTATGGAAAGGTAAACCTTTTAAATCTTTGGTATCTCCAAAAAATTCAATGAAAGGTAGAAATAATAACGGACACATTACTTCTATAAACAGAGCTGGTGGACATAAAAAGATGTATCGACAAGTTGATTTTTATAGAAAAAAAATTGATATGCCTGCTATTGTAGAAAGAATTGAATATGATCCAAATAGATCTTGCTACATAATGCTAGTTAAATTTGAAGATAATTCTCACGCATACTATCTTGCTCCTCAAAAAATTAACGTAGGTGATAAAATAGAAAACGGATCTAAAAAAGAGATTAAAGTTGGAAATTGTATGCCACTACAAGACATACCTGTTGGTATTGATATACATAATGTTGAAATACAACCAGGTGGTGGTGGAAAAATTGCTAGATCGGCTGGTACATCAGTTACTATTAGTGGTATTGATGGTAATTATAGCCTCATAAAACTTGCTTCAGGTGAAGTTAGAAAAATTGATTCTAGATCTTTAGCAACGATTGGCGTTTTAAGTAATCCTGATCAAAAAAATATTAAAATAGGAAAAGCTGGAAGATCTAGATGGCTTGGAAGAAAACCTCATACACGGGGTGTGGTTAAAAACCCTGTAGATCACCCACATGGAGGTGGTGAAGGTAAAACTGCTGGTGGAAGACACCCAGTGTCTCCAACTGGTCAATCAGCCAAAGGTCTTAAAACTAGAGATAATAAGAGAACAGATAAATTTATTGTGAGAAGAAGAAATAAAAGGAAGGATACAAAGTAATGGCTAGAGCAGTTTGGAAAGGACCTTTTGTTGAAGAGAGCTTAATTAAAAAAGTCGATAAATATAAAATTGATCCTAAAAAAATACCTATTAAAACTTGGTCAAGGAAATCTACTATAATCCCTGATTTTGTAGGTGTAAGTTTTTTAATTTATAATGGAAAAAAATTTATACCAATAACAGTTTCTGAGGATATGGTAGGTCACAAATTAGGTGAATTTGCACCAACAAGAACTTTTTTTGGACATACACCAGCAGACAAAAAAGCAAAGCCAGCTGAAGCGGCACCAAAGAAATAATTATGAGTAAAAAAAAGAAAATTGATAAAAATAAAAATAAGCTAGTTAAGTCTATTAACAACAATATTAGATCTAGTGTCAGAAAACTAAATCCTATTTTAAAAGGTATAGTTGGAAAAAAAGTTGATATAGCTATCAGAGATCTTCAATTTTCTGAAAAAAGAATTACTCGAGATATAAGAAAAACAATAAGCTCAGCAGTTGCTAATGCAGAAAATAATTTTCAATATGATATTGATAAATTGATTGTTAAAGAAGCATACTGTGGAAAAAAAATTACAATGAAGAGATTTAGACCTAGAGCCAAAGGAAGAGCTGCACCAATATTAAAACCATATTCAAGTGTTACTATAATTTTATCAGAAATAAAAAAAATGGAGAGTCATGGGTCAAAAAGTTAATCCAGTTGGATTTAGATTAGGTGTTAACAGAGGTTGGGACTCTGTTTGGTATGCTAAGAAGAAAGACTTCGGAAACTACCTTATAGAAGACTTCAAGATAAGAGAATATATCAAAAAAAATGTTATAAACTCTGGTGTATCTAAAGTTATGATAGAAAGAACAGCCAATAAATGTTACGTAACTATTTACACGTCTAGACCAGGATTTGTAATAGGAAAAAAAGGTAGTGATATAGATAAAATCAAAAATAACTTATCAAAATTTACTACTAATGAAGTTACATTAAATATCAAAGAAGTTAAAAAACCTGAGACCAATGCATATCTTGTAGCTGAAAATATTGCTCAACAATTGGTAAAAAGAATTTCATATCGAAGAGCAATGAAAAGAGCTATGCAATCTTGTTTAAGATTAGGAGCAAAAGGAATTAAAGTATCTGTTAGTGGTCGATTAGGTGGAAATGAAATAGCTAGAACAGAATGGTTAAGAGATGGAAGTATACCTTCTCATACATTAAGAGCAGATATAGATTATGCTGAAGCAGAAGCATTAACTACTTATGGAATAATAGGAATAAAAGTATGGATCTATAAGGGTGAAGTATTTGCAAGAGAATTTAGTCAAGAAACTAATAAGGTAACACCAAAAGAGGATAGAAAATAAATGTTACAACCTGTCAGAACAAAATGGAGAAAAGCTCATAAAGGTAGAATTCATGGAACTGCCTCAAGAGCTAACTTTATAAACTACGGAGCATATGCACTAAAGGCATTGTCACCTGAAAGAGTAACAGGTAAACAAATAGAGGCAGCCAGAGTTGCTCTTACAAGACATATGAAACGACAAGGCAGAGTATGGACTAGAATTTTTCCAAACATTCCAGTTTCTAAAAAACCTATTGAAGTAAGGATGGGTAAAGGAAAAGGCTCACCAGAATTTTATGCTTGTAGAGTTAAACCCGGAAGAATTTTATTTGAAGTTGATGGAGTTTCAGAGCAGATAGCTAAAGAAGCTTTATATAAAGCATCTGCTAAATTACCAATTAAAACAAAAACTATTAAAAGATTTGCTTAAAATGAAAAAAAAAGAAATTAAAAAATTATCAAAAGATGAAATTATGAAAAATATAGATAAATCTAAAAAGGACTTATTTAATTTTAGGTTTCAAAAAATTAATTCTCAAATAACTAACCCTGCAAAAATTAGTGAAACAAGAAAAACAATAGCAAGATTAAAAACAATGTTAAAAGGAAAATTAAATGCCTAAAAAAATTTTAACTGGGGTAGTTGTGAGTGATAAACCAAATAAGACCATTACAGTTTTGGTAGAAAGAAAGTATTCACATCCTTTGTTAAAAAAAGTAATTAAAGTAAGAAAAAAGTATAATGCTCATGATGAAAATAATAAATTTAAATTAGGAGATAAAGTTTCGATTATAGAAAGTAAACCATTTTCGAAAAACAAAAAATTTCAAGTCATGGAGAATTCAAAATAATGATACAAGTTCAAACAGAATTAAATGTAGCTGATAACACGGGTGCAAAAAGAATTGAATGCATTAAAGTTTTAGGTGGATCAAAAAGGAGATATGCTAGTATTGGTGATACAATTGTTATCGCAGTAAAAGAGGCAATTCCAAAAGGTAAAGTTAAAAAAGGTTCTGTTCATAAAGCAGTAGTTGTAAGAGTAAAAAAAGGGATTCATAGAAACGATGGGTCAAAAGTAAGATTTGATAATAATGCAGCAGTTCTAGTAGATGATAAAGGTGAACCAGTAGGAACAAGAATATTTGGTCCAGTCACAAGAGAATTAAGAAATAAAGGACAAATGAAAATAATTTCATTGGCGCCAGAGGTTTTGTAATGATTAAAAAAGGCTTAAAAGTTAAAATTTTAGTTGGAAAAGATAAAAAAAAAGAGGGAGAAGTAATCGAAATAGATAGATCTAGAAATAGAGCTAAAGTTAAAGAAATTAATATGGTCAAAAAACATGTTAAAACAACAAAAGAAAAAAAGGGTGGAATTATCTCTAAAGAAAGCTTTATTCACTTATCTAACTTAAAATTAATTACTGAAAAAAATAAAAATAAAAAAACTGAGGCTAAAAAATAATGACTCCAAGATTAAAAGAACTTTATTATAAAGAAATACAACCTTCATTGAAAAACCAATTTGGTTTTAAAAACTTATACATGGGTCCAAAAATTGAAAAAGTTGTTTTAAACATGGGTCTTGGCTTAGATGGTAATGATTCTAAAATTCTAAAATCATGTGAAGAAGATTTGGCTAAAATTACTGGACAAAAACCTGTAATAACGAAATTTAAAAAATCTGTAGCTAATTTTAAAACAAGAAAAGGATCTAATGCGGGTTTAAAAGTAACTTTAAGAAAAGATAAAATGTATGAGTTTTTAGATAGATTAGTAAATATAGCATTACCTAGAATAAAAGATTTTAGAGGATTATCATCTAAAGGTTTTGATAAATTTGGTAATTATACGTTTGGTATAAAAGAGCATATAATTTTTCCTGAAGTAAGTTTTGATAGAGCTGATAAAGTTAGAGGCATAGATATAATTGTAGTTATTACCTCAAAAAATAAAGAACATAGTTTTGCTTTATTAGAAAAATTAAATTTCCCATTTATTAAAAAAGGAGAAAACTAAAATGGCTAAGTTAAGTTCAATTAATAAAAATAATAAAAGAATTAAACTATCTAATAGATTTTATTCAAAGAGAGAAAAATTAAAAAAAATTGTTATGAATAAAAAACTTCCATTAGAGGAACGATTTAAAGCTCAACAAAAATTATCAAAATTACCTAGAAACTCAGCAAAGGTCAGAGTTATGAATAGATGCCAAATAACTGGAAGACCACATGGAGTTTATAGAAAATTAAAAATATCAAGAATAGCGTTAAGACAACTTGGTTTACAAGGAAAGATACCAGGTTTAGTTAAATCAAGTTGGTAGAAAGGAATATATGAGTTTAAGTGATCCAATTGGAGATATGATAGCAAGAATTAAAAATGCTCAAGTGAGAAATCATAAAAAGGTAGATTTACCTTCATCTAATTTTAAGATGAAAATAGCAGATATTCTAAAAAATGAAGGATTTATAAAAGATTTTAAAATTAATAAAGAAAATAATAAATCACTTTTATCCTTAGAACTTAAATATCACTCAGGCAATCCAGTTATAAGTACATTTGAAAGAGTTTCTAAACCTGGTAGAAGAATATTTTCAAGTGCTGATAGTTTACCTAAAATTAATAATGGATTAGGTATTGCTATCGTATCAACTCCAAAAGGAGTTATGACTGATATAGACGCAAGAAAACAAAAAGTTGGTGGCGAAATAATTTGTAAGGTATTTTAATGTCTAAAATTGGTAAAATAAATATTTCTATTCCTGAAAAAGTAAAAGTGGTTTTAGCAGGTAATATTCTAAATATAGAGGGCCCACTAGGAAAAAAATCTATAAATATTAATTTAGAGATTTTTAATCTTGATATTAAAGATGGTAAGGAAATTTCTATTAAACCCAAAAAAATTGATCCAGAGACAAAAAGATTATGGGGAATGAATAGAAGTTTAATTAATAATGCAGTTATAGGATCTAGTGCTGGATATGAAAAGGTACTTGAATTAATTGGAGTAGGATACCGAGCTACCTTAAAAGGAAATCAGCTAAATTTACAATTAGGATATAGTCACGATATTAATTTTGATATCCCAGAAGGAATAAAAATTGCTGTTGAAAAGCAGACAACTCTAAAAATTACAGGTGCAGACAAACAACAAGTAGGAGCTGTTGCCTCAAAACTTAAAACTTTAAGAAAAATAGAACCATATAAAGGTAAAGGTGTTAGAGAAAAAGGACAATATGTTCTAAAAAAAGAGGGAAAGAAAAAATAATGAAATTAAATACAACTAAAAGAAAAAGGTTTAGAGTCAGTAATAAAGTAAAAAAAGTCTCTCCAAAGGATAGGTTTAGATTAAGTATTTCTAGATCATCTAAAAATATATCTGCACAAATTATTGATGACCAAAAAAATATAACACTTTTATCAGCTTCATCTATAGAAAAAGATATTAAATCTGGAACAAAAACTAATAAAACTGAACTATCAAAAATTGTTGCAGAAAAATTAGCAAAAAAAGCACAAGAAAAGAAAATAACGAAGATTTATTTTGATAGAGGTATTTATAAGTATCATGGGAGAGTAAAGATTTTTGCAGAAACTCTTCGTAAAAATGGAATGGAGTTTTAAAAATGGAAAATTTTAAAGACAAAAAGAACGATGATATATTAGAAAAATTAGTCCATATAAATCGTATTACAAAAGTTGTAAAAGGTGGAAGAAGATTTGGATTTTCTGCATTAGTTGTAGTTGGTAATCAGTCAGGTAAAATTGGTATAGCACATGCAAAAGCTAAACAAGTTCCTGATGCTATTAAGAAAGCAAATGAAATGGCAAGAAGAAAATTAATTCACATTCCATTAAGAGAAGGAAGAACTATTCATCATGATGTTAAAGCAAAAGATGGATCGGGAAGAATTGTATTAAGAGCTGCATCAAAGGGGACAGGTATAATAGCAGGTGGCCCTGTAAGAGCTGTATGTGAAGTTTTAGGAGTAAGAGATATTGTTGCTAAATCAATGGGTACTTCAAATGCACATAATGTTATAAGAGCCACAATGAAAGCGTTATTAAAACAAAACTCTCCAAAACAAATATCATCAATTAGAAATAAAAAAATTTCAGAAATTATTGAAAAAAGAGGATAATGATAAGTTTAAATAACAGAACTAAAAGAAATAAAACAAAAATTAGAGTTGGCAGAGGTATTGGCTCAGGAAAAGGTAAAACATCAGGTAGAGGTGTTAAAGGTCAAAAATCTAGATCAGGTGTTGCAATAAAAAGTTTTGAGGGTGGTCAAATGCCTCTATATAGAAGATTGCCTAAAAGAGGTTTTAATCCAGTTAGTAAAGACAATATTGCAATTTTAAATCTAGATAAAATTCAATCATATATTGATAAAAAAAATATTAAGAGTTCTGATATTTTGAATTCAGATCTGTTAAAAAAGTTGAGCTTGATAAATAAAAACTCAGTAAAATTAAAAATCTTAGGGTCAGGTGTGATTAAAGATAAAATTAATATTGAAGCAGATTTGGCATCTAAATCAGCTGTAGAGAAACTAGAAAAAATTGGTGGATCTATTCAATTAAAGAAATAGATATTATTAAATGAGCTCTTCACCCTCAAATAATGATTTAAGAAATAGAATACTATTTACTCTAGCAATTTTAACAGTGTATCGATTTGGTACATTTGTCCCTTTACCTGGAATTGATCCTGAACAGTTAAAAATTATGATGGAAGGTAATCAGAAGGGATTACTAGGTATGTTCAACGTATTTGCTGGTGGAGCTGTCAGTAGAATGGCTATATTTGCTTTAGGTATCATGCCATACATTTCATCTGCTATTATTGTACAACTTTTAGCTGGAGTATCAGATTATTTTAAGAATTTAAAATCACAAGGAGAAACAGGCAGAGCTAAATTAACTCAGATTACTCGGTACGGTACTGTTCTATTAGCAACTGTACAAGGTTTTGGACTTGCAGTTGGATTAGAGTCTTCAGCAGGTTTAGTAATTAATCCTGGAATTTTTTTTAAAATTTCAACTGTTACAACTATAGTTGCTGGTACAATTTTTTTAATGTGGCTTGGTGAACAGATCACTCAAAGAGGAATAGGTAATGGTATTTCTCTAATTATTTTTGCCGGTATAGTTGCTGAAATTCCAAGAGCATTAGTAACAACTTTTGAACTCGGAAGGACTGGAGCTATTTCTACAATTATGATTTTAGCAATATTTGTATTATTGATTGTTACAGTATTATTTGTAGTTTTTATGGAAAGGGCACTAAGAAAAATATTGATTAATTATCCTAAAAGACAAATGGGTAATAAAATGTATGGTGGTGAGTCATCGCATCTTCCATTAAAGATTAATATGGCTGGAGTTATCCCTGCAATTTTTGCATCAGCTTTATTGTTGTTACCTGTGACTTTTTCGAACTTTAATATTTCAGATAACGAAACATTTTTAAATATAAGTTCTTTCTTTACTCAAGGCCAACCCCTTTACATGTTACTTTATGGATCAGGAATAATATTTTTTACTTTTTTTTATACTTCGATTACTTTTAATCCAACAGAGACAGCTGACAATTTAAGAAAATATGGTGGTTTTATTCCAGGAATAAGACCAGGTGAAAGCACAGCAATATATATCGAAAATATTTTGACCAAATTAACTACTATTGGAGCATTATATTTAACATTAGTTTGTCTAATGCCTGAGTTTTTAATTGCAAACTATCCAATACCTTTTTATTTGGGTGGTGCTTCAATTTTGATTGTTGTTGTAGTAGCGATAGATACAGTTACTCAAATTCAAACAAGATTAATGAGTTCCCAATATGAACAATTAATAAAAAAAACAAAATTTGGTAGATAAGACAAGTGAATCTGATTTTATTTGGACCTCCTGGTGCTGGTAAAGGTACTCAAGCAAGATATTTAGTTGAAAAGTTAAATGGTTTTCAAATATCTACAGGTGACATGTTGAGAAATGAAATTCAAAATAATACTGAAATAGGAAAATTAATAATTAATGATATGAATGATGGAAAGTTTGTAAATGATGAAATTGTTAACAAACTGATAGATAAAGCAATATCTGATCCAATTAAAAAAAATAAGTTAATTTTTGATGGATACCCAAGGTCAATAAAACAAGCTCAAAATTTAGATTTATTGTTAAGTAACTCAAACCAAAAAATAAATTTTATTTTTTTTCTAAATGTAAATAAAGAGACTATAATTAAAAGAATTGAAAAAAGAAAAGTTTTAGAAAACAGGACTGACGATGAATTGGATATTATTTTAAAAAGATACGACAAATACAGGGAAACGACTAATCCAGTCTTAGATTTTTACTCTAAAAATCCAAATTTTTATGAAATTGATGGCAGTCTTAAAATTGAGCAAATTACTGCCAAAATAGAAGGTTTTCTTAATGTTTAATGCGTTGACTTTAAAAGATCTTCTTATATAAAAGTCTGAAATTTATCACTTATTTATGGCTCGTATTGCAGGAATTAATATCCCACAGAATAAATTAGTTCATATTGGACTTACATATATTTATGGTATTGGTGATAGATTTTCAAAACAAATCTGTTCTTCTCTTGAAATACCCAAAGAAAAAAGAGTTAATCAATTAACTGACGAAGAGATTTTAAAAATACGTGAGTATATAGATCAAAATTTTAAAGTAGAAGGTGATTTAAGAAGAGATTATTCTTTAAGTATAAAAAGATTAATTGATTTAGCTTCTTACAGAGGCTCTAGACACAGAAAAAAATTACCCGTAAGAGGTCAAAGAACTAGATGCAATGCTAGAACTAGAAAAGGTAAAGCAATCGCTATTGCTGGTAAGAAATTAACCCCACTTAAAAAATAATTATGGCAAAAATCGAAAAACCAGAGGGAAAAGATCAAAACGTAGATAAGTCTTCAAAAAAATCAAATAAAAGTTCTTATTCCAAAAAAAAAAAAATTAAAAAAAATATCTTAAATGGTATTGCATATGTTCAATCTACATTTAACAATACAATTATATCAATAGCTGATACTAATGGAAATGTAATTTCATGGGCTTCAGCAGGTCAAAAAGGTTTTAAGGGTTCAAGAAAATCAACACCATATGCTGCACAGATAGCAGCTGATGCGGCGGCTTCAAAAGCCCTAGAGTTTGGAATGAAGACTTTATCTGTAGAGGTTAAGGGACCTGGTTCAGGTAGAGAAACTGCTTTAAGAGCTTTACAAGCAAGAGGATTTAGAATTTTATCAATTAAAGATACAACACCAATGCCACATAATGGTACGCGACCACCAAAAAAAAGGAGAGTTTAATGGAAGTAGAAAATGTGAATATTAAAAATTGGAAATCATTAATTAAACCAGCAAAACTTGATGTAAAAATAAGTGATGATTTGACTCACGCAACTATAGTAGCAGAACCTCTTGAGAAAGGTTATGGACTAACACTTGGAAATTCCTTGAGAAGAATTTTATTATCCTCGATAAGAGGCGCAGCTGTTACCTCAATTCAAATTGATGGTGTTCTTCATGAATTTACGTCTATAAAAGGTGTAAGAGAAGATGTTACAGACATTGTTTTAAATGTTAAATCTTTAGCTCTAAAATGCACTACTGAAGGAACTAAAAAACTTGTTTTAGATGCAAAAGGTCCTGGTGAAATTAAAGCCTCAGATATTACTTCAGTTGCTAATGTTGAAATACTAAATCCAGATTTAGTTATTTGTAATTTAGATGAAAATACTAATTTTCATATGGAAATGAATTTGAATACTGGAAAAGGTTATGTACCAGCAGATCTTAATAAACCTGAAGAGCCACCTTTAGGTCTAATAGCAATTGACTCATTATATAGTCCAGTTAAAAAAGTTTCTTACTCTGTAAGTACAGCTAGAGAAGGTAAAGCTTTAGATTACGATAAATTGACTATGGAAGTTGAAACTAATGGTTCCATTTCTGCAGAAGACGCTGTAGCTTATTCAGCTAGAATATTCCAAGATCAATTAAAAATGTTCATAAATTTTGATGAACCAGTTGAAGTACCTGTGAAAGAAATATCATCAGAGCCAGAATTTAACAAAAATTTGTTGAGAAAAGTTGATGAACTTGAGCTTTCAGTAAGATCAATGAATTGTTTAAAAAATGATAATATTATTTATATTGGTGATCTTGTCCAAAAATCTGAAGGTGAAATGCTTAGAACTCCCAATTTTGGAAGAAAATCTTTAAATGAAATAAAAGAGGTATTAACTGGAATGTCATTATATTTAGGTATGGAAATTCCTAATTGGCCTCCTGATAATATTGCTGAAATGTCTAAAAAATTAGAGGAAGCTATATAATGAGACATGGAATAGCAAATAAGAAGTTAAACAGAACCTCTGAGCATAGAAAAGCTCTTCTTAAAAACATGCTAAATTCACTTGTTAAGTACGAACAAATTAAAACTACTTTACCTAAAGCTAAATTTTTAAAACCACAAGCCGATAAATTAATTACTTTAGGTAAAAAAGATACATTACATAATACTAAAATTCTAGTTTCTCAACTACAAGATATTAAATCAGCTACTAAGGTTAAAAAAACTTTATCAAAGAGATATGAAAAAAGAGCCGGGGGGTATACTCGAATAATTAAGGCTGGCTTTAGATACGGCGATAATGCACCTATGGCAATAATTGAATTTGTAGATAGAGATATTGAAGCTAAAAAAGTTGATAAAAAGAAAAAAGATCCCACAAAAGAAGTTGAAAAAAAAGAAGAAAAAAAAACAGCGACAGCTTAATATCTGTAAATTAAATCATGATCAAAAGTTATATCGTTGACTCAACGTTTAACAATATGCGTTTTGATAGATGGTTAAGAATAAAATTGGGTAAAGTACCTCAAGGTTTAATAGAAAAAAATTTAAGATTAGGAAAAATTAAAATCAATAAAAAAAAGGTTAAAAGCTCATTTAAAATAAAAACTAATGATAAAGTTGATATTTTTAATTTGAATTTTGAAGAAAAAGTTAACCAAAAAAAGATTAAATTTTCACCTTCAAATGAAGTCATAAAAGCTAACGAAGATTTAATTATAGATAACAATGATGATTTCGTTGTTTTAAATAAAAGTTCTGGCATTTCAGTGCAGGGTGGAACAAAATCAAAAAAAAATTTGATTGATATTTTTACAAAAAGTGAAATTTTTCATGGAACAAAACCATATTCAGTTCATCGTTTAGATAAAGATACTTCAGGTGTTTTTATGATGGCCAAAAACAGAGAAACTGCTCAATTATTAACGTCATTATTCAGATTAAGAAAAGTCCATAAAACTTACTTGGCTATATGTAATGGAGAATTAGAAAAAAACTCTGGTCAATGGAGCGAAGAATTAATTAGATATGAAAATGGAAAAAAAATTATAGAAAAAGCACAAACAACTTTTAAAGTTTTAGATAAAAATTCAAATTCTACATTAGTTGAGATGAAACCAATTACTGGAAGAAAACATCAGCTCAGAAAACAATTATTTAACATTGGTCACTCCATTTATGGGGATAAAAAATACAGATCTTCTACTTCTGATAAAGGTATTAATAAAGATTTAATGCTTCATTCTTATCAAATTAGATTCATTATAAAGGATAAAAGATATACCTATAGAGCTCTTATACCTGATTATTTTAAAAAATTATTAAAAACTAAAAGACTTAATTTTGTAGGTTTGAAATAAAATTTTTAATTATTCGATCTTTTAAATCTGCATAACTTTGATTATTAATAGTTTTTAAGTTAGTTATATCTTTATCTTTTATTCCACATGGTATTATTGCATCGTATTTCTTTAGATCGTTATCTATATTAATTGAAAACCCGTGATAAGCGATCCATTTACTAACCCTCACACCAATAGCTGCAACTTTTTTAATTTCTGAATTATCATTATACCATATCCCAATATTTTCCTTATCAGAAAAAGTATTTATGTCGTATGATTTAAGTGAGTCTATAATAGTCTTTTCAATAATAGATATAAAATTTCTAATATCTTTTTTAATCTTTTTTAAATCAATCACAAAATAACAAATTAATTGACCAGGACCGTGGTATGTAATCTTGCCTCCTCTGTTAGTTTTAATTATATTAATAGATTTATCCAATATTTCATTTTCTTTATAACTTGTTCCAGCTGTATAAATATTCTCATGCTCTAAAACCCAAATTAAATCTTTAGATTTTTTTTGGTCAATTTGTAATAACCTATCTTCCATTAATCTTAAAGCTTCCTCATATTTTACCAGTTTTTTGGACTTTTTAATTTCTATATTCATTTAAAAATTGTATTCTTTATATTATGTATTAAAAGTTCGATCAGAATAATAGGTAAATTTATGACTTTAATAAAAAAAATCAAAGATAAAAAAGTCAATTTTGAATTCAATAAAGAATATATAAAAGTTGTTACAGACAAGATCTCTAGTAATGATGCACCTTTTATAACAAATTCTTTTAAAGAAATGCATCCAGCAGATGCTGCTGATATTATTGAACATTTAGGTCAAAATGATAGAGAAAATTTAATTAAACTTAACAACTTTAAGATTGATCCAGAAGTATTTGTAGAATTAAATGAGTCAGTTCAATCTGAAATAACTAAATATCTTTCATCTGATGCAATTGTTAGCATTTTAAAAAATCTCGAGTCAGATGATGCAATAGCTATATTAGAAAAGGTTGATGAGAAAGATAAAAACTCTATTTTAAGCTTATTACCTCCTAAAGATCGTTTTGCACTTCTAGAGGGACTTAGTTATCCAGAAGACAGTGCAGCAAGAATAATGCAACGAGAATTTACCGCCATACCAAGCAATTGGTCTGTTGGACAAACCATTGATTATCTTAGAGAAAATAAAGATTTACCTCAAGAATTTTTAGAAATTTATATAGTAGATGAAAATTTTAAACCAATAGGTGCAGTTCCATCTTCTAAAGTTTTGCGAACAGCAAGAGAAGACAAAATGTCATCAATCATGGATGACTCTATTTTTTTAGTTCCAGTTGATATGGATAGAGAAGAGGTTGGTAACTCATTTGAAAATTATGGTTTAAATTCAGCATGTGTAGTAGATAAAAATAATAAACTTGTAGGAATGATTACATCTGATGATGTACTTACAGTCTTAAAAGAAGAAGCTGAAGAAGATGCATTAAGATTAGCAGGAGTTGGTGATGAAGAAATTACAGATGGTGTAATTACAAAAACTAAAAGAAGATTTAATTGGCTTTTATTAAATCTATTTACAGCATTTCTAGCAACTTATTGTATTAGTTTATTTGGAGCAACAATAGAACAAATGGTTGTCTTAGCATTTTTAATGCCAATTGTAGCTTCAATGGGTGGTAATGCTGGAATGCAAACTTTAGCTGTAACAGTGAGAACCTTAGCTACAAATGATTTGACAAAAAATAATTTCAATCAAAACATTTTAAAAGAGTTTAATATAGGAATTTTAAATGGAGTTATTTTTGCTGTTATAAGCTCATTTATTGTTCAATTATGGTTTCAAGATGTTTTACTTTCATTAATCATTTCAATCTCAATGATCTTAACAATGGTAGTTGCAGGTTTGTTTGGAATAGTTGTACCAGTGACACTAAAAAAAATGAATATAGATCCTGCTATAGCGTCAAGTGTTTTTGTAACAACAATAACTGATGTGATAGGATTTGTATCTTTTTTAGGAGTAGGAGCCTATTTTTTATAGTTATTAAATATTATCAATTAATCTAATTTTATCTAAATAAAAAGCAATAAATAGTTTTGAATTTTTAATCTTATTACTGACTTTTAAATTTTTTTCATTTATTAACTCTAAATACTCAATATCAACATTAAATAACTGACTAAGTTTAATTTTTTGATTATATATAATTTTTTTTAAATCTTTAACTTTAGATAAACTTTTTTTAAAATTTATTAAATTTTGTATTAATTTTTCTGCTTTTGATAAAGCAGTCTTTTCTAATAATAAATTTCTTGATGATAGAGCTAATTTATTTGAATTTCTAACTGTTTTGCAGGGAACTACTCTACTTTTATATTTTTTTTCAATGTATTTTTTAACTAAAAATAATTGTTGGAAGTCTTTTAAACCCATAAAAACGTATTTTGGTGAAATCTTATTTACCAATCTATCCATCACATCTAATACACCTTCAAAATGACCAGTTCTGTATTTAGCACACAATATTTTGTCTTTTTTTTTTAGTTTTATTTTTTTTGTTCTTTTATAATCATAAATATCTTCAGTATTAGGAAGATATACAAAATCGACATTTAATCTTTTTAAAATAGACAAATCTTTTTTTTTATTTCTAGGATATTTTGTAAAATCATTTTTATTATTAAACTGTGTATGATTAATAAAAATACTTACTATAGTCTTATTAGTTTTTCTTAAGGATTCTTTTATTAATGAAATATGTCCTTTGTGCAAGCTACCCATAGTTGGAACAAAACCTAAATTTTTGACATTTTTTAATGCCTCATTTAAATCATTATTATTTAATAAAATTTTCATTTGTATAAAACGATTTTATAAGTAAAACATTTAAATGATTAAACAAGCAATTATTCCGTTAGCCGGTCTAGGTACAAGATTATTACCACTTACAAGTGTTTTTGCTAAAGAACTTTTACCAATGAATGGTAAGCCTGGAATTGAATATATAATAGAGGAATGTATTGATGCAGGAATTAAAGAAATCGTTTTTATAATTTCCAAAAAAAAAGAAATGATTAAGGATTATTTTTATAAAGATAAATTTTACCAGAATATTATTAAGAAAAAAAAAGATCCACGTATTTTAAATGAATATAAAAAGATTCTTAAATATAGAAAGATGATCAAATTTGTTTATCAAAATAAACCACTAGGCACAGGAGATGCTGTTTTAAGGACAAGAAAATATATTAAGGATAAATTTTTTCTAATGCTTTTACCAGATGATCTTATTATAAAAAAAAATTGTTCAAAATCTATGATAAAAGTTCATAATCGGTATAAATCATCTGTAATGGCTAGCATGAACGTAAGTAAAAAAACTGTTTCAAGATGGGGAATTTTTAAAACAAAAAAAAAACTTAACAAAAAGAATTTTTTGATAGATGCTGTTATAGAAAAACCCTCTATTAAAGAAGCACCATCAAATAAAGCAGTAATCGGTAGATATATACTTCCTAAAAAAATTTTTTTAAAACTTAAAGGTCAAAAAAAAGGCAAAGGGGGAGAAATTCATATTACCGATACTATTCAGTCTTTAATAAATGAGAAAGAAAAATTTATTGGGCATAGTTTTAGTGGAAAATATTTAGATTGTGGAACAATGAAAGGTTATATTAACTCATCAAAAGAAATTTCTAAATTATGAAGCTTTGCATGATAGGAACAGGATACGTAGGTCTTGTTAGTGGAGTGTGTTTTTCAGATTTAGGCAATGATGTAATTTGTGTTGATAAAGATTTAGATAAAATTCAATTACTTCAAAACGGAAAAGTTCCTATTTATGAACCTGGATTATCAGAACTTGTTATTAAAAATTATAAGAATAAAAGATTAAAGTTTTCTAATGATTTAAAAAAATCAGTAATCGAGTCAGACATTATTTTCATCTGCGTCGGTACACCAACTAAAAAAGGAAGTTCATCTGCTGATTTGTCACAAGTATACAATGTTGCTAAAGAAATAAGTAAATCAATTAATAAATATAAAATAATTGTTACAAAATCTACAGTTCCACTAACTACTGGTGATGAAATTGAAAAAATTTTGCAAAAAAAAAATAAAAAAAATAAATTTTCTGTAGTATCAAATCCTGAATTTTTAAGAGAAGGAGAGGCTATAAGAGATTTTACTTATCCAGACAGAATAGTAATTGGGTCAAACGATAAAAGATCAAGTAAACTTATGAAAAGTCTATATAATCCTTTAATATCGAAAGGAGCACAATTTTTGCTAACACAGAGAAGAGCTGCTGAATTAATTAAATATGCTTCAAACTCTTTTTTAGCTACAAAAATTACTTTTATAAATGAAATAGCAAATTTATGTGAGCAAACTGGCATTAATGTTGAAGATATTTCAATAGGTATTGGTTTAGATAAAAGAATTGGAGGACGTTTTTTACGAGCAGGCCCAGCTTATGGAGGATCATGTTTTCCTAAAGATACCAAGGCAATAGTCTCAACTGCTGAAAAATTTAAAATTAATTTATCTTTAGTAAAATCAGTCATTAAATCTAATAAAGATAGATCAAAACTTTTATTAAATCGCATTAATAAGATTTTAAACAAAAAAATAAGGAATAAAAAAATAACCTTTTTAGGTGTTACTTTTAAGGCTAATACTGATGATATGAGAGACTCATCTAGCTTAGTTATGATACCTTTTTTGTCAAAAAAAGGTGCTTTAATTAAATATTATGATCCTACAGGAAGTAAAAAAGAACTTGAAAAAATAAAAAATGTTTCTTACGTGGACTCAATAAAGAAAGCAGTTGAAAGCTCAGATCTCGTAATATTACATACTGAGTGGAATGATTTTAAATCTATAAATTTTAAAAGTTTATCAAAAAGAAAAAAATTCATTATTTATGATATGAGAAATATTTACTCTCCTAATAAGATTAAAAATCAAGGATTTAAATATTTCAGTATCGGTAGATAAAAAAATTAATTTAATTCAAATATAGCGTCTACTTCAACAGAAACACCAAGTGGTAAACTATTTGTACTTACTGCAGCTCTAGTATGCATTCCAGCTTCTCCAAATATAGATGCTATTAAATCTGAAGCACCATTTATAATTTTTGGTTGGTCTGTAAAATCTTCAGCTGAATTAACAAATCCGGTTAATTTGATGCAAGATCTAACTTTTGATAAATCATTATTACAAGCTTTTTTAACCTGGGCGACTATACTCAATGCACATCTTTTGGCAGCATTATAACCATCATCTGTGCTCAAATCTTTACCTACCTTACCTTTAATTAATTGACCATTTTCATCAATCGATATTTGTCCAGAAATAAAAAGCATATTTCCTGAAACTTTTGTCGCTACATAATTTCCTACTGGGGCTTTAGCTTCTGGTAGTATAATATTAAGTTCTTTTAATTTTTTTTCATAATTCATTTTGACTTCCTTTTTTTAGATTTCTTAGTTTTATCGTACTCTTTTCTTTTCTCAATTAATATTAATGCTTCCTCCATAGTTAATTCTGTTGGATCTTTTTCTTCTGGTATCGTTGCATTTAAAGATTTGTATTTAATATATGGACCATATTGTCCTTTCATTACCCTTACTGGTTTTTTATCCTCAGGGTGCTCACCTAGATCTTTTATCATTGAGGAAGACATTCTCCCTGGTTTTGCCTCAGCTATTAAAGTAACAGCTCTGTTGAGACCAATTGAAAAAATTTCCTCAATATTTTCAATTCTAGCAGATTTATTTTCACATTTTAAATAGGGACCAAACCTACCAGTATTTAATGTTATCTCTTTTTGATTATCTGGATTTATTCCAAGAGATTTTGGTAATGAACATAAAAATTGAGCTCTCTCTAAATCAATATTTTCCAATTCCAAACCTTTAGGGATAGAAACATTTTTTAAAAGTTCATTGACCTCTGATTTCAATTTTTTAGATTTTTTCTTTTTTTTTGTATTTTTTTCAATTTCTAATTCATCTAAAATTTTTTCATATTGGAGATAGGGACCAAATCTTCCATTTTTTAAATATATATCATTTCCATTTTCATGTTTTCCAATAAATTTTGGTTCAGCCAGTTGAGCTTGGGCAGCTGCTTTAGCTTTAGATAATGGTCTTGTAAATTTACACTCAGGATAATTTGAACAACCAATAAATGCACCACCTCTAAAGCTATTTTTTAAACTAAGTGTTCCAGAATTACATAATTGACATTTTCTTAAAATATTTCCCTTATCATCTTTATCAAAAACTAAGTCTCCTAGGCTATCATTTAAAAGATCTAAAACCTCTCTTGTTCTTTTTTCTTTTACTTCTGCAACATTGCTGTTGAAGTCTTTCCAGAATAATTCCAAGACTTTAATCCAACTCTCTTTTCCTGAGGTAATTTCATCAAGTTGGTCCTCTAAACCTGCAGTAAAATTGTAATCTACATATTTTGAAAATAATTTTTCTAAAAAAGCGGAAATTAATTTTCCTCTATCAGTAGGAAAAAATCTTTTATTTAATATTTCTGCATATCCTCTATTAGCAATTGTAGAAATAATACTTGCATAGGTAGATGGTCTACCAATACCAAGCTCCTCAAGTTTTTTAACTAAACTAGCTTCAGAATACCTTGGTGGTGGCTGTGTAAAGTGTTGTTCGTCTAATAAAGCTTCAATATTGACAGGACCTTTTGACATTGGAGGAAGTATATTTTCATCATCATCTTTATTAGAATTATTGTAGATTTTTAAAAATCCATCAAATTTAAGAACTGATCCACTAGCTTTACAGATAGTATCTTCATTATCTGACTTTATAGTAATAGTATTTCTATCGAATTTAGCAGACTCCATTTGAGACGATAGAGCTCTACTCCAAATTAAATCATAAAGTTTATTTTGATCTGTACTTAAATATTTTTTAACGCTCTGAGGAGATCTAATGATATCAGTAGGTCTTATTGCTTCATGAGCTTCCTGAGCATTTTTTGCTTTTTTTCCAGAGTAATTTAAAACGTTTTCAGGTAAATATTCATTACCGATTTCTTTTTTAATATAATCTCTGAATGCTGAAACTGCATCTTTAGACAAATTAGTTCCATCAGTTCTCATATAAGTGATTAATCCTATTGTTTCGCCTTCTATTTCTATGCCTTGATAAAGTTTTTGAGCAATTTGCATTGTTCTAGATGCTCCAAATCCTAATCTACTTGAAGCTGTTTGTTGCAGAGTAGAGGTAGTAAAAGGTCCAGAAGGATTTCGATTTATTACTTTGCTAGATATATCATTGATATTGAATTTTTTTTTATTTATATTTGATATAGCTTTATTTATTTCATCTTTATTTCTAAAAGAAAATTTTTCGATTTTTTTACCATCTAATTGACTTATACTAGCAGTGATATTTTGCTTTTTTTCATCTCCAAATTTTATGCTTAAGGTCCAAAACTCTTCAGGTAGAAAAGACTCTATCTCGTGCTCTCTTTCTGTAATCAGTTTTAAAGCTACTGATTGCACTCTTCCAGCTGATTTAGAACCTGGTAGTTTTGTCCAAAGTATTGGAGAGATATTAAAACCAACTAAATAATCCAAAGCTCTTCTGGCCATATAAGCATCAACTAATAAAGGCTCGATTTGTCTTGGATTTTCAATTCCATGTATTACTGCTTTTTTTGTAATCTCATTAAATACAACTCTTTCAATTTCTTTGTCTTTTAAAAGTTTTTTTTCATTTAAATATTCTTTTACATGCCAGGCAATTGCTTCACCTTCACGATCTGGATCTGTAGCTAGTATAATTTTTGAGGAATCTTTAGCGGCATCAGTAATTTCTTTCAAATATTTCTTTGAAAAACTATCTACTTCCCACTCCATTTTAAAATCTTGATCTGGATCTACAGATCCATTTTTAGATGGAAGATCTCTTATATGGCCGTAACTAGCTAAAACTTTATATTTATCACCCAAGTATTTATTGATGGTTTTAGCTTTAGCAGGACTTTCTACAATGACCAAATTCATAGCCTACAAACTACCCAAATGACTTCGATAGTCAAATTAATAAATTTTTGTCTTTGTTTCTTCTTTATTTTTCAATCTTTTGATGTTTTCCCTATGAGTGAAAAATATTAAGACAAACATAATTGAAAAAAATAATACCTGATCATATTGAGATAAAAATAAGAAATATATCGGAATTGAGATTGATCCTATTAATGATGATAATGAAGAAAACTTTGAGATAATAAAAATAAAAAACCAAACGAAAGTAAAAAGTAATCCTAAATAAATATCTATAACAAATAAAATTCCAACATAAGTTGCAACTCCTTTACCACCGTGAAATTTAAGCCATATAGGAAATACATGTCCAAAAAAAACACAAAGTGATGAAATATATATAAATTCTGGAAAATTAAATTTAACAAATAATACCGTAGTAATAGCTTTTAAAATATCTAAAACTAACGTTGAATAACCTAAAATTTTATTGCCTGTTCTTAATGCATTTGTTGCCCCAATATTACCTGAGCCAATTTCTCTTATGTCTTTTTTTAAAAAAATTTTTGTTAAAATAAATCCAAAAGGAATAGAACCCATTAGATATGAAATCAAACATATTATAATAATATCCATATTAAAGTTTAAATAATTCTTTTCCTTTTACAAAAGTATTTGTTACTTTACCTTGAAGTTTTTTATCCTCAATAGAGGTATTTTTAGATTTAGAAACCAATTTTTCTTTTTTTACAATCCAAGGTTTTTCAATATCAACAATGCATAAATCTGCATCATTTCCAACTGAAAGATTACCTTTATTTATTTTAAGTATTTTTGCTGGATTACATGTAAGTGCTTTAATTATAGTTTCTAATTTGAGTGACTCATTATGATATAATTCTAAACTTAAAGATAGTAGAGTTTCAATACCTGATGCTCCAGTAGCAGCCTGTGAAAAGGTAAGTCTTTTAGACTCCTCATCTTCAGGTTTATGATCTGAAACAATTACATCAATTAAATTATCTTTTAATCCTTGAACTAGTGCAATCCTGTCTTCTTCTCTTCTAAGAGGAGGGGAGAGTTTTAAAAAAGTTTTGAAATCACCAATGTCGTTTTCATTTAATGAAAGATTATTTATTGAAACCCCCGAAGTAAATTTTACCATTTCTTTTCTATACTTTATTACTTCAAGAGACTTTTGTGATGAAATTTGAGATATATGATACCTACATTTAACTTTTTCTAATAATGTTAAATCTCTTTCTATTAAAATTCTTTCTGCTATTTCAGGTATGCCAGACAAACCAAGTTTAGTCGCAATTATTCCAGAATTAATCATTCCATTTTTTGCAAGCTCATAATCTTCAGCATGTTGCATAATTAAGCAGCCAATATCTTTTGCTGAGTTCATTATTCTTGACATTAATCTTGGATTTTGGATTGTCTTAACACCATCAGTAAATGCAATTATTCCCTTACCTTGTAATAGGCCAAACTCAGTCATATTAGTTCCTTCGATATTTTTTGTTAAAGAAGCACAAGGAAAAATATTTATTTTTGATTTATCTCTTCCTCTTCTCCTTAAAAAATCCACAATTGATACGTTATCTATAACTGGATCAGTATTTGGCATAGTTACAACAGACGTTACACCCCCAGATAAGGCTGCATTACTAAGAGTTCTAAAGTTTTCTTTATATTCGTAACCTGGTTCTCCAACAAAAACTCTCATGTCTACTAATCCTGGGAAAATGTATTTGCCTTTTAAATCGATTGGTTTTTCTCTGGTAGGAAGGTTATTAGTATTTACTTTTTTTCCTATAGCTTCAATTTTACCATCCTCACTGATTATTAAGCCACCAACTTCATTTATTGAATTGTGAGGATCTAAAATATTAGCATTTATAAAATATTGTTTTTTCATTTATACACAAAACATCTTTAAGCAAGCCATTCTTACAGCGACACCTAGTTCTACTTGCTCTTTAATTACACTTTTATTAATGTCGTCTGCTAATATTGTATCAATTTCTATTCCTCTATTCATTGGTCCTGGATGCATTATCAAAGCATCACTTTTAGCAAACTCAAGTTTATCAGGTGTTAGTCCATAATATTCATAATATTCTCTATTTGATGAAAGAAAAGAACTTGTCATTCTTTCATTTTGTAATCTTAACATCATAACAATATCACAATCCTTTAAACCTTTTTTCATATCAGTGAAAACGTTAACTCCAAATTTTTCAATTTCTTTTGGCATTAGATTTGTTGGTGCAATTATATTTACTTCAGCTCCCAACATATTAAGTAAATAAATATTCGATCTAGCTACTCTTGAATGAAGTATATCGCCACAAATAGCTATCTTTAATCCTTCGATTTTTTTTTTCCGGTTTATAATTGTTAAAGCATCTAACAAAGCTTGAGTTGGGTGTTCTCTTCTTCCATCTCCTGCATTTAAAACTGCACAATTAACTTTTTGTGAAAGCAAATTACAGGCACCTGAGTCCTGGTGTCTTACCACAATTATATCAGGGTGCATTGCATTCAAAGTCATTGCAGTATCAATTAATGTTTCACCTTTCTTAATTGCTGAGTTACTAATGTTCATAGACATTACGTCAGCCCCTAATCTTTTACCTGCTAATTCAAAAGAGCTTTGAGTTCTTGTAGAAGGTTCAAAAAAGAGATTTATTTGAGTTTTACCTCTTAAAACATCTATTTTTTTATTTTTACTCTGGTTTACTTTTATAAATGTATGAGCTTCGTCGAGTATTAAATTCACATCATTGATTGATAGATCTTGGATACCTAACAAATGTTTTTGGGAAATTTTAATAGCTTTATCTGTTTTAATTGCCATTAAAACCAACTCTATAACTATAAACCTCTATAATAGCAAGCTTTAATTGTTTAAAAAATCTATAGCACCTTGCAATATAAAAGCAGCAGCATTTTCATCAATTTTTTTTTCTCTTTTACTTACATTTACATCTAATTGACTTGATAAATTAAATGCTCCAACAGTTGATAATCTTTCATCCCATAAGCAAACTGGGATATCAATATTATTTTCAATATAATTAGTAGTATCTTTGATCGATTGAGAAGATCTACCAGAAGATCCGTCCATATTTAAGGGATTTCCAACAATGATTCCTTTTATATTATTTTCATTAATTAAATTTTTTATTTCATTTATAAGTTCATCAGCGCTTGATCTAATTATTGTTTTAAAAGGTGTAGCAATTAATTGCTTTTCGTCACAAATAGACACACCTATTCTTTTAGACCCAAGATCTAAACCTAATAATCTCGACTTATCTGACTGTTTTTTTTTGAATTCCTCTAAGGTCATCATATTGTATATTTTAAACTTAAGTGGTAGTTTGCGACATATTTAAATAGCATATGAGTATAGATCTTAAAACAATAAAACATATATCAAAACTATCAAGAGTATCTGTAGATGATCAAAAAGCTGAGAAATTGGCTAATGATTTAAATTCCATTTTTAAATTTATTGAAAAACTTAACGAACTAAAAACTGATAAAGTTGAACCTCTTACATCTGTAGCTGAAACATCACTAAAATTAAGATCTGATGAAGTAAAAAGTAATAATATACGAGAGCAAATAGTCAAAAATTCTCCTCAAGATAATGAAGACTATTTTGTTGTTCCAAAGGTTATTGAATAATGTCAGATATAACAAAGCAATCTCTTTCAGAATTAGTTAAAAATATAAAAAATAAAAAAGTTTCTTCAGAAGAGATTACAAAAGAATTTGTAAATAGATCTGAAAAATCAAAAGAACTTAATGCTTATATTACAGAAGATTATTCATCTGCCTTAGATAAAGCCAAAAAATTTGATCAAAAACCAAATTTAGATCTTAAATTACCTGGCATCCCAATAGCAGTCAAAGATTTATTCTGTACAAAAGATATTCGAACAACTGCAGGAAGTAAAATCCTACATAACTTTGTGCCAACTTACGAGTCTACTGTAACACAGAATATTTGGAATGAAGGGGCTATTCTTCTTGGAAAATTAAATTGTGATGAATTTGCTATGGGCTCTTCGAATGAGACAAGTTTTTTTGGAAATGCACAGAACCCAATTGATAAAAATTTAGTTCCTGGCGGTTCCTCTGGCGGTTCTGCATCAGCAGTAGCTGGTCAATTAACTCCAATTACTATCGGCACTGATACAGGTGGTTCTATTCGACAGCCTGCTTCATTTACTGGAACAGTAGGTTTAAAACCAACATATGGAAGTTGTTCACGTTATGGAATTGTTGCATTCGCTTCATCTTTAGACCAGGCAGGCCCTATGGCGCAGAATGTAAAAGATTGTGCGTTACTTCAAGAAGTTATTAGCACATATGACCCAAAAGATTCTACTTCAATAAATTTTAAAAGAAATGCATATAGTAAAGAATTGACTAATAATATTAAGGGTAAAAAAATTGGAATACCTAAGGAATATAGAGTTGAAGGTATGCCTAAAGAAATTGAAGACCTTTGGCAAAAAGGAATTAATTATGCTAAAGATTGTGGTGCTGAGATAATTGACATATCACTTCCTCATACTAGTTATGCTTTACCTACTTACTATATTGTAGCTCCGGCTGAGGCTTCATCTAATTTAGCTAGATATGATGGTGTTAAATATGGATTTAGAGCTAAGGGAGAAAATCTAATAGATATGTACGAAAAAACAAGGTCAGAAGGTTTTGGCGCTGAAGTTCAAAGAAGAATTATGATTGGAACTTATGTTTTGTCATCAGGTTACTATGATGCGTATTACCTTAAAGCTCAAAAAGTTAGAAAATTAATTAAAAATGACTTCGATGAAGCATACAAAAAAGTTGATGCAATATTAACTCCTTCAACCCCAAGCGCTGCATTTAAAATTGGTGAAAAAAAAGATGATCCAGTTTCAATGTATTTAAATGATATTTTTACAGTACCTGTTAATTTGGCAGGTCTCCCTGGTATTTCTATTCCAGCAGGTCACGATTCTAAAGGTTATCCTTTAGGACTTCAAATAATTGGCAAAGCTTTTGATGAGCAAAACATACTTAATATTGCCTATGCAATGGAAGAAAAAATTGATTTTAAAAATAAAATTACTGATTGGTGGATAAAATGAGTAAAAATAAATCAGAATATTTAATTTCTAGAAAAGATAATCAGTATGAAGTAATTATTGGACTAGAAGTTCATGCTCAAGTTACTTCTGAGTCAAAACTATTTTCAACTTCATCAACAAAATTTGGAGCAGAACCAAATACTCAAGTAAGTTTAGTTGATGCAGCTTTTCCAGGAATGCTACCTGTTATTAATGAGTTCTGTGTAAAACAAGCAATTAAGACTGGTATTGGTCTTAATGCAAAAATAAATAAGCGTTCAGTATTTGATAGAAAAAACTATTTTTATGCAGATTTACCTCAAGGATATCAAATTTCTCAATTCAAAGATCCAATAGTAGGTGAAGGTAATGTTATTTTAGATATGCCAGAGGGACAAAAAAAAGTTGGTATAGAAAGATTACATTTAGAACAAGATGCTGGAAAAAGTATTCATGATCTTGACCCACAAAATACTTTTGTAGACTTAAATAGATCTGGAGTAGCTTTAATGGAAATTGTAAGTAAACCAGACCTTAGATCTCCAGAGGAAGTTAGTGTTTATATAAAAAAATTAAGATCAATTATGAGATATTTGGGAACATGTGATGGCAATATGCAGGAAGGGTCATTAAGAGCCGATGTTAATGTATCAGTCAGAATAAAAGGCTCTAAAGATTTAGGGACAAGATGTGAGATTAAGAATGTTAACTCAATAAAATTTATGCAAATGGCTATTGAATATGAAGCTAATAGACAAGTTGATTTAATAGAGGAAGGTAATTCAATAGACCAAGAAACTAGATTATTTGATACTAAAAAAAATGAGACAAGATCTATGAGATCAAAAGAAGATGCACATGATTATAGATACTTTCCAGATCCAGATTTATTACCTTTAGAAGTTTCTGATGAATTTATTAATAAACTTAAGTCTGACATTCCCGAGTTACCAGATGATAAAAAGACAAGATTTATTGATGAATTTAAACTATCCCCTTACGAAGCAAACATACTAGTTTCAGATATTGATACAGCAAAATACTTTGAAGAAGTTGTTGCTAAGATGGGCAAAAATAAAGATATAAAACTAGCAGTTAATTGGATTATCGGTGAGTTATTCGCCATTTTAAATAGCAAAAATTTAGAAATTTCCAAAAGCCCAATAAGCGCTAAGAATTTAGCAATACTGATTAATTTAATTAAGAATGGAACAATTTCAGGAAAAATTGCAAAAACAGTATTTGAATTAATGATGGATGGAAATAAAGATCCACAAAAAATTGTTGAGGAAAAAGGATTAAAACAACAGAGCGATCCTAGAGCACTAGAAGCTTTAATAGATAAAATAATAAATGATAATAGAGAAAAGGCAGTTGAATACAAACAAGGTAAAGAAAAATTATTTGGATTTTTTGTTGGTCAAGCAATGAAGGCGTCTGGCGGTAAGGCCAATCCTCAATTAATAAATGAGATATTAAAGAAAAAGCTTTAATTCGATGGGTGCAAACCTTGATATCACTGAAAAATTACAAAATTATATTAATGATTTTGGTTTAAAGCTTGATCCAATTCAACAAGAAATAATTGATTATAATAAAACCTTAGGTGACATTAAAAGAATGCAGGTTGATCCTACTCAATGTCATTTTCTTCATTTAATAATCAAAATTTCAAATATTAAAAATGTTCTTGAAATTGGAACATTTACAGGACTGAGTGCACTTACTATCTCTCTCGCTTTACCAGAAGATGGTAAATTAATTGCATTAGATAAAAATGATGAAACTAATAAAATAGCATTAAGTTTTTTTAAAAAGGCGAGACAGGAACATAAGATTGAAACAATAATTAAACCTGCTCTTGAAACTTTAGAAGAGTTGAAGAATAAAAAATTTGATATGATTTTTATTGATGCTGATAAAATGAATTATAAACAGTACTATGAAAAATCTTTAGGATTAATTAATGAAGGTGGTCTAATCATAATTGACAATGTTTTATGGCATGGAGAAGTAGCTGATGAAAAAAAAAATGATAAATTTACTTTAAATATTAGAGAATTTAATGAATTTGTATCAAATGACAAAAGGGTAGAACAAGTTATTATTCCATTAGGTGATGGAATGACTGTCTGTAGAGTTTTATGATGTTTAAGGTTTTTGGTTTTTATAAATTTATTAAAATAAAATCTTTAAAAAAAAATAAAAATCTCTTACAAAAATTTCTTATAACAAACAATATAAAAGGTACCATAATTGTTGCTAAAGAAGGATTAAATGGAACTATATCTGGTCATACGAAAGATATTGAAAAAGCAATTAAAAAACTTAAATCTTTATTTTCAATTAAACTTTTTGACAATTATAATATCTCAAAATCTAAATTTCAGCCATTCCATAAACCTAAAATAAAAATAAAAAAAGAAACTGTTCCAATGAATTTGACTTTGAATTCTAAAGAAAGAAATATTAATAGACATTTAAATCCTAAAGAATGGAATAAACTGATTAAAGATAAAGATACCCATATAATTGATACTAGAAAATCTTTTGAGTACAAAGTTGGCACATTTAAAAGATCAGTAAATCCTAATGTAGATAACTTTAGGGATTTTCCTAAATACTTAAATAAACTTAAAAAAGATAAACCTGTCGCAATGTTTTGCACTGGTGGAATACGTTGTGAAAAAACTTCAGTATATTTGAAAAAAAAAGGTTTTAAAAATATATATCAACTAAATGGTGGTATTCTAAATTATCTAAATAAAATAAAGAGAAAAGATAGCCTATGGAAAGGAGAATGTTTCGTCTTTGATAACAGAATCAGTCTTAAACATGGTTTAAAGCTAGGTACATACTCTGTCTGTAGTGGATGTAGAATGCCCATTTCTCCAAAAGACAAAACATCTAAAAAGTATGAGGAAGGTGTTTCTTGTCCAAATTGTTATAAGAATTTAACTGAAGTACAAAAATCACGTTTTAGAATGAGACAAAGTCAGGTATACAAAGCAAAACAATCTGGAAAAAAATATATTTTTCAAAAAGAATTTAAATAAGGATATTTTTGTCAACTTCATACAAGCTTACTAAAGATCCCATATGGTTTTTACTACGTAAAGTTACAATACCAGCTAGTGTTGGATCTCTTTTTCAAACTTTTTATAATCTTGTTGATACTTGGTTTGCAGGAAAAATTTCAGCAGAGGCGATAAGTGCGATAGCTAAATCATTTCCAATTTACTTTACTATAATTGCTGTTGGTGTTGGCATAGGTGCTGCTACTAATGCGATGATTGGTAACTCTATAGGTGAAAAAAAAGAAAGAGTGGCTTCTATGTATATAGCTCAATCTTTAATTTTTGCTTTAGTAGTTTCATTATTAGTGACAATTTTTGGTTTAAATGCTTCTAATTTTCTTCTAGGAGTTATGGGATCTGATACTGCTGGTATAGCACTTACAAGAAAATATTTGGATATCATTTTTTATGGAACTTTTATTGTATTGATACAAATCTCTTTAAATGGAACATTAAATGCACAAGGTGACACAAAAAGTTATAGAAATGTACTAATATTCAGTTTTTTCTTAAATATTTTTTTAAACCCTCTTTTTATTTGGGGTTATGGAATTGTTCCTGCTTTCGGTATTGCCGGACTTGCTATAGCAACAGTAATCTCTCAATTGATTGGAACAATCTATCTAGCCTATAAAGTTAATAACTGTAAAATTAGAGAGTACTTAAAATTAGTATGTTTTATTCCTAAGTTTGAATATTTGAATCCTTTAACAAGACAATCCGTACCAGTTATGTTCAGCATGTTATTCATTGGAGTTGGAATTTTTAATATTCTATATTTTATTGGACAATTTGGAGATCTGGCTACAGCAGGATATGGAGCAGCTTTAAGAGTAGAGCAAGTTTTTTTACTTCCAGTTATTGGATTAAATACAGCAGTTCTTTCAATTGGTGGACAAAACTTTGGTGCAAAGGCTTTTAACAGAATTAGAGAACTATACAAAAAGGCATTATTTTTTGGGTGCTCTTTTATGGTTTGTGCTGGAATAATATTATTTTTTGGAGCTGAGTTTTTTGTGTCCTTGTTTACCGACAATCAAGAAGCAGTAAAACATGGAGCTATTTATTTAAAAGTTGCAGCTTTGATTGGACCAATATATCCAGTTTTTTTCATTACAACAGCTGTATTCCAAGCTGTAAAAAAACCTCTTTATAGTCTTTATCTTAGTATATTAAGACTAACTGCATTTCCGTTTTTGAGCTTATGGTACATAATAAATATTAGAGGAGGGGACTACGCAGATATTTTTTATACTATAATGGCTACTAATTGGATAATGGGAATTGCACTTTTAATATTTATTGGATATTTTTTAAATAATGTTTTTAAACAAAATAAAACTCTTTTTAGTTATTAGCATCTGCCTAATATTTTTTTTCTTAACTTACAATGATGTTAAATCTTATGAAATCAAGATAATTGATGGTGATACTATTCATTTAAATGGTAAGAAAATAAGATTTTCTGGAATTGATACTCCTGAACTTAAACAAACTTGCAAGAAAAATGATAAAATTATTTATTGTGGGATAAAGGCTAAAAAATTATTAATTGATAAGATTGATAATCAAAAAGTAAATTGTATTGAAGAGGGTAAAGACCAATATAAAAGAACTCTTGCAGAATGTTTTGTGAATGATCTTAGTTTGTCTAGCTATCTAGTTAAAAAAGGTTATGCATTTGCTTATAGAAAATATTCAAAAAAATTTATTAAAGATGAAGATTATGCAAGAGTTAATAATCTGGGGATGTGGTCTATGAATTTTGAATTCCCTTGGGATTATAGAAGAAAAAATTAGTCTTTATTCAATTTTTTTTCTAATTTTCTTACAAGATAAGAAACAATTAATATCAAGACTAAATATTCTAGAATTAGAAATGTATATATTTCCAGTGGTCGATAAGTCGTCACAACTAATTCGTTTGCTTTTCTAGTTAAATCTCCAATACCAATTATAGATACAAGAGAGGACATTTTTAAAACATAAACAAATTGATTGCCAATAGCAGGTAAGATATTTTTAATTGCCTGAGGAAGAATTACTAAACGTAATTTCCTAAAAAAACTTAGTCCTAATGAACTACCAGCTTCCCATTGAGATTTTTTAATTGAATTTATTCCAGCTCTAAAAATTTCAGCCTGAAATGCACTCTCACTTATTGATAAAGCAATAATACCAGATACAAATGGACTAAAACTTATTCCTGTCATTATTGGTAAGCCGTAATAAATCCATAAAATCAAAACAAGCAGTGGTACTGCTCTGACAATTTCAACATATCCAATATTAAGATAAGTCAGATATTTACTTTTTGCTAAAGAGGGGACTGCAACAATAAATCCTATAATCATTGAAATAAGAATAGATACTACAGAAATGTAAATTGTAGTTGTAAAACCACTAATTAGAAATTTTAGATTAGTTAAACCCTCTATATTATTTGGAGACAGTATAAACCATCCCAGTTCTTTTCCACTACAAGAAGATAGAGGTATAATTAAAAGTAAAAGAAATAAATTTCTCACTTTTAAAGTTATAAAGAATTAAAAACTAATATCTAATTGATTATAGACTTTTTAAATTATATTTTGCTAAGAGATCGGTAAAAAATCCTGACGATTTTTTCTTTTTGATCCAGCTATTGACGTATTTTCTCCATTCGTCATCACCTTTTGGAACCATCATAGCTAAAAAGGCTGGATTTTTTTCGCCATCTGGAACTATTGCTAGTTGTGGGTAAGTTATTACCAATTTATTTGCCTCTGTTGAGCTTGTTATGTTTCCATCTGCTCTTCCAGCTAATACTTCTTGAAAATCTCTTGCTGGAGCTTCAACAGAATTTAATTTAGATTTAGGAAAAAATTCTTTGGCTTTTTCCTCTTGAGATGTTCCAAGTGTAGTTGCTATTGTTACTTTTTCATTATTCAGGGAATCCCATGTAGAGAACTTCTTTAAATTCTTTTTAAGTACAAGTGGGACTGTACCATATTTATAATATGTATCAGTAAATCCTGCAACTTCAGCTCTTTTAGGAGTTTTGGTTACACTTGTAGAAATATCGTATCTTGCTGAAGTAATTCCAGAAACTATTGTCTTCCATTCTGCTGGAACAAACTTAATTTTAACACCCATATCTTTAGCAAGTTCATTCATTACATCGATGTCAAAACCTTTGTATTTATTTGTAGCAGGGTCTTTAACAGTCATTGGATCCCAATCACCTGTTGTACCAACTTTTAATTCACCTGAAGATAAAATCTTGTTAAGGTTAGATTCAGCATTAACGGAAAAGGGTAAAAGTGCTAAAAGCACTACTAAAAATATTTTTTTCATTCTATTAAATAACTGATTTATTTATTAATTGAGACTATAATCTTGACGCAGCGTCAGTCATCCAAGAGAATAAATGTTCAGAAAAGGACCTTCTGACAAATAAATTTACGTCATTTTTGTCCTGATTATGTATAATTACATCTACCTTTGCTATTATGGTTTGAGTTACTGCACCTTTTTTGTTTTGAAAGTCATTGAAATTAAAAGGTGATCCGGTTTGAAACAATTTATATGCCTTATCTCCTTTAAGATTGATCATTACAAATTGATCTGTGACATCTATGACAGCACCAAGGTTTAAACTAGATATATTTTTAATTAATAATTGTTCTGTTTCATTATAATTTGAATTTTTATCAGATGTTTCATTAGAAAAAATCATCCACTCATCTGGACTTAACCACAAAGCCGAGAGCTTTTGACTTTGTGTAGAGGTATTACTTTCTACTGGTAAAAGAATATTTAACGATTTACCTATGGCTGAAAAAAATTCTCTTTTTTTTCCTCTTATAATTAATTTCATAATGGGTGTGATCTCACTAATTTGAAGATCTTGAAATAATTTTTTTTCTGGTAGTGACTGGTTATAATTAAGCATTTAATCTTTTATTCTCCTTATCTAAAAAAACTGAATCCGTAACAGTTACATTAATTGTTTTATTTTCCATTGGTATGATCAATTTTTTACCTATCATATTTTTTCCACCTCTAACAACTCCAAGTGCAATAGATTTTTTAAGATTAGGACTATAGTAACTTGAAGTAACATGGCCCAACATCTCAATAGGTGATTTATTTACGTCAGCAACTATTTGGGCTCCCTCTTCTAATATTTCATTAGGGTTGTCTGTTAATAAACCAACTAATTGTTTTCTGTCATCTTTAATTGTGTCTGATCTATATAATGATCTTTTACCAATAAAATCATATTTTTTCTTACTAACTATCCAATCCATTTGTAAGTCTATTGGTGTCATAGTTGCATCGGTGTCTTGACCAACTATGATGAAACCTTTTTCAGCTCTTAGTAAGTGCATAGTTTCTGTTCCATAAGGAGTAATATTAAAATCTTTTCCTACCTCCATACATTTTTCCCATACCGAATTTGCATAGTTTGCCTGAATATTAATTTCATAACTGTGTTCACCAGTAAAACTAATCCTCATAACTCTACAGTTTATTTTTCCAATTTTTGTATTTTTAAATGACATATGAGGAAAATTTTCATCAGAAAGATCTAAATCTGGAATAACGTTTGAAATAATTTTTTTACTATTGGGCCCACAAACACTTATTGTTGCAAAATGGTCAGTTACGGATGTTAAGTAAACATCTAATTCTGGCCATTCAGTTTGAAGATAATCCTCTAATTTACCCAAAACATTAGCAGCCCCACCAGTGGTAGTTGTCATAATGTAATGATTTTCTCCTAATCTCGTTGTAACTCCATCGTCATAAACCATACCATCTTCGTTTAACATCAAGCCATATCTACACTTACCTACAGCAAGTTTTGACCAAGCATTTGTATAAACACGATTTAGAAACTCAGATGCATCCGTACCTTGAATATCAATTTTTCCAAGTGTTGAAGCATCTAAAATCCCAACACTTTCTCTTGCTGCTTTACTTTCTCTTTGAACAGCTTCAAACATATTTTCATTATTTTTTGGATAATACCAAGCTCTCTTCCATTGACCTACATTTTCAAATTCTGCTTTATTTTTAAGATGCCATTCGTGCATTGGTGTCTTTCTAAATATATCAAAATATTCACCAACATTTCTACCTACAATAGTTCCAAAAGTTAGAGGAGTATAAGGTGGTCTAAAGGTAGTAGTACCATGTTCACCCATTTTAGTTCCAGCTGTCTCAGATATAATTCCTAATGCGTGCATATTACCAAGTTTACCTTGATCAGTTCCCATACCAGTCGTTGTATATCTTTTAACATGCTCAATTGATCTAAAACCTTCTCTTAAAGCTAGTTTTATATCTTTTGCAGTAGCATCATTTTGATAATCTACGAAAGATTTTGTTTTACCCAAAATTTTATCTGATGGTAATAACCAAATATTTCTCTTTGATTTATTTTCATCTGAAAATACTTCAACATTATCATAATCGGTTTTTTTAATGTTCAAAAATTCTTTAAGGTATTTTGGAGTATTTTCGATTATATCTTCCAATGTTAAATCACCATTACAAGCACCTATACTAATTTGTTCTGAAGAATATTTGTTTGGAATGAATACTTGATCTTCTTCTCTAAATTTTAATTTTCCACCTGATTGAGTAAATAAATGTACTGCTGGTGTCCATCCACCTGAAACTCCCAAACAATCACAAGATAAATCTATTTTTGAACCTATAACCTTTTGGCCATCTTTAGAAAGTTTCATTAATGAAACTTTATTGATTTTTTTGTAACCATTAGTATTAACAATTGTAAAACCTTTATAAACTTTAACGTTATTTTTTTCTATTTCGTAGAGTAATTTAGATTCTATTTCTTCTCTGTTGTCGACAATAGCTTCGACTTTAATTCCTTTCTGGATTAAGCTAATAGCAGTTTCATAGGCACTATCATTATTGGTCAAAAATATATTTTTTTCTCCGCAAGCAACACCAAACAAATCAGCATACCTTTTTATTGCTGATGAAAGCAAAATTCCTGGCCTGTCATTATTATCAAAAATTAAAGGTCTTTCCAAAGATCCAGTAGCTGTGATTACTTTTTTTGCTCTAATTTTGAGTAATTTTTGTCTGGTTTTATTTTTTCTTTGTTCAATCGGAAGATGGTCTGTAAGATTTTCACGTGCTAAAAGAAAATTATAGCCATGAAACGCAGCTACACTCGTTCTTATTCTTATATCTAAATTATCTATTTTTTTTATTTCATTAATTTCTTTTTCTAACCATGAACCTGAATTTTGATTGTTTATTTTAAAATGTTCTGAATTTTGATATACTGTCGATCCACCTAAGTTTGGTTTTTCATCAACTAGAAGTGTCTTTAGTCCATTTTTAGCAGCAGTTTTTGCAGCCATAATTCCTGAAATTCCTGCACCAACAATCAGAACATCACAATGAATATATTCATGTTCGTAAATATCAGGATCAGCTTTAGTGGGAGATTTTCCTAACCCTGCAGATTTTCTAATAAAATATTCGTATTTTTCCCAAAAACTAGCAGGCCACATAAAAGTTTTATAATAAAAACCAGCTGGTAGTAGGGGAGAAAGTAAATTATTTATTCCACCAATATCAAAGTTTACACTTGGCCAACAGTTTTGACTTGAAGCTTCTAAACCCTCATAGATTTCTACCTCTGTAGCTCGTACATTTGGTTCAGTTCTTTCTGAATTATTATGAAGCTGAACTATCGCATTTGGTTCTTCTGATCCAGAAGTCATAATTCCTCTTGGCCTATGATATTTAAAACTTCTGCCAACTAAATGAATATCATTTGCTAATAGTGCAGATGCAAGAGTGTCTCCCTTATAACCAAAATATTTTGAACCATTAAATTTGAATGAAACTCTGTAAGTTTCATCAATGAATTTACTAGTTTTAACTCTCAAATTTTTCGACATATCTTATTTAACAGGTGGTTTTTCACCCATTTTATAAATTGCTTTTATTTCATCATTCGAAGTATCACGTACCATGTTAAACCATTTTCTACATCCATGTATATGGTTCCATCTTTCAAATTGAATTCCTTTAATATTTTTTCTCATAAATAAATATTCTGCCCACTCATCATCACTTAATTCTGTTGGTTGTTTAGGCCTCTCTATATGTGCTTCACCACCAGCTTTAAATTCACTTTGTTCACGTTCACCACAAAAAGGACAATTAATTATAAACATTAGTGTGCAACAGCAGCGGCACCATGTTCATCAACTAGATCACCACTTACAAATCTATTAATATTGAAGGCAGCATTAAGTTCATGAGGTTCATCATTTGCTATTGTATGAGCAAATAAATCTCCTGATCCTGGGGTTGCTTTAAATCCTCCAGTACCCCATCCACAATTAAAATATAAACCTTTAATTGATGTTTTACTAATTATAGGACTAGCATCAGGACAGATATCAACAATTCCTCCCCATTGTCTAAGCATTCTCATTCGACTAAATATTGGGTACAATTCTAATATTGCATTTAAAGTTCCTTCAACAATATCATGACTACCTTTTTGTGAATACGAGATATAATCATCAGTTCCAGCGCCAATAACTAGTTCTCCTTTGTCAGATTGACTGACATAAGCATGTACCGCATTTGACATTACAACTGTATCAATAATTGGTTTGACGGGTTCAGATACCAAAGCTTGCAATGGTTTACTCTCTAATGGTAATTTTAAACCTGCCATGTTAGCTATAACACTAGAATGACCAGCTGCTACAACTCCAATTTTATTTGTTTTAATAAAACCTTTTGTTGTTTCTAAACCCTCAACACTATCACCATTTCTTTTTATAGCTTTAACCTCACAGTTTTGAATTATATCAACACCCATTTCGTCTGCACCTCTAGCATATCCCCATGCAACAGCATCATGTCTAGCTGTTCCGGCTCTTCTTTGTAATGTTCCACCTAATACTGGATATCGAATATCTGGAGAAGTATTTATAATGGGACAAAATTTTTTAACTTCTTCTGTATTTAAATATTCCGCATCAATTCCATTCAATCTATTGGCATGAGTTCTTCTTTTTAAGTCCCTTACATCTTGAAGATTATGAGCAAGGTTCATGACACCTCTTTGACTGAACATTACATTATAATTTAATTCCTGTGATAAACCTTCCCAAATTTTTAATGCATGGTTATAAAGACCAGCACTAGCATCCCATAAATAATTTGATCTTATTATAGTTGTATTTCTTCCTGTGTTTCCCCCACCAATCCAACCTTTTTCTACAACAGCAATATTTTTCATATTATGTTTTTTGGCCAAATAATATGCTGTTGCAAGACCGTGTCCTCCACCACCAACAATTACAGCATCATATTCTTTTTTAGGTGTAGGATCTTTCCAAGCTTTTTCCCAGTTTTCATGATAAGAGAAAGCATTCTTTATTAGTGAAAATATTGAGTATCTATTTTTCATTATTAATGAATAATTACTTTATTAATATTGATTATTCAATACAATCGAAAGCGACAAATTTCTTGGAAGAGTGGGTGAGAGGCTTAAACCAGTCGTTTGCTAAATGACCGTGCGAGGAAACTTGTACCGAGGGTTCGAATCCCTCCTCTTCCGCCATATTTTTAAAATAGAGGGTTATTTTTGAAAAAATCTTTCATAGGAATTGGTTTTTGTTCAAGTATATATCTATATACATTATAGTTCTCTAGAACTCTCTGAACGTAATTTCTTGTTTCTTTGAATTTGATTAGTTCAATCCAATCAACATAATTGGTTTGATTTTTTTGGGGATCTTTATTTATTTTTTTCCAATATCTTACACGTTTTGGACCAGCGTTATAAGCTGCTATAGCAAAAGGGTATGCACCGTCATACTCAAGAATTAAACCTGCAATATAATGTGAACCTAAATTAATATTATATTCCGGATCAGTAGTTAATCTAGATTTTGAATAAGGAAGCTTTGCTTGTTTAGCAACTAACTTAGCAGTATAAGGCATCAATTGCATCAAACCTTTTGCTCCTGCATGACTACTAGCACTTAAATCAAATTCACTTTCTTGTCGTATAATAGATAAAATAAATGCACTTTCAGGAATTTTTCTTCCATTAATATATTTAGGTGTGCTTATAATTGGATAATTATATTTATTGTGAAATCTTTTTTCATATGAGGCAATTTTTGCGACTTGGATTGCAAAGTCAAAACGTTCAATATTAGTTGCAAGTTCTGCAGCTAAAATTTCACTTCCACTATCAACATTATCGTTTGCCAAATGTCTAAGTATATGTTTTGCATATTTATCTTCATCAAGTTCATCTAATAGATAGATTACTTTAACAATTTCTTTTTTGAAAAAATAATCTCGATATTCTTTTTTAACCTTTATATCTTTTGTAAGTTCAAATTTTCCATTAGGGTCTAACTCTCTAAATGCCAGTTGACCATAATATGTTGTTAAATAATTTGCTGCTTCATTAAACCATTTAGTTGATAATTCATCATAGCCTAACTTTTTATAAGTTCTTCCTAACCAGTATGCACCTCTAGCAACACTAATTGGATACCCAACATTGTTATAAAAATTTTCAAAGTGATCTTTGGCTAATAACGGATCATTTAAGAAGCTTAAAGCAATCCAACCACTCATCCATTCTGCAGCAGCAAATTCTGGTCCTTCAGTCATACCATGGTTACTAGAAATTTTATAAGCTAATTCGAATTTTTTTTTGTAGATTAATGATCTTGAGATAATTTCTCTTTCCTTCCACCATTTATCTGGTCTTACTAAATAATCTTTGGTATTTTTAATTTTTAATAAAATTTCAACAGAACTATCAACTCGACCTCTTTTCCTTCTCCATTTTAATCTGTCGTAATTTAATCCAGAGTCATCTTTAAATTTAGCGGGCACTTTAGATATCGCATTATCTACTCCATATGATTTACTCATTAATAATTGCCTTGCATTATATAAAAGTTCATAATCTTTTGGTAAATACCTTAGCATTCGCTTTAGATCCCAATATTTATTATTCCAAGCAAGATAGTCTGCTCTTTTTACATAGTCATTAGCATCAAGATACTTTTTGAATTTTTTCCTATAAAATCTTAATTCTGATTTAGTGAGCTCCGCAGTTATCCAACCTTCTTTTATTAGCTTTATGCCTTTTTCTTTTTTTCCTGTTAAAGTATAACTTTCACCAAGTATCATTCTGCCAAATCCACTTAACGGCTCAAAGGATCCATACCAATCAATGATTTTTTTTGGAGAAATTTTATCAGTTGATAGTTTATGTTCTGCCAAATATTTAATACGACCAATTCTTGGATAATCCTCATTTTTGTCCATGAAAGTTTTATAATCGTAATAAGAAGCTTGGTTTCCTTTTCTTAAGAGATGTCTCCACTGAATGAAATTATATATTGATTTATCTTTGGCTTTTTTTGAAGTTCTCAAAGCATCAGTCCATTTAGCTCTTTTCATCTCAGAAATGGCTTTTTTAGCTAAATTAAAGTCTTTTTTATTATAGTATTTTGATATTTTTATATCTTTAACTTTTTCAGTTCCTGCAATTAGGGGTTTCTTTTTGGGTAGAATAAAACCACTTTTATTTTCTTTCTTAACAATAACTTTTTCCTCTACTACTTTTTTTTCAGTTTGTTCTATTGGTTTTGGTAGTGGTTTTAATATATCTATTAGTAACTTTTTTTGTGTTTCTTCTTTAGTTTGTATTGGTTTTTTTAATGGGATTATCTCAGAGATGGCAATACCTGCATACCCAGTCAGATTAAATAAAAGTATAAAAAATATGATTTTTTTTGACATAATCTTTAGTATATGAATCAACAATCTATGTTATAAGTATTTATGTTTAAAGGATCAAATGTTGCTTTAGTTACTCCATTTAAAAATGATAAACTTGATGACGAAACTTATATCAAGTTAATCCATTTTCACATTAAAAATGGCACAAATGGATTAGTTCCAGCCGGAACAACAGGAGAATCTCCAACATTAAGTCATGATGAACATGAAAGAGTTATAGAGCTCTGTGTGAAAGAAAGCGCAGGAAAATTACCTGTATTTGCAGGAACAGGATCAAATTCTACAGAAGAAGCTATATCTTTAACTTCTCACGCTGAAAAAATAGGTGCTAATGGAGCACTTATTGTTACTCCCTATTATAATAAACCTACCCAAGAAGGTTTATATCAACATTATAAATCAATTAATGATAAATGCGGAATTCCTATAATAATTTATAATATTCCAGGCAGATCAGTTATAGACATGTCAGTTGACACAATGGCAAGATTATATGAGCTTAAAAATATTATAGGAGTCAAAGATGCTACTGGTGATTTAAATAGAGTTGATCAAACTTTAAAAAAAATGGGTAAAGATTTTATGCAACTGACTGGTAACGATGATAATGCATTGGAATTTAATAAAAGGGGCGGCGTAGGAGCGATAAGTGTTACAGCAAATATTGCACCAAAACTATGTTCAGAATTTCAGAAACTTTCAATTATGAGTGATGAAAAGTCAATCTCTGAAGCAAAAAGACTTGATAAGATTTTACAGCCTGTGCATCATTCGATGTTTATAGAAAGTAATCCAAGTCCAGTAAAATATGCTGCTAAATTATTAGATCTCTGTGATGATGAGGTAAGACTACCGTTAGTTAAAATAACTGATCCTACTAAAGAAATAGTAAAAAAAGCACTTCTGTCTGCAAAATTAATTTAATGAACAAAAAGACCAATTCTGGTTTGAAAATAATTTGTCTGAATCGTAAAGCAAGTTTTAATTATTTTTTTGAAGATTTATTAGAGGCTGGAATTGTTCTTAAAGGGTCTGAAATTAAATCTATTCGAGATGGCAAAGTAAATATTGCTGATTCTTATGCAATTGAAAAAAATGGTGAAATAATTTTAATAAATTCACATATTTCGTCATATAAACAAGCAAGTTACTCAAATCATAATCCAACAGATGAAAGAAAACTTCTATTAAATAAAAGAGAAATAAATAAGCTTATAGGAAAAATGCAAAGAGATGGATTTACTATAGTACCCACAAAAATGTATTTTAAAAAAGGAAAAGCTAAAGTAGAGCTAGCAGTTGCAAAAGGTAAAAAACAATACGATAAGAGAGCAACAAAAAAAAATAGAGACTGGGGTCGAGAGAGGGCAAGATATGTCAGAAAATCCAGTTAAATCAATCTATTTGGGAATAGGTTCAAATTTAGGAAATAAAAAGAGAAATATTGAAAATACAAAATCAAACTTATTAAAGAATAATATCAATATATTAGAATGTTCGAGTTATTATGAAAGTTTATCTTGGCCCAATCCTAAAAATCCAAAATTTTTAAATATAGTAGTTAAGATTAAAACTCATTTAACACCCTTAAAACTAATTAAAAAATGCAAAGAAATTGAAACTAGATTAGGTAGAAAAAAAATGCCAAAAAATTCACCTCGCGTTTGTGACATAGATATAATCGACTTTAAAAATCAAAGAATGGAAAATGACTTAATTTTACCACATCCAAGAATGCATACCCGTAATTTTGTTCTTTTGCCTCTTTTTGAGATAGATAAAGATTGGAAACATCCTGTTTTAAAACTTAATATAAAAAAACTAATATCATTATTATCAAATAGTGACATTAGATCTATTAAACAAATCTAAATAGATGTTATAATAAATTATGTTAAATTCTGAAGAATTAATAAATAAAGTTAAAGGATATAATAAGTTTTTAAATCCAGAGAAACTTAACAAAGCCTATGATTTTGCTGTTAAAGCTCATAGTAATCAAAAAAGGGCATCTGGTGATCCTTACTCAGTTCACCCAATAGAAGTTGCTAATATTTTAACTGATTTGAAATTAGATAGTGCAACAATTACAACAGGTCTTTTACATGACACAATTGAAGACACTTATGCAACGTATGAAACTATAAAAGGTGAGTTTGGATCTGAAGTTGCAGATTTGGTCGATGGAGTTACAAAAATATCAGTATTAGAAAATACTGCCTCAGCAAATTCAAAAGCTGAAAATTTTAGAAAATTAATTTTAGCTACTTCAAAAGATATTAGAGTTTTATTGGTTAAAATTGCTGATCGTTTACATAATATGAGAACAATTAAAGCTATTGATAAAGAGGATAAAAGAAAAAGAATTGCTCAAGAGACAATGGAAATTTATGCTCCATTAGCAGACAGAATGGGAATGCACAGAATAAGAGATGAACTAGAAGACTTGTCTTTTGAAATTCTTAATCATGAAGGTAGATCATTAATCCTAAAAAGGCTTGAAGAAATAAAATTGGATAAAAAAGATATTTTTGAAAATCTATCATCTGAATTTAATCAGTTGTTGATTGAAAATAATATTAATTCAAAAATATATGGGAGAGAAAAAACTCCTTTTTCTATATGGAGAAAAGTGCAAAAGAAAAGAGTTTCATTAGAGCAAATTACCGACATTATTGGTTTTAGAATTATAGTAGATGATACTGATGATTGTTATAAATCTTTAGGAATAATTCACAAAGCATATAATTGTATTCCTGGAAAATTTAAAGATTATATTTCTTCTGCAAAAATAAATGGATATAAATCAATTCATACTTCAGTTATTGGTTCATATAAAAAGCCTGTTGAAATTCAAATCAGAACAAAACAAATGCATGAATTTGCTGAAAGAGGAATAGCATCACATTGGCAGTATAAATCCTCAGAAAAGTTTAATTCACTAACATGGAAAGAGTATGATTGGTTAAAGGATCTGGTTGAAATTATTGAAAAGAATGAAAATCCTGAACACTCATATGAATATACTAAGCTTCAAATGTTTCAAGAAAACGTTTTTTGTTTTACTCCTAAAGGATCTGTAATTAAATTACCTAAAGATGCTACAGCTATTGATTTTGCTTATGCTGTACACACAAAAATTGGTGATACAGCTATTGGATGTGAAATTAATGGTAATAAAAGGGAATTACAAACTATATTAAGAAATGGTGATAGAGTAAATATCACTACATCAAAAAATCAATCTCCTTCTTTGCACTGGATACCGACAACTAAAACCGGTAAAGCGAGAGCCGCTATTAGAAGGTATTGGCATGATAGGGGAGAAAAAAAAGAGGAAAGAGTAAAAAAATATAATACTACATTGTGGATTTCTTTACCTGATAAACCAGGTCAACTTGGAAATGTAAGTTCTTTAATTGGTGAACATAAACTAAATATCTCCAATCTTGAGATGACAGGTAAAAACTCTAATTATATTAATTTTAAGTTCCAATTAATAATTAGAGATTTAAAAAATTTTACTAATTTTATTGCAGAGCTTAAACAAAAGGGTATAAAATTTAAGATAATTAGACACGAAGATAAAAGAAATGCTTTCACCCAAAAAATCCTTAGATATTTTAAGAAAAACTGATGCTTTGCTAGAAGGTCATTTTGTTTTATCATCAGGACTTCATTCATCTAAATATATTCAATGTGCTAAATTACTTAGCCAACCATATCTAGCTGAAAAAATATGCAGATCATTAGCAAGTAAGATAAAAAAGAGATTTAAAAAAATAGACTTAATTTTAGCACCAGCTATGGGTGGGATAGTTATTGGTTATGAAATAGGTAGAATTTTAAAAAAAGAGACAATCTTTTGTGAAAGAGTAAAGGGTAAATTCACACTAAGAAGAGGTTTCAATATTAGAAAAGGAACGAATGTCTTAATTATTGAAGATGTAATTACAACAGGGAAGTCAAGTTTAGAATGTGTTAGATTAATTAAAGATAGCAAAGCAAAACTATTAGGTTTTGCATCATTAATAGATAGATCATCAAAACAAACATTAAAAATTAAAAAAAGAATTGTATCTCAATTAAAAATAAGTGTTCCAACATATAAAAAAAAAAGATTACCAAAAAACTTGATATCAATACCTGTTACTAAACCTGGAAGTAGATTTATTAAGTGAAACGTTTAGGAGTAAATATTGATCACATAGCCACCATTAGAAATGCTCGAGGTGAACAACATCCTGACCCTTTCTTCGCAGCTAAGTTTGTAAAAAAATGTGGTGCAAATTCAATTACAATACATTTGAGAGAAGACAGAAGACATATTAATGATGGTGATGCCAAAAAAATCTGTTCAATTAAGAATCTTTTAGTTAACTTAGAGATTTCAACCAATTCGAAAATGATTAATTCTGCTTTAAAGTTAAAGCCTAATTTTGTTTGTATAGTGCCGGAGAACAGAAAAGAGATAACCACAGAAGGAGGGTTAAACTTAAAAAAAAATAAAACTAAATTAAAAAAAATTATTTCTAGCTTTAAAAAAAGAAATATTAGAACTAGTTTATTTATCAACCCATCATTGAAAGATATTAGATTATCTAAAGAACTAAAAACAGACTGTATTGAAATTCATACAGGCAAAATAGCAAATTTAATCAAATCAAAAAAAAATTACATGACTGAACTTCAAAAAATTAAGAAGTGTTCTATTCTTGCAAATAATTTAGGTCTAGAAGTTCATGCAGGACATGGTCTAGATTATAAAACAACTAAATTTCTTACTAAAATTAAACAAATTAAAGAATTTAATATTGGACATTTTTTAGTTGGGGAGTCTATCTTTAATGGTCTTCCTAAAGTAATAAAGAGTTTTAAGAAAATTATTAATAAAAGATAATATGCGTATATTGGGAATAGGTGTCGATGTAATTCAAAATAAACGAATTAAATCTTCTATTAAGAATAAATTATTTGTTTCAAGAACATTCGGTAACAAAGAGATCTATTTTTCAAAAAGCACTTCTGATAAAACAAATTATTTTGCAAAAAGATTTGCAGCAAAAGAAGCATTAGCAAAATCAATAGGAACAGGTTTTAGAAATAATCTAAACTTTAAGGATATTCAAATTTTAAATGATAAAATTGGTAAGCCGTATTATCAAAAATCAAAAAAAATTGACAAAATTATAAATAAAAAATTTAAAGTTAAAACCTATGATTTGTTTCTTTCAATTTCAGACGAAAAGGATTATTCAATTGCATTTACAATTTTACAAACCAAATAATGTTTAATAAAAAATTTTTTATAGAGAATACAAAAACACTATTTTACGCTTTGATAATTGCAGTAATTATTAGATCGTTTTTAATCCAACCGTTTTATATTCCATCTTCATCTATGGAGCCTAATTTATTAGTAGGAGATAGAATTTTTGTTACAAAATATACTTATGGCTATAGCAAACACTCATTTCCTTTCAGTCCTCCAATTTTTAAGGGAAGAATAATGTCAAATAATCCAAAAAGAGGTGATGTAGTTGTTTTTAAAACCCCTGCTGATAATAGAACTGATTATATCAAAAGATTAGTTGGTTTGCCTGGTGATGTTATTAAATTTCAGGATGCTAATTTGTATTTAAATAATAGTGAAATAATTAAATCAAAAATATCAAAAAAAAACAAAACTTTTTGTGGTCGAAAAGAAATAGATGTTACTTTTTTTGAGGAGATTTTACCGAATGGTAAAAAATACAATACAGTTTACCTTAAAAATTTTCCACTGCAGAACACCGATACATTCACAATCCCTGAAAATCATTATTTTTTCTTAGGTGATAATAGGGATTGTTCTAAAGATAGTAGGTTTTTAAGTAGTGTGGGTTATGTACACCAAGATAATTTAGTGGGCAAAGCAAGATTTATTTTTTTTTCATCTGATAGCTCTATTGGAAGTATATTTTCATTTTGGAAATGGAATAAATCTTTAAGATTTGATAGATTTTTTACTAAGATAAATTAATGAAAATTAATTATGCAGCGTTAGAAAAAAAGATTAAATGTAATTTTAAAAATAAAGATTTATTAATTAAATCTCTTACACATAAAAGTTTTAATAAAAATAATAATTATGAAAAATTAGAGTTTTTAGGAGATAGAGTATTAGGTCTTATAATTGCTAAAAAACTATTAGAAATTTATCCTAATGAGAGAGAAGGTATTTTAGATAAAAAATTTGCCTCATTAGTGAACAAAAAGACTTGTTTAGAAATTGCCAAAAAAATAGATTTACAGAAATATGTTTTAACATTTAACGTTAAAAATAGAAAAAATTTGATTGAGGATAAAGTGCTTGCAGATTGTTGTGAAGCCCTTTTAGGATCTATTTATCTAGATAAGGGATTTATTATAGTTGAAAGAGTTATACTAAACTTATGGTCTAGTAATATAAAAGATAGTGTTGTTACTCAAATTGATGCTAAGACTAAATTACAAGAATTTTCTTTAAAACGTTATAAAAGATTACCAATATATAAACTTATTTCAAACTCAGGTCCGAGGCATATGCCAATTTTTAAAGTAGCTGTAAAATTACAAGATACAAAATTCTATACTGCTCAAGGAAAATCAAAAAAAGATGCTGAACAAAATGCTGCTATATTATGTTTACAAAATATTAAATAGTTATGATTTGGGACGATAAAGGATATCTATTATCAAAAAATAAATATAGTGAAAATTCAATTATATCAGAAGTTTTCACTAAAGATCATGGTAAAGTTTCAGGTATTATTTTTGGTGGAACTTCAAAAAAAATTAAAAACTATCTACAAATTGGAAATAAGATTCACGTTAATTTCAATTCAAAAAATGATAATAAACTTGGTTATTTTAAAGTTGAAATACAACAGGCTTTATCACCATTGTATTTTGATAATCAAAAGAAACTATCTTGTATAACGTCTGCTATGAATTTAATTAAAATTTTAACTGCTGAAAATCAAAAAAATATAAATATATATGAATTAATAAAAAATTTTTATTTATTGCTTGATAAAGATAATTGGATCAAAAGATATATTTTTTGGGAATTAGAATTATTTAAAGTTCTTGGATATGATTTAGAATTAAAAAATTTAGTTGATAAAGAAGTTGTTGGAGATAAACTTCAATACATTTCTAAATCAAATACTAACAAGAAGATAATTCCCAATTTTTTAATTGAAAAAAATGAAGAACCTGTTGACCTAACTAATCTCAAAAAAGGATTATTTTTGATAGGTGACTATTTGGAAAAAACCATCCTCAAACCCAATAATCTTTCTCAACCTATTAGTAGGTTGAATTTTATAAACAGTCTTAAATAATTATTTTAAGATGGTATCTAATCTGTCAGCGTAGTAGCTTACAATAGCATTAGCACCGGCCCTTTTAAACGCAATTAAACTCTCTATTACTATATCATTATTAGTTAAACCCTTTTTAATACCATTTTCTAAAAGACTGTACTCTCCTGAAACTTGATAAGCCATAACTGGTATTTTAAAATTTTCTTTAACTAATTTGATTATGTCAAGGTAAGGTAGGCCAGGTTTAACCATTACCATGTCAGCTCCTTCTTTAATGTCTAATGCTACTTCTCTAAGAGCTTCATTACTATTTCTGAAATCCATTTGATAATTTTTCTTACTACTCTTAAGTAGACCCTTAGTTCCTACTGCATCGCGAAAAGGTCCATAAAAACTTGATGCATATTTTACTGCATAAGATAAAATTTGAGTCATCTTAAATCCGTTCTTGTCTAATGCTTTTCTAATTTCACCAATTCGACCGTCCATCATATCTGATGGAGCAAGAACATCACATCCCATCTGAGCTTGTAGTAAAGATTGATCTATCAAAATTTTAATTGTTTCATCATTAAGAACATAATCTTTTTTTAATAATCCATCATGTCCATGAGATGTATATGGATCTAAAGCAACATCACACATTATTCCAATTTGACTCTTATATCTTTTTTTTATTAATTTTAATGCTTTACAAACTAAATTGTCTTCGTTTAATGCTTCGGCACCAATAAAATTTTTCTTTTTTTTTTCGGTATAAGGAAACAAAGCTATCATTGGAAGGCCTTTTTTAATTGCTTTGTCTACAACAGGATTAATCTTATCCAATGTATATCGATAAACACCAGGCATTGATTTAATCTCTTGTTTTTTATTTTTCCCATCAATCAAAAAAATTGGTAATATAAAATCATTATAGGTCAAATTATTTTCTTCGATTAGTCTTCTAGACCAATCGTTTTTTCGACTTCTTCTAAGTCTTAATCCTGGATATTTACCTGTAATCATTTTTTAAATATATTTATAATATGCGACAAATGTTATATACAAATATAACTTAAAAAAGATATTAAACAATCTTATGGAACTAAATTTTAACGACTTTCAAAGACAGGATGTCAAATTTGACATTAATGAACTTCAGAAAGCTTATAAAGAGATACTTAAAATAAAAAGCTTTAGTGGAGTAGAAGGTGTTTCAAATTTTGGGGCAATATCTTTAACCCAAATACCCGGAGACCCTGATTCAATTAAAGGAAATAAAGCCAGAGGGGTTTTTTGGACTAAGCCTGACAAAAGTGGAAAGGAAGTTGTAAGAGATCAAAAAATTGATGAAGCTGCTTATTCAGAATTTATTGATGAATACAAGGATACATATTTTAAAGAAGTTTTTGAAACTTTATCATCTAAGTATAAATTGGGTAGGGTAAGAATTTTATTAAAAGAACCTCGATCCACTCTAAGTTGGCACAGAGATCCTGAACCAAGATTACACATTCCTATAATTACTAATCCTGGAGCTATTATGGTTGTAGATCATGTTGCAAAACATATGCCAGCAGATGGATCTGTTTGGATTACAAATAATACAAAATATCATAATGCATTTAATGGTGGTGAAGAAAATAGAATTCACCTAGTTGCATGTGTGTTAGATTATAAATTTAATTAAATTGAAAAAGATATTTATTTCATCAGATCATGCAGGCTTTAATTTAAAAGAGCAAATTAAGAAAAAGTTTTCAAAAAAATTTCTATTTCAAGATATGGGTACTGATGATTCTAAAAGATCAGTTAATTATCCAGATTATGCACATAAACTTTCCAAAAAAGTATCCAATAATAGCAAAAATATAGGTATTTTGGTTTGTGGTTCTGGTATGGGAATGTCAATGGCGGCAAACAAGCATAAAAAAATTAGGGCAGCTGTGTGTTATTCAGTTAAAAATGCAAAATTATCTAGATTGCATAACAATGCAAATATTATTACATTAGGATCTAGATTAACAAAAAAAAATATTGCCTTTAAATGTATTGAAGTTTTTGTTAATACTAAGTTTGAAGGTGGTAGACACAAAAAAAGAGTAAAAAAAATATAAAAGATATGTCAAGTGAAACTAAATATTTGAATTCTGAGTATAAAGATTTTTTTGAAAGAAGTCTTTCTGAAGCTGATCCTGCTTTATTTAAAGCTATTAATGATGAATTAGTAAGACAACAAAATCACATCGAACTTATTGCATCAGAAAATATTGTATCTCAAGCAGTGCTAGAGGCTCAAGGCTCAGTGCTTACAAATAAGTATGCAGAAGGTTATCCTGGTAAAAGATATTACAATGGATGTGAGCATGTTGATGTTGCAGAACAATTAGCTTTAGAAAGAATAAAAAAATTATTCAATTGTAAATATGCTAACGTACAACCACACTCGGGTGCTCAAGCTAATGGCGCAGTTTTTTTAGCTTTGTTGAAACCTAATGATACATTTATGGGTATGAGCTTAAATTCAGGTGGTCACATAACTCATGGTTTAAAAATCTCTATGTCTGGAAAGTGGTTTAATGCAATAAACTATGATGTTGATAAAGAATCTGAATTAATCGATTATGATAATGTTGAAAAATTAGCTTTAGAGCACAAACCAAAACTTATTATTGCCGGAGGTAGTGCTTATTCAAGAGTTATTGATTTTAAAAGATTTAGAGAAATTGCAGATAAGGTTAGAGCTTATTTTATGGTTGACATGGCACATTTCTCTGGATTAGTTGCTGGTAAAGGGTATCCAAATCCTTGTGATTATGCGCATGTTGTAACTTCAACTACACATAAAGTTTTTAGAAGTGCAAGAGGTGGAATAATTTTATCTAATGACGAAGAATTAGGAAAAAAATTTAATACAGCTGTTTTTCCTGGTTATCAAGGTGGACCATTGATGCATGTTATTGCAGCTAAAGCAGCTGGGTTTTTTGAGGCATTAAAACCAGAATTTCAAACTTATATTAAAAATGTTTTAGCTAATGCTAAAATGTTGGCTGAGACATTAAAAAATAATGGTTTTAAAATTTATTCAGGAGGAACCGATACTCATTTAATGTTAGTAGATTTAAGACCATTTAATGTTAAAGGAAATTTAGCATCTGAAAGTTTAAGTAGAGCCAACATAACATGTAATAAAAATGGAATACCATTTGATACAGAAAAACCAATGATCACTTCTGGCATTAGATTAGGCTCTCAAGCTGCAACAACAAGAGGTTTTGGTTTAAAAGAATTTGAAAAAGTAGGTGAATTAATAACCAAAGTTATAAAAGGTTTATCCGAAAATCCTGAAGATAACAGCAAAATAGAAGAAGAAGTTAGAAATGAAGTGGTTAATTTGTGTTCAAATTTTCCAATTTATAAAAACTTGAATAAATGATTTGCCCCTGTGAAAAAAAAGGTGAGACCTCAGTTGTAGACTCCCGGCCGACTGAGGATGGTACAGCAATACGTAGAAGAAGGTTATGTGCTTGTGGTGAACGATTTACTACTTTCGAAAGAATTCAATATAGAGAATTAATGGTTGTTAAAAAAAATGGAAGAAAATCTGCTTTTGATAGAGATAAATTATCTAAATCAATCTATATAGCTTTAAAAAAAAGGCCTTTAGACACGGAAACAATTGAAAAATTCATAAGTAAAGTATCTAGAGCACTTGAGGAACTTGGACAAAATGAAATATCAACAACTACAATTGGAACAATGGTTATGGAAGGCTTAAAAGAATTAGATCCAGTTGCTTATGTTAGATTTGCTTCAGTTTATCGAAACTTTAGAGAAGAAAAGGATTTTGTACAATTTGTGGACAAAATAGATGTCTTCAAAAAAAGATAGATTTTCATCGAAAGACAAGGATTATATGAAACTTGCTATTAATTTAGCAAGATCACGCAAAGGCTTAACGGGAGACAACCCATCTGTTGGCTGCCTAATTGTAAAAAATGATACAATTATTTCTATTGGTCAGACAGGATACAATGGTAGGCCACACGCTGAACATAGCGCAATAAAAAATTCATTTGAAAAATTAAAAGGTTCAAAAATGTATGTAACACTTGAGCCTTGTAATCACTATGGAAAAACCCCACCTTGTACAAAAAATATAATTAAAAGTGGTATTAGTGAATTAATTTATTCAATGGAGGATATCGATAAAAGAGTAAAAGGAAAGAGTTTTAAGATTTTATCAAGTAAAAAGATTAAAGTTAAGAGAGGTCTCCTAAAAGAAGATGCAAAAAATCTTTATGACTCTTACATTAAAAATCGAACTAGCAAATTACCTTATGTTACAGCTAAAATTGCAGTTTCGAAAAATAAATTGATTTATAGTAAAGGCACTAAAAAAATAACTGCTAAGAATTCAGATAAGATTACCCATTACTTACGTTATAAGAATGATTCAATAATGATTTCAAGTAAAACCCTAAATATAGATAATCCAAAGTTAACTTGTAGATTAAAAGGTTACGAAAAATTTTCACCAAAAAGAATAATTCTAGATAAAAATTTAGATATTAAGTTAAAAAGCTATATTTTTAAATCAGCAAAAAAGGGTAATACAATTATTTTTTATAATTTATCTAATACTAAAAAGATTAAAGTTTTAAAAAGAAAAGGATTAATTTTGATTAAAACAAAATTAAATAGTGAAGGATTACTAGACTTGAAGATAGTTTTAAAAAAGTTATTCAAACTAGGCACAAGAAGTTTACTTGTGGAAGGTGGTGATAAAATATCAAAAAACTTAATAAAAGATAGACTTATTGATACATTCTATTTATTTCAAAGTCCTAAAATTTTAAGAATAAATAAAATAAATCAGAGTTTTACTTCATTTGAAATTTTAAATGGTAAATATAAGAAAGTATCTAGAATTACATCTAAACTAGCCAAAGATAAAATTACAATCTATAAAAGATAAAATGTTTAACGGAATAATATTTAATAAAGGTTTCATTAAGAAAATATCTAAAAGATCAAAAGGTATTAATATTTTTGTGAAATCAGACCTTAAATTGAATTCTAAAGATATTGGAGTTTCTATTGCATGTGATGGGGTTTGTTTAACGTTAATAAAAATTCAAAATAAAATTATGGAATTTTATCTCTCTAATGAAACTGTTAAAAGATCAAAATTTAAGTATCTAAAGGTTAATGATGTAATAAATTTAGAACTACCTCTTAAGTATGGTCAAAAGATTTCAGGCCATATATGTCAGGGACATATTGATACAACTGGTAAAACTTTAAGTGTAAAAAAAGTTGATAAATCTTATATTTTTGACTTTGAAATTAATTCAAAAGAAAGAAAAAATATTATTGAAAAAGCTTCAATATGTATAAACGGTATTTCATTAACCATTTCTAAAAAAACAAAAAAAGGTTTTCAAATTTGGGTAATTCCTCATACTTTCAAATTAACCAATTTATCAAAGGTTAAAAAAGATAGTCTTGTAAATATAGAAATAGATATTCTTTCAAAATACGTTAAAAATTTTTTCAATGCTAAAAAGTAATTATTCATCAATAGAAACAATTATTAAAATTGCTAAAAAGGGTGGGATGTTCATCTTAGTTGATGACGAAAAAAGAGAAAATGAAGGAGATCTAGTAATTTCAACTAGTGATACAAATTCAAAGAATATTAATTTTATGGCTAAATTTGGAAGAGGATTAATTTGTCTAGCATTGGATAGTTTGCAAGCAAAGAGATTAAATTTATCACTCATGTCTCCGATTAATCAATCTAGAAACAAAACTGCCTTTACAATATCTATTGAAGCAAAAAAAGGAATTACAACAGGTATTTCAGCAAAAGATCGAGCTAGAACTATAAGGATTGCATCCAAAAAAAATGTAAATAAGAGAGATATTGTTTCACCAGGTCATGTTTTTCCAATTATTGCAAAAGATGGCGGGGTACTTGTTAGAGCAGGGCACACTGAGGCTTCTGTAGATATTTCTAAATTAGCAAAAAAAAATAATTCTGCAGTTATCTGTGAAATAATGAATGAAGATGGTACAATGGCTAAAGGTCAAGATCTATTTAACTTTGCCAATAAACACAAATTAAAGATTGGAAAAATTGAAGATTTAATTTCTTATCGTTTAAAAAAAGAAAAATTAATAAAACTTAAAAAATCCTCTTATATTAAAGTTAAAAATCAAAATTATAAGATAAAGATATATGAAAATTTGCTCGATGGCTCAGAACATTTTGCTTTGGTAAAAGGAAATATCAAAAAAGGTACTATTCCTAGAGTAAGAGTTATTTCTTCTAACGTAGTACATAACTATTTAATTAATCAAGAATTGCCTAATTCATTTAATAAGACTTTAAATTACTTTAAAAAGTTTAGTAATTGTATTTTGGTTTTTATTAAAGACACAAACCTTAAGTCGGTCACTCAAACTCTTAAAGATTATAAGAATAAAGATTTTTATAAAAAAGGTAATGATAAATTAATAAGAAATTATGGGATTGGAGCTCAAATAATTAAAGATTTAAAAGTTAAAAAAATGATATTAATTACAAAATCACCAAAAAAGGTTATTGGTTTAGAGGGTTATGATATAAAGATAACTAAACAAGAGTTAATTTGATGAATAAAAATTTTTTAATAGTAAATGCTAATTATTATAAGGACATATCAAGTGGTTTATTAAAAAGTGCCACAAATTTACTGCCTAAAAATTCAAAAGTAAAAATTATAAATGTTCCTGGAGTGTTTGAAATTCCAGTTACAATCTCAAAAAATATAAAAAAATACGATGGGTTCATTGCACTTGGATGTGTAATAAAAGGACAAACTCCACATTTCGACTTTATTTCACAAGCATCTACAGATGCAATTATGAAAATGTCTATCAATTCAAAAAAACCAATTGGTAATGGTATAATAACTTGCTTAAATATGAAGCAAGCAAAAGCTAGAAAAAAAAAGGGTGCTGAAGCTGCTAATGCCGTTTTGTCAGTTTTATCACAAAAATGAAAACCTCATTTAGTCCTAAAAATAATCCTAGAGTTATAATTATTCAAAAATTATATGGTAAATTTTATAATGATGATGAACAACTAACCTATCCAAAACATAGGTTTAAAAAATTTATTAAAGATATTGTTTCAGGCACCATTGAGCGTAATGATATAATCCTTGAAGAATTAGAAAAAAATTTAGGAGAAAAATTTTCTTTAAATAATTTAGATAAATTATTTCAGGTTATTTTAAAGTCAGCTACTTATGAGTTTTTATATAAACCAAATTTATCTATGAAAATTATAATTAAAGAATATCTCGATGCTTCAAACTTTTTCATAGATGACTCTCAAACAAAATACTTAAATGCTTTATTAGATAATATTGCTAAAAAATTAAGATCCTCTAATGCATGAGTTTGAGCTGATAAATAAATACTTTTCCAAATTATCCAAAAATAATAAAGGTTCACTTAGATTAAATGATGATGTTTTTTTTGATAAATCAAAAAATTTAGTAATTTCAATTGATACTTATCTACAAGGTACACATTTTATTGATTTTAAAAGACCTGATTTAGTAATTAAAAAAATTATCAGATCTTCTATCTCAGATCTAATTTGTAAAGGTGTTAAACCATTGTATTATTTTATTTCTGGCTCAGGTAATAAAAAAACTTTTTCAAACACAAATTTAAAAAAAATTTCTAAATCTTTAAACCAAGAACAAAAAAAATATAAAATTTTTCTATGTGGAGGTGACACCATATTATCTAATAAACTAAGTTTTTCAATTACCTCTGTAGGATTTTCAAAAAAAATAATACCTAGAAACAATGCTAAATTAGGTGATGATATTTACGTTACAGGTAATTTAGGAGATAGCTATGCTGGACTAAGGATTTTAAAGAAAAGTATCAATGTAAATAAGAATCTAAAAAAATATTTTGTAAATAAGTATTATTTACCCAATCTTCATCCTAAATTAACAAATAAGTTATTATTATTTGCCAACACTTCTATAGATATTTCTGATGGATTAATTTCAGATTTAGAAAAAGTTATAAATAAACAAAAACTATCTTATAAATTATTTTTTGATGAAATGCCGATATCAAAAAATTTAGAAAAATTAATAAAACTAAAAAAATTTAATAAAAAAAATTTCTTTTCAAAAGGAGATGATTATCAAATTCTATTTACAGCTAATTCATCTAAATCCAGAATCATTAGTAAATTTAGCAAAACATTGAATGTTAAGATTTCTAAAATTGGAAAAATTTGTTCGATATCTCAAAAATCACAAATTATTGATCAAAAAGGGAAGAAAATTAGGCTTAAAGACAAAGGTTATTATCATCAATTTTAAAAGTTAATTATTGCCTTTTATATGCTTTTTTGTATTGTGCGAATTTTAATAACTAACAACCAACAACTTATTTAAGGTCAATATGAACTCAAACGTTGAAACTATTCTTTTATATACTATTGCAGCAGGTTTTTTATCTATCGTTTATGGATATTTCACTGGAAAAAATATTTTAAGCTCAAGCGCAGGAAATTCTAAAATGCAAGAAATAGCTTCAGCTATTCAAATTGGAGCTAAAGCATATTTAGCAAGACAATATAAAACTATTGCAATTGTTGGTGTAGTTGTATTGGTAATAGTAAGTATAGCTTTTAGTCCTCTTGTTGGTTTAGGTTATTTAATTGGAGCTGCTTTGTCTGGTATAGCCGGATATGTTGGAATGTTAGTTTCAGTTGAAGCTAATGTAAGAACTGCGGAAGCTTCTAGAAAAAGTTTAGCAAGTGGTTTATCAGTTGCTTTTAAATCTGGTGCAGTGACAGGAATGTTAGTTGCTGGTTTAGCATTATTGTCAATTGCTGTTTATTATTATCTACTATTGAAATTTAATATTGATGAAAGAGAAATTGTAAACGCTTTAGTTGCCTTAGGATTTGGTGCATCCTTAATATCGATTTTTGCAAGATTAGGTGGAGGGATATTCACAAAAGGAGCTGATGTCGGAGCTGACTTAGTTGGAAAAGTTGAAGCCGGCATACCAGAGGATGATCCTCGAAATCCAGCTGTAATTGCTGACAATGTCGGTGATAATGTAGGTGATTGCGCAGGTATGGCAGCTGATTTATTTGAAACATATGCTGTGACTATTGTTGCTACAATGGTTTTGTCATCTATTTTTTTCCAAGGTGATATGTCTATGATGATTTATCCTTTAACTATTGGTGGAGCTTGTATTTTAACATCTATATTGGGTACTTTCTTTGTACAATTAGGAAAAAGTAAAAATGTAATGAATGCGTTATACAAGGGCTTTGTAGTTTCAGCTGTTTCGTCGCTAATAATACTTTATCCAGTTACTGACTATGTATTAGGTTTAGACAAGACATACAATTTAGATAATAAAGTTTTTACAGGAATGAGTTTGTACTATTGTGGAATTATAGGTTTAGTAATAACGGGCTTATTAATTTGGGTTACCGAGTATTACACAGGAACTAATTACAGACCTGTTAGAAGCGTAGCTAGTTCATCCACTACAGGTCATGGAACAAATGTTATTCAAGGATTAGCTGTTTCACTAGAAGCTACAGCAATTCCAGCCTTAATCATTGTTACTGGAATACTAGCAACCAATCATATTGCTGGTCTTTATGGAATTGCAATTGCAGTCACAACTATGTTGGCTTTAGCTGGAATGGTAGTTGCACTAGATGCTTATGGTCCTGTTACTGATAATGCAGGTGGTATAGCTGAAATGTCAAAATTGCCGAATAATGTGAGAAAAACCACAGATGCACTTGATGCAGTTGGAAACACAACAAAAGCAGTTACAAAAGGTTATGCTATTGGTTCTGCAGGGTTAGGAGCTTTAGTTCTTTTTGCAGCATATACTGAAGATATAAAACATTTCTCCAAAGAAGCAGGATCTGCACTTGAGGGAATTGTTGTTACTTTTGATTTATCAAATCCATATGTTGTCGTGGGTTTATTGATTGGTGGAATGCTTCCATATTTATTTGGTTCAATGGGCATGCAAGCTGTTGGTAGAGCAGGTGGTGCTGTAGTTGTTGAAGTAAGAAGACAATTTAAAAAATATCCAGGTATAATGAAAAGAAAACAGAAACCTGATTACGCAAAGCTTGTTGATTTATTAACAGTCGCTGCGATCAAAGAAATGATAATACCATCATTATTACCAGTCTTGTCACCAATTGTACTATACTTTATCATTTTTGCTATTGGTGGTCAGGTAGCTGCATTAGCTTCAGTTGGAGCAATGTTATTAGGTGTTATTATAACTGGATTATTTGTAGCTGTTTCAATGACTGCAGGTGGTGGTGCTTGGGATAATGCAAAAAAATATATTGAAGACGGAAATCATGGGGGAAAAGGATCTGAAGCTCATAAAGCAGCTGTTACTGGCGATACAGTTGGAGATCCTTATAAAGATACTGCTGGACCTGCAGTTAACCCAATGATTAAAATTACCAATATAGTAGCTTTATTATTGTTAGCTGTTATCGCTGGCTAATTTCTTTTCTTTTTTTGGCCCTTACACCAAGAGGGTCATTAATTTTTTGTCTCATACTTGACATAAAATCATAAATAAAGGAGTTTCTTGCAAATCCTGTTTCTGTAGTATTACTAACAATCTTAATATCCTCCATATTATCAATATTTAAAAACTCTTTCTTAGTAAGTACACCATAATTATCAATTTCTAAAACAAGTATGTCATTTTTATAAATTTTCATTTTTCCAAGATTTTTTATATTTGATTGTGTTTGTTTTCTCTCAATATAAATCCACACATCATTATCAAATTTACTTTTAGTTGATGGGCTTCCTAAGATCTTTCTTATATCATTGGTAGTTGACTCATTGACTATCAATGTTTTTTGTTTTTTTTCTAGAAATGGTACACCATGGTGTTTTACAACTTTTTTAAATGAGCAATTTGTTGCTATAATTGAAAAAAAAATTATGTATAATATTTTAATCATGAGTAAAAATTATATTAATATTTATAACAATTTAATCAACTACTCTAGAAATAAAGATTTGTATATTTCACTTAATCGTCAAGATAATTTTTCTGATCGATTGACGTTTTTCTTGATACATTTTGCCTTTTTTTTAAAAAACTATAAAAATGAGGAAAATAAAGAGATTTTACAAAAAATCTATGATTTTAATTTCAGACAATTAGAACTTAGCATTAGAGAAATTGGCTACGGCGATCAATCTATAAACAAAAAAATGAAAGTTTATTTAAATTTGTTTCATGCAATTGTTTCAGAAATTCATTTTTGGGATGATTTAGATAAGAATGAAAAATTAAAAAAACTTTCTATATTCTTAGAAGATTTTAGTAAAATAGAGAATTTAGTTGTATATTTTGATGATTTTAACCAAAATTTAAGCAAAAAATCTTTGAATTTTTTTCTAAAAGGTGTAAGTAACCAATAATTATGGCTGTTCCAAAACGTAAACAAACTCCTTCTAGGACTGGTATGAGAAGAGCTCAAAACATGAAGTTCTCCTCTAAGAACGTTGTTGAAGATAAAAAATCTGGTGAATATAGATTATCTCATCATTTAGACTTAAAAACAGGTATGTACAAAGGTCGTCAAATTTTAGATCCAAAAGAATAATAATATTTTTTAACAATGTCAGAATTAATTAAAATTGCAGTTGATGCAATGGGAGGTGATGGTTCTCCTAAAAAGGTTATTGATGGTATCATTCATAACCATAAAACAAACAATAGTAATTTCTTTAAAATTTTTGGTGATAAAGATGAAATATTAAAAAATATAAAGGGAAAGATTAATGATGCTTCTTACGAAATAGCTCATACAACCAATGTGGTAAAAAGTACTGATAGTCCCCTAGAAGCTGCTAAAAGAGGAAAAGATACTAGTATGTGGCTAGCAATTGAAAGTGTTAAAAAAAAAGAAACTGATATTGTTATTTCAGCAGGTAATACAGGTGCACTACTTGTAATTGCTAAATTGAATCTTAAAATGATTGAAAATATAGATAAACCAGCCTTATCTGCTCTCTGGCCTAATAAAAAAGGTATGAGTGTGGTTTTAGATCTTGGTGCAAATATTGAATGTAGTTCAAAAAATTTAGTTGATTTTTCCGTTATGGGCTCATCACTTTACAAATCTCTATATCCCGATGAAACGCCTAATGTAGCCTTATTAAACATTGGCTCAGAAGAGCTAAAAGGAAATGAAATAATTAAAGAAACTTATCAAATATTAAATGACAAAAAATCTAAAAATTTTGATTTCGCTGGTTATATAGAAGGAAATGAACTTATGAATGGAAACGTAAATGTTATTGTTTCTGACGGTTTTACCGGCAATGTTGCACTCAAAACAGCAGAAGGTACAGCCAATTTTATAACTAGTGAACTTAAACAAGCATTAAGTGGATCAATTTTAGGTAAAATTTCATCTATATTAAACCTATCAAACCTTAGGAAATTTAAAAACAGACTAGACCCAAGATTATATAATGGGGCAATTTTTATTGGGTTAGACTCACCTGTTGTAAAAAGCCATGGAGGAACTGATTATATTGGATTTTCAAATTCGTTAAATGTTTGTAATAAGATTGTAAAAGGAAATTTGATAGATAAAATTAGAAGTAATATATAGACAAAATGAGAATAAATTTAACAAAAAAAGACCTAGTTAATACAGTTTATATGCAGATTGGATTTTCAAAACAGATCTCTGAAAATCTTATTGAAGAATTTTTTTCATTGATAGTCTTAACTTTAAAAAAAAAAAGAAGCGTAAAGATTTCTAAATTTGGGACATTTTCTATTAGATCTAAAAAATCAAGAATTGGAAGAAATCCCAAAACTAGGGAAAGTAAGGTTATTTCCGAAAGAGATGTAGTACTTTTTAAACCATCAAAAGAATTTAAAGAATTTATTAATCAAAAAAAAGATGAATAAATCATCAGATTCATATAAAACTATAAGTGAAGTTGTAAAGATATTAGGTTTGAAATCCAAGAAAGGTGAGTCTTTACCAACACATACAATTCGTTTTTGGGAAAAAAAATTTAAACAAATAAAACCTAAAATATTTAATAATAACAGACGATATTATGATAAAAAAAATATTGAGTTATTAAAAAAAATTCATTTTTTACTTAAAGACCAGGGAATGACTATAGATGGAGCCAAAAAAATATTAAATAATAATGAACCTTTAAAACTTGACGAAACCTCAAATAATTCTATAAAGACTGATAATTTAAAAAACAAATTAGTAAAGATTTCTAATCTTATTAAAGTTTTAAAAAAAATAAAATAATATGGCAAAAAAAACACATGTTAAAGTACGTTTAGTTCCAGAAGCTAAACCTGATAGTCCCTTTTTTTATTATGTAAAAAAACCTGCTGGTGGTGAAAAAGCTAAGATAAAATTAAAAGCTAAAAAGTATAATCCTGCTACTCGTAAACATGAGGTTTTTGTTGAAAAGAAACTTCCACCCCACAGTAAATAGTTATTTTTTTTTAAAATTCCTTTTTTCGTAATCAATGTAAGACCAAATCATATTTTTCCAAATTCGGTTAGTTATTTTTGGATCAATTTTATTTTGTATAGATTTTTTTTTAATATTTTTAAGAATTAGGTTAATTCTTCTTTGATCTACTATTTGGTTCTTTTTATCTTTAAGAGCTAATACTTTATTAACAAGGACTGTTCTTTTTTTTATAACTTTAATTAGAGTATTATCTAATTTATCTAGTTCTGATCTAATTTTCCTCAGTTTTTTTCTTTTATCCGGCGACATTTATATATTTGGATTATTAAAAAATTATTATATTTATGGCTTCATGTATACAGTTAATCCAAAAATAAATAATCAATTATCTCTTTGGTTGATAACCATGTTTTGGATTATAGCAATTATGATCGTTGTTGGTGGTCTTACAAGATTAACTGACTCGGGTCTTTCCATAACTGAATGGCAGTTGTTTTCTGGGATCCTACCTCCTTTAAATAATAATGATTGGATCATGTATTTTGATCTCTACAAAAAAATTCCTGAGTACGAATTACAAAATTACAATATGACTTTACAAGATTTTAAAATAATTTTTTGGTGGGAGTGGGGTCATAGATTTTTAGGAAGAATAATTGGTATCAGTTTTCTAATCCCTTTAGTCTATTTTTCCTTTAAAATTGAATTTTATAAATTGTTGAATTTATATTTAATTTTTTTTCTCATATGTTTTCAAGGTTTTATAGGTTGGTATATGGTTAGTAGTGGTTTAGTTGATAGAGTTGATGTAAGTCATTTTAGACTATCAATTCATTTATTAATAGCATTTTTGATTTTATCATTAATTTTTTGGAATTATTTAAAAACTAAAGTTATCAATAATAACACAAAAAGAATAAGTGTATTTTTACCATTAACATTTTTGATACTTATATTTATACAAATAGTTGTAGGTGCTTTCGTTTCTGGTATGGATGCTGGTAAAATCTATAATTCTTGGCCTCTCATGGACAATACTTATTTCCCAAATGATAATGACTTTGAAGATCTGTTTAAATTATCTGCTTTTAGTGATCCTTCTTTAGTCCAATTCATGCATAGAAATTTGGCATATTTGATCATGTTCTTTTATTTTTTTATTTTTTATAAGATATATAAAAACAAAATTTATGATTTATATAAATCTATAAACATTTTAGGTATTTTGATAATCCTGCAAATTATTTTAGGTATTTATACAGTGATATATGGTGCACAACTTTATATTGCAGCTATGCACCAATTAAGTTCGATTTTTTTAGTAAGTTCATGTATTTATTTTTTTTATATAAATACAAGGTTTAACTAACAGCCTTCAAAGTTCCTTTTGACGATTTATTTAATGCTTGATCTAGATCTTCTATAATATCATCAATGTGTTCTAAACCGATACATAGTCTAACATAACTTTGAGTCACACCAGATGCCGCAAGCTCTTTGTCATTTAACTGACTATGGGTTGTGCTAGCTGGATGAATTGCTAAACTTCTAGCATCTCCAATATTTGCAACATGATAAAACATTTTTAGAGATTCTATAAATCTTTTGCCAGCTTCAAAACCACCTTTTAGCTCAATACCCACCATAGGCCCATTTCCACCTCTAAGATATTTTTTGGCTCTATCAGCAATAAGTTTATCGTGTTCAGTAGAAAATATTACTTTAGTTACTTCTTTATGTTTTTTTAAATAATCAACAACTTTTTGCGCATTTTCACAATGCTGTTTCATTCTTAAAGCTACAGTTTCAAGTCCTTGAATTATAGAAAACGCATTATCTGGTGAACAAGCTGATCCTAAATCTCTTAATAAACAAACTCTAGCCCTCACTGCAAAAGGTATATTTGCCCCAGTAAGTTCTGGTACAACCTTGCCCCAAATAGCCCCACTATAACTGGCATCAGGTTCGTTAAATAAGGGTTGTCTTTTTGGATCTGCTGTCCAGTCAAAATTACCACTATCAACAATACTCCCAGCTATAGCAGTACCGTGTCCACCAATATATTTTGTTAGAGAGTGAATTACGACAGCTGCACCATGTTCAATGGGTTTACATAGTATGGGAGCCGCTGTGTTATCCATTATTAAGGGGATATTATATTTTCTTCCTATGTCAGATACTTCTTTAATTGGAAATACTCTTAAATATGGATTGGGCAGAGTTTCTCCGTAAAAAGCCCTAGTCTTATCATCAATAGATTTCTCAAAATTTTTAGGGTCTTTAGGGTCTGCATATCTAATTTCAATACCAAGCTTACTTAAAGTGTGGGTAAATAAAGAGACTGTACCACCATATAGATCAGTTGAACTAACTATATTGTCTCCAGCTTGAGCGACATTTAATACTGAAAATAGTGAAGCAGTTTGTCCTGATGCTACCGTCAAACAAGCTAAACCTCCTTCAAGAGCTGCAATTCTTTTCTCTAATACATCGTTAGTGGGGTTCATTATCCTTGTGTAAATATTGCCAAATTCTTTTAAAGCAAAGAGATTTGCGGCATGATCCACACTATTAAATTGATATGATGTAGTTCTATAGATAGGAACGGCTACTGCATTTGTTGTTGGGTCACTTCTATAGTCACCTCCATGAATGGCTATAGTTTCTGGGTTGTTTCTTTTTTTTGTCATTTTACTCCTTTTTTAGTGCTTTAACTAAATGTAAGGCGCACAATATAGTTCAAATGCCTACCGACTAATTAATGAAAGTTCCTTTTTAGCAGTTTTACGCCCGCAATAGGATCAAATCGGCAAATAATTTGTAGCATATATGAACAAATATTCAAGATAAATATCAAATTGACTTTGAAGTTAATAATAGTATTAATCCTCGCACAATGACTAAATTCGTAAAAAAAGACCAGATAAACTCATCCTGGTATGAAATAGATGCAACTAATGCAGTTGTTGGTAGACTAGCTACAATTGTTTCTAAAATTATAAGAGGAAAAAATAAAACTACTTATACACCCCATATGGATAATGGTGATTTTGTTGTAGTTAAGAATATAGAACAAGCAAAATTTACAGGCAAAAAGTTTCAAGATAAAAAATATTTTAGACATACTGGTCACCCAGGGGGAATAAAAGAAACTACACCAGAAAAACTTCACGAAAAAAAACCAGGTGAAACACTTAAATTAGCTGTTAAGAGAATGTTACCAGGTGGTGTCTTAGGAAGAAAGCAGCTTACAAAACTAAAGATTTATTCTGGTAATGAACACCCACATGCCTCTCAAAATCCTAAGGTTATAGAATTGAATAAATTAAATAATAAAAATATTGTAAGAAATTAAATGGAAAATACTCAATCAACTCTAAAAGCTTCTAAAATAAAGTTAGATTTTAAAGATAGTAAATATGCAACAGGAAGAAGAAAGACTTCTATAGCAAGAGTTTGGTTAAAAAAGGGTTCAGGAAAAATTTATGTTAATGGTAAACTTTTTAGTGATTATTTTGCTAGTGATAACCATAAAATGCAGATTACAAGACCTTTTGAGCTAATCAATCAAGCTACTGATTACGATGTAAGATGTAGTGTGAAAGGTGGTGGACCAACAGGACAAGCTGGAGCAATGGTACATGGTATATCTAAAGCATTAGTATTATTTGACGAAAATCTTAAATCTACTCTTAGAACTGAAAAATTGACCACTAGAGATTCTAGGGCTGTTGAGAGGAAAAAACCTGGAAGAAGAAAAGCTAGAAGAAGTTTCCAGTTTTCTAAAAGATAATTTTTTTTTAAATTTAAACTGTTATAATATAAAATGCCTAAGCTTAATGTATTAGTCGCTGGTTCATCTGGCTATATTGGAATTCAACTAATTAAGTTATTAGTGAAACATAAGTATGTAAGAATTAAATACTTATGTGGAAATTCTTCTGTTGGAAAAAAAGTTTCAAGTTATGATAATTCAAGATCTGTTAAAAACTTACCCAAGATTATCAAGTTTGATAAAAAATACTTAAAGGATGTTGATATAGTTTTTACGGCATTGCCTAATGGTGAAGCTCAAGCCATTTCAAAAGATTTAAATGATAAAAATGTATTAATTGATTTGGCGGCAGATTTTAGACTCGAAAAAGCTTCTGATTATAAAAAATGGTATAATCAAAAACATAAAGCTTTAGCAAATATTAAAAAAAGTATTTATTCTTTACCTGAAATAACTGGAAAAAAAGTGATAGATTTTAAAATAATTTCTTGTCCAGGATGTTATCCAACTTCAATTCTTATACCGTTGCTTCCGTTATTAAAGAGTAAATTGATTAAAAAAAACAATATTATAATTGACTCTAAATCTGGATATTCTGGAGCTGGAAGAGGTGTTCATAAAAAATATAAAGATAAAAATTTATATGAATCTCTTAGTGCTTATGGAATTGACACTCATAGACACAATCCTGAAATAGACCAAATGATTAAAAGATTCACAAAAGTAAAATCTACTTTTGATTTTACTCCACATTTATCACCAATGTTTAGAGGAATATTTAGCACTATTTATGTAGATTTGAATAAATCTAGTTCTCAATCAAAAATTATTAAAAATTTATCTAATTTTTATAAGAAATCTACTTTTGTAAAAATAATGAACAAAGATAAATTGATAAGTACTAATGATGTGATTAATTCAAATAATTGTCATATTTCTATTTGTAAAACAAAAAATAAAAATAGAATAATAATACTATCTGTAATAGATAATTTAGTTAAAGGTGGGGCAGGACAAGCAATTCAGAATATGAATATAAAATGTGGCTTTCCAATAAATGCAGGTTTGGAATGAGAATTTTAGTGTATTTTGGTTTGGCTATAATTATCAACAATTGTTCGTTAAATGAAGATTCTAAATACTGGACAGAAAATAGTATAAAGAAAAAAGTAGATAACCAAAAATTAATAAAGATTATTGAAAAATCAAATGATATTAGATTAATGTCTCTTGATGAGTATAAAATTTATATAGATGATTATATTAAAAAAAGTAAATTTCCAGATATAAACTAATGAATAAGACGATTAACATTGCTGTAGTTGGTTTGGGTCAAGTTGGTATATACCTTTATAACGAACTGAACTCTAAAAAAAAAGAAATTGAAATTAAGACAGGAAAAAAAATTAATATAGTTGCTATTTCAGCAAAAAATAAAAATAAAAAAAGACGATTTAGAATTGATAAGAAAATTTTTTACTCAAATCCATTAAAGATATTTAAATTAAAAAAAATTGACATATTATTTGAGTCAATTGGATTGTCAGACGGTATTTCCAAAAAAATTGTAGAAACTGCCTTAAAAAAAAAAGTTAATGTTATAACTCCTAATAAAGCTTTAATAGCAAAACATGGAGATTATCTTTCTAAATTAGCAGAAAAAAATAGAGTAAATTTAGAGTTTGAAGCTTCTGTTGCTGGAGGAATACCTATCTTAAGAACTATAAAAGAAAGTTTGGCAACAAATAAAATTAGCAAAGTCTATGGAATACTCAACGGTACTACTAATTATATTTTATCTGAAATGGAAAATAGTAATGAAACTTTTGATAAAGTCTTAAAAAAAGCTCAAAAACTTGGGTATGCTGAACCAGGTAATCCAAAGTTAGATTTAAATGGTTTTGATGCTTTTGCTAAAATTAGAATATTATCCGCTCTTTCTTTCAATACAAAAATTTCTAAACATAAATGTATAATGGAAGGAATTGAAAACATTAAATTAGAGGACATTAAAATAGCTAATCAGTTAGGTCTTAGAGTTAAATTACTTGGAATTTCTGAAATTATTAATGGTCAATTATTCGAAACAGTGCATCCAAGTTTAGTAAGCAAAAACACATACATAGGAAATGTTAGTGGTGTTATGAATGCAGTGATTACAGAAGGTAAACCAGTAGGACAAAGTGTTTTACAAGGCGAGGGTGCTGGACCTGGCCCAACATCATCATCTTTGTTGGCTGATCTGTTATCAATCTTACGAGGTAATACAAAATATCCTTTCGGTATTTCTTTTAACAAAAGACAATCTATTAAGCCATTTAACAATGATAATTATACTAATTCTTTATATCTTAGATTTGAGGTCAAAGATAAACAAGGTGTTCTTTCATTAATAACAAATAGATTAGCAAAATATAAAATTTCAGTGAAAAGAATTATTCAAACACCTGATAAGAAGAATAAGAAAGCAACTATTGTAATTATTACCCATAAAACAACAGAAATTAACGCAAAAAATTGTTTATCAATATTCAAAAAAAATAAGAATATTCTTAAATTTCCAACATTAATTAGACTATATAATTAATGGACATTTATATTAAACTTTTTGAGGTTTTATTTCCTGTTTTTTTTGTTGTTGGTATTGGATATTATTTAGGTAAAAAAAATCCAAAAATAGACACAACTTTTATTACAAATTTTGCTGCTAACGTTGGTACTCCAGCAATGATTATTTACGCTTTAAATCCGGTAAATATTTCATTCAATATTTTTCTTAATTATTTTTGGTATTACGCATTAGCCATTTGCGGATTCATGATTACAGGAGTAATAATATTATACCTTTTAAAAACCAAAGATATTATTAGAGAATTACCTCCATTAACAATGCCCAATACTGGAAATATGGGTTTACCAATATGCTTATTTGCTTATGGTTCACAAGGTCTTGGTGTATCAGCAGCAATATCTGCATTGATTATTTTATGCCATTTTACATTAGGTGTATTTTTAGCTGATAGAAAATTTAGTTTAAATGTCATACTTAAGAGTCCTCCCTTTTACGCAATTATAATTGCTATATTTTTACTTTACTATGATTTAGAACTTCCAGGATTTGTTGAAAATACTACCTTTCTATTAATGTATGCAACAATTTTTCTAATTTTAATGTCGTTAGGAATTGCTTTAACTAGACTAAAGGTCTTTTCACTAAATAAAGCAGTATTCTCCTCTATAGGTCGAGTAATCGTTGGTCCTATAATAGGATATTTATTAATCCTATATTTTAACCTAGAGGGATTTGCTGCTGGTGTTTTATTAATTCAATGTTCAATGCCAAGTGCAGTTCTTAATTATCTTGTAGCATCAATTTATTCACCGAAAAAGATTGTTGATAGTGTTGCTAGTACAATTGTTGTTTCAACACTTATGTCATTTATAACTGTTCCAATAGTTGTATTCTTTGCTTTAAAATACTTTAATTAATCTATATCCTTCTTCAATAGATGAAGGCTATAACTTTTAATTTATTGGCGTGGGTAATGCTTCCAATTATGGACGGATTTGCAAAATATTTAAGTGCAGATCTACCAGTTTTACAAATTACTTGGGCAAGATATTTTTTTACTGTTACTTTTACTCTTCCGATTATGTTTTTCTTTTTTAGGCAAAATTTAGTTTGGACTGATAAACCTAAATTACAATTCATTAGAGGTTTAATATTACTCTGTGCAAATATTTGTTTTTTTTATGCAATATCAGTCATATCTTTGGCTAAGGCGTTAACTTTAGCATTTATTGCTCCATTAATTGTTACCGCTTTCTCACCAATATTTTTAAAAGAAAAAGTTGGTTTCAGAAGATGGGCAGCAGTAATTATTGGATTTGTAGGTTCCTTAGTAGTTATAAGACCAGGTTTTGTAGAAATTAATTTAGCAAGTTTGGCTGCGCTTGGCACTGGTGTTATGTATGGATTTTATTTAATTATTACTCGTAAACTTAGCACTTCAGACAATCCCTTATTAACTTTATTGTTAACTGGTGTAGTAGGGGCCATAATAATATCTTTCGTAATGCCTTTTGTGTGGGTTAAGCCTAACTTAAATCAGTGGTCTATGATGGCTGCCATAGGTATTTTTGCCTGTATAGGGCATTTATTCCTAATATTGTCTCTCAAATATGCCGACGCTTCTAAATTAGCTCCATTTAGCTATTTTGAAATAATTACAAACATCATTATAGGTTATTATTTCTTTAGTGATTTCCCAGATAATTGGACTTTCCTAGGATTATTTATTATTATATTAAGTGGTATATATATCTCAAAAAGAGAGAACATAGTTAAAAAAGTAAAATAATAGGTATAATTTATTTACTAATATTTAAAGTATTACATTAAGTATTTATGTTAAACTATTGTTTTTATTGTATATTTTATAACTTAAAATATTATAAAATTATGACTTATTTACAATATAAATACAAATAATTGCTGTAATAAGTTCTTAATTTTTGGTAAAAAATGAAAAATGTTAAAAATCAAACAAAATTAAGCTTTTTTACACATACCAAATAAAAAATTGATTGAAAAATAGGGTGCTTTAAAAATGTTGATATAGTTGAATAGTAGAGCGATGCACTAATTGAATATACCATTTAAACGGCCATAGAGGGGTCTATTTTAAGTGTAGCCTCATATCTAGTACAACTGAAGGGTGAACTTTACTAATTTACAAGAAATCAATTAAAAAGATCAAAAAATGTTGATTTTACTGACTTTTTTAATGTAAAAAAGTCCTAGAATAGGGCTAAATCTCTGCTTTTTCAGATCTAAGTAATTTGAGCTTTTGCTTAATTCCGCCTCTCCCAGAGTAACCTCCAAGAGCTCCATCAGATCTAATCACTCTATGACAGGGTATTTTTGGGGCATATGGGTTTTTAGCACAAGCATTAGCCACAGCACGAGCCGATTTAGGGCTTTTTATGCTAATAGCCACCTGTTTATAAGTTTTTATTTTACCTTTTGGTATTGTTTTAAGGTATTTCCAGACTTTTAATTGAAATTTAGTACCCTTAAGTATCATTTATCTAAAAAACCACTGTTTCCTTGCACTTTTATGGGTGCAAAGAACAGTTGTTTTGACGCGTCGTTGATCAGCTACCGCCACGTCTCCCGCTCTACATGTTCAGCGATGCTTTGTAGAGCTTTCTGCCCCTTGGAATTGTACCTCTCGGTTTTTCTCCAATCGGCCAGTTAAGAGTTGCCCCTTAATTCATATCTACTTTAACAAAATATGCGAAAATAGGGTATCACTAAATAGTTGTTTTTTTTAATTTAATTATTTTCTGTGAATTACGGTGATAACTATTCATTTGGTTAATAATATCAAGTAACTCGCTAAAAATATTACTGCCATTATAGATAAAAATATTGTGTTAAAGCTTTTACCAGTATTTCGATACTGAATAAAACTCAATATAATAAATCCTATTGAGCTTATTAAGAACCAAACTGCAGGAATTTCTCCATCTATTGAACCCATAATTTTTAATTTAAACTATTGACATTAAAAATCACCTATTATATAACTTCCGATAATTAATGGTTATCGGAAATATATGAATAATTTAATAACTGATGTTAAAAGCTTGGAATTAGAAACTTTAAAAAATTTAAAGAATTCAAAAGCTAATAATACTTTAAGGGCTTATCAATCTGATTTCAGAGACTTTTCAGCATTCTGTGCAAAAAATGGTTTTTCTTCATTGCCAACACAGCCAAAAATAGTAGCGCTCTATATTACTCATCTCTCAAAATCATCAAAATTTAGTACATTAAAAAGGAGAATAGCATCAATAAGCGTCCTTCATAAACTAAAGGGGCATTATCTAGACACTAAACACCCAATTATAATGGAAAATTTACATGGTATTAAAAGAACTTTAGGGACAAGGCAAAAGGCAAAAAAACCACTATTAATCAATGATTTAAAATTAATAGTTAAAGCAATAGATGAAGAAAAAATTAGAGATAAAGCATTAATTTTAATTGGATTTTCAGGCGGGTTTAGAAGATCAGAGTTAGTCAACATCCATATTAGTGATATTGAGTTTGTAACTGAAGGTGTAAAAATTCTCATTAAAAGATCTAAAACAGATCAATCAGGTGAAGGAAGTGTTAAGGCAATCCCCTACTTTGACAATCAGGAATTTTGCCCAGTTGTAGCTCTCAAAAATTATATTAATGAAAAATTTTCAAATACTAATGAGGGTAAAATTTTCAATATTTCAGATAAATCGGTGGCTCTTATTATTAAAAGATATGCAGAAAAAGTGGGTTTAGATTCTTCAAAATATGCAGGACATAGTCTAAGATCAGGTTTTGCAACTACTGCTGCTGAGTTTGGTGCTGAAGAAAGAAATATCATGGCTATGACAGGTCATAAAACTACTCAAATGGTAAGAAGATATATTCAAGAAGCAAATTTATTTAAAAATAATGCCTTAAATAAGATAAAGATTTAATTTACTTTCTTAATAATTACTTGCTGCCAAATTTTTAAGAAAGAAATGTTAGATAAATTTTCTGAAATAAAATTATTAATAATAACAGCAGGGTTATTTTTTAAATCTTTATAATACCACCATAGATAATCATCTAAAATTAAATAACCACCATTATTAAGCATTTTCCATGAATTATTAATATCTTTTTTTACTTGTTCTGATGAATGATCACCATCAACAAAAATTAGGTCAAATGATTTAAAATTATTAGAAAAAAAATCATTGGAAGTATTTTTAATTTTTTTTAATCTATTATCATCTTGATAAGATTTAGTATTTATATCGAAATTAGCCTCGATAATATTAAAATTTTGTTTTAAGTGCTCATCACTTCCTGACCACGTATCTACACAAGTAATCTTACTATTCTTAAATGTTTTCAAAAAAAAAATAGCACTACGACCCTCGTATGATCCAATTTCCAATATATCAGATATATCATTTGAATATTTAAAATAATTATTTAGATAATAAAGATTATTGCAAAACCATTTTTCTTTAAAATTAAAAGATTTAAAATCAGAATAAATTTGTTTTTCAATTTTAGATGATTTTCTTTTTGATTTATAATTCGGTAAAAAATTTGTTATATAATTTAATAATATAAAAAAAGGAGTACGAATTAATAATAGACGGTACAAATTTTTAAAAAACTTAGTCATTAATCAAATTAATGAGCACTTCTTATCAAGTGATTTATCAATTATAAATTTTGAAATTTTTTTTTCATTAAAAAGTTTGAAATATTTTTCCTTACCTTTTTTTTGCAATTTTAGCTCTTTTTTTATCATTTCTTTTATAGAATTTAATTTTGTTAGCTAAATCATCAATATCGTTATAGGAAACAATTTCATTAGAATTGAAAAAATTATTCATTTCAACTTTTTGATCAATAAAAACCATTAAACCATTACCCATAAGTGAGGCAATTCGATTACTAGAATAATGTTTTGTTGGATTACCTCTACTTAGGTTTAATGCCATTTTTGAGTTTAACAATGCTTTATAAAAATCATTGCCCCAAACAGGTTCTTGATTTGCAAAACCATAAAAGTCATATTTAATACCGTTTATTTTCTTTATAAGTTTGTTTAAAAAATTTACTCTATTATCTGTTTTTCCCTCTTTTAAAATAGCACGATTAACACCATGGCTCATAGCATAAAAAATATCATTATGAGGTTTAAGTTTATAAACATCAAAACACTCAATATTTTTATCAACTGGAGTCATAAAAAAATGAATATTTTGGTTATTTTTTTTTGAAAAATTTAAGATAGAAGGATTAGTAGTAATAAATGAATGATCTACTAACGGTAAAAATTTTTTTAATTTATTTTTATTATCTAATTTATCAGTTATGTTATTTATAAAAGGATCTTCATTCCATTGAGAAATAATTATGTTTTTATTAAGTTTTTTGAAATCATATAAAATATTTTCTGTAATATTATTGGAGTGACCAAACATAACAAGATCGGGGTTATAATTTTTGAACGTATTAATCAAATAAGAGTGAAATTTATCTTTGATATTTAATATGTTAAGCCCCTTATTTTGTTTTACATAATCTCTATCACTAATTTCGATCACATCATGACCATTTCTTATAAAACCATTTGTAAATTTCTTACCCAACGATAAATTATAAATTCTATGATTTAATTTTTGAGCTATATTATAAATATTTAAGATCCTTAATTTATCCCTATTAACATTTATATTTTTGAAAGGAAATAATGAGTTCCTCATTAAATCTATAACTTCAGAATTTGTTTTGAGATCGTGTTTAATATATTTTTGACTGTTAATCTGGATCTTTTTCCTTAAGTTTTTATTTATAATCAAATTAATAGTTTCATTTTCAATATTTTTAACATCTAACTTTTTAAGTTTAATTGCATAATCTGTTGTTTCAGGAAGACCTCCTTGTTTTGAAATAATTGTTGCACAACCCCTTGAAGAAGCTTCCATTGCAGTTCGACCAAAAGGTTCTTCCCATCTTGATGGAATTATAGCTATTTCAGATTTACTCAGATAATTTAAAACTTTGCTATGTGATATTTGACCTAAAGATTTATGTCTATTATGAGTAGGAAAATTTTGAAATCTTTTCTCTTCACCTATTGAATATGCTTTCCAATCTTTATTTGAATCTAATATTTTAAACATTGCTTTGCAGTACAAATCATAACCTTTTGATTCATTTAATTTTCCTACAAATATAATTTGTTTGTTCTTTTTTATTTTTTTTTTAAATGGATCAATACTGTGGTAAATAACTTGAGTTTTATTATCAGATAAACTTGGTAATCCTTCAAAAAATTTTTTTTTAACCCATTTTGTTATAAAAATTATTTTATCAACACTATTTAATAAATATATTCTTTCATCAATAGTTTTAGCTCCTTTCATTGATATAGGATCATTGTGAAAATATAAAATTATTTTTGAATTAATTTTTTGATAAAATTCTTTAACCATTATTGGCCTGTTATGTAATTCAATAATATCAAAACTCATATTTTCAATTCTTTTGATAATTTCATTTGAATATGCTTTTGTAGTGCTACTAAATCTGGAGTTAATATTATCTATTTTAATATTTATATAATTTTTTGTTAAAAAGTTTTTATTTTTTGTGTTACCAAAAACAAAAGAATTTTTTTTATAGATTGAATCTCTCATGAATTCACTAATCCACAAAGCAACAGCTCCAGCTCCTTCTTTTGTATAATTTTCTTTATAGGGAAGAATTGATGCAATTTTCATTTTAATTATTTTCTAATAAGTATTTTCTTTTTTTTCGATCTATTTTTAAATGATATTCAAATGACATAGCTTGTCTTTTATCATAAAATCTTTTCTTATAGATAATTTTCCATTTATAACCACGAGTTGACTTTGCTCCTTTGCTAGAATTGTGTTTTTTTAGTCTTAAATGTAAGTTATTTGTATATCCAACGTATGACTTGGTTATTTTATTATTAACGCTTTTAAGCATATAAACATAAAATATCATAAATATGGCGGTCCCTAGGGGAATCGAACCCCTCTTTCGAGGATGAAAACCACGTGTCCTAACCGATAGACGAAGGGACCGAATTTCAGTTTTTTATTGCATAATATCAGTATAATCAAGCTTTTTAAGTTGATTAAATCTTCTGTTTGATTTTAATAATCTTTTTTAATCCAGCAGATTTATGCGTAATTAATGTTTCTGATGTAAAATCGTTATTATCAATATTAATTCCAGATACTAAGTCCCCAGATGTTATTCCTGTCGCACAAAAAATTGTGTCACCAGTTATAATTTCTTTTAAATGGTATTTTTTTTCTAAATCAATAATTCCCATCTTTTTCGCTCTAGTTTTATCCTCTATTGTATCAAATAAGAAACGACATTGGAAAAAACAATCAAAAGCATCTAAAGCAGAAGCAGCCAAAACTCCTTCGGGACCTCCCCCAATACCTAAAAATATATCAACATTATATTTTTGATCTGTTACTAATAAAGCACCAGATACATCACCGTCTGTAATAAGTTTTAGATTTACTTTGAGCTTTTTAAGCTCATCTATAATTTCTTTGTGTCTAGGTCTATCTAGAACACATGCAGTTAAATTTGAAGGTTGTTTATCTTTATATTCAGCCAGATTATAAATATTTTTTTTAACTGAGTTGTCCAAGTCGATAATATTTGGATCACTCACGTTAGCTGATATTTTATTCATATATGTCTCTGGAGCATTTAATAAATTTGATTTTTCAGCAACTGAAATAACTGATAGAGCACCAGGAAGATTGTTAGCAACAAAATTTGTACCTTCTAAAGGATCAACTGCTATATCGAGTTTAGGTCCTTTTTTAGTACCTAGTTTTTCACCAATAAAAAGCATTGGCGCTTCATCAAGTTCACCTTCACCAATAACAACTTCTCCATCCATGTCAATTTTATTTAATTCTGTTCGCATTTTATCAACTGCTGCTTTATCTGCAGCTACTTTATCTTTTTTACCAGCAAAATAGTATGAAGCTAAAGCAGCACGATTGGTAATATTTATAAATAAATCTTCAAATTTTTTATCTAATGACATTATTTTACTGTTTCAAAAGAACTATTTTTTTCTAATTTAGCTTCAAATTCTCTTAATCTTTTCCAAACAGAAATTAATTCAACTATAATTGGCCAACTTCTAACTAGATATTGAAGAGAAGTCTCTACTCTACCAAAAGCTCTTATAATTTGTTGAACAAATCCTAAAGTAATAGCTCCTGTAACAATTGTAGGAGCTAAAGCCAAATACGGAACAATAACCATTCCTTGTAGATAACTCCATTTAACAGCATTAAAATATACATAATGAAAATACATTTTGTAATGGATTTTTCTTACTCCACCATATAAGTCTGTTATTTTTTCTGGTTGAGCTTTTTCTTTAAAGTCTTCGCCTAAAACTAGTTCTTTTCTATAAGCTGCTTCTTCTTTCTGTATATCGTACTCGATACCGGGTAGTTTTATGCCAACACTAGCAAGTAAAATTGTTCCACCAAGAGCAGATAAAATCGCAACCCAAACTAGTGCATGTTCAACTTCACCAAACCAAGGGAGTACTGTTATACTTTTGGATAAACCCCACAAAATTGGTGTAAAAGCAATCAATGTCATTAAACTTCTTAAAAGCTCAGCACCTAAGCCTTCCATTATTCTTGCAAATTTAAGAGTATCTTCTTGAACTCTTTGTGATGCTCCCTCAATAGACGAAGCATAATCCCATTTATCATGGTAAAATTCAGCCATTGCTGTTCTCCATCTAAATGTCCAGTGACTTGTAAAGTAATCACTAAATATGACTACAAGAATATAGACTGCTGCTATTTTGGCAAATGTAAATAGATAAGCTATAAATTCTTTTTCAGTAACTGAGTTAGGAGTTGTTAAAGCTTTTTGTAAAGTATCATAAAACTCTCCAAACCATTCATTAATTTGCACATCTAATTGAACTTGATACCAAGTAGCACCTAATATTAGCAGTGTACCACCAATACTCCATAAATACCATTTTTTTTCTGTAAAAAATTTAAACATATGATTATTTTAAGAAATTATCTGCATAAGATTTTTTTACAGTTTTTCTTTTTTTAGGTTCAATTATTTCAAAATCAATTTTTTTTTTCTTAGCATAATTAATTGCTAATTCTTTTGTGGAAAATTCTAATTTAAGTTCTGTATAAGTATCATTAGAACTTTCCCACCCCATTAAAGGATTTTTTGTAGGGTCATTAGTCTCAAATTCAATAATCCATTTATCTGTCTTACCAAAACCAGACTGCATAGCACTTTTGTTTGGAATATAAATTTTTGCTTTTTTCATAAAATGGTCGGAGTGGTAGGATTCGAACCTACGACCCTCTGGTCCCAAACCAGATGCGCTACCAGGCTGCGCTACACTCCGAGTGAGATCGTTATATCGATTTTACTTATGTTTTCAATAGAAAGAAAATTTAAATAGAGGTAATATTGCCATCTGAAAGAATCTTATACCTGCTATTGCTTGATTTCTCTTTCTTTTTATTAAATTAAAACATTAATAATGTTATTAAGATAAACAGTAATTTTTACAATATACACCTTTAAATAAATGTAAATCATAATTGATATTCTTGAAGATTTGCTCTTTGTTAAACCAATTTTTTGTTTATATTTAGATATAAAGTCTCAATACAATTATGGTATAAGAGTTGATGATTATAGAATGTATTAATTGTAGTAAACTATTTGATGTAAATTCTGATCTTATACCAAGTACAGGAAGAACAATTCAATGTGGATCGTGTGATCATGTTTGGTTCTTTAATCCTAATAATGTAAATTTAAAACTTAAAGAAGAAATACAACCAAATATTTCTATACCTATTAAAAGTCAAAAAATAAAAGATATTAAACCTAAAAAGAAAACTGACAATATAAATAAAACTGAAAAAAAGCAATTTGCAGTAACTAAATATCAAGCTAAATCGAGCTTTAATATAACAAAGTTTTTTTCTTATATCTTGGTCTCAATAATATCTTTTGTTGCTCTGATAATCTTAATAGATACCTTTAAGTCTGTTTTATATGTTGTTTTTCCAGGTTTAGAATTAATGATATTTAGTCTTTTTGAAACCTTGAAAGATATCCAATTATTTATTAAAGACTTAATTTAATATGATCAATTATTTATCCAAACCATTTAAATGGTTTTTTAAGTTAGAAGCAGCAAGCGGTTTAGTTCTGCTTTTTGCTGCGATCATAGCATTAATTATTAGTAATTCTAATTTATCAGAATTATATTTTTCAACTTTAAATAATTATTTATTTATAGGAATTAAAAATTTTGGATTAAAATTATCTGTTATCCATTGGATTAACGATGCCTTAATGGCAATATTCTTTTTTTTTGTAACTTTAGAAATCAAAAGAGAATTTTTACAAGGTGAACTTTCAAATATAAAACAAGCCTTACTACCAATTATTGCTGCTGTGGGTGGAATGTTAGTTCCAGCTTTATTCTATGTTTTTATAAATCTAGGAGATAGTGAAACTTTAAATGGATGGGCTATACCCTCTGCTACTGATATTGCATTTTCATTGGGTGTCTTGTCATTATTAGGAAAACGAGTTCCATTGTCGTTAAAAGTTTTTTTAACAGCATTAGCAATCATTGATGATCTTGGAGCAATTTTGATCATTGCTATTTTTTATTCGGGGGATTTAAGTATCAAATATTTAAGCTTGATGTTGTTAGCATTCATAATTTTGTTAATCATAAACAAATTTAATATTAAAAAGTTTTTACCTTATTTAATCGTAGGTATTTTTCTTTGGGATTTTACTCATAATTCGGGAATTCATGCAACGATTGCTGGTGTTTTATTAGCAATGACAATTCCACATAGAAAAAAAGAAAAAGATTTTTCACTGTTAATAAAAGTCGAACATGCAATCAGCCCTTATGTTGCTTTTGGTATTATGCCATTGTTTGCTTTTGCTAATGCAGGAGTATCTCTGGAAGGTTTAACTTTTGGATCTTTATTAAATAAAGTACCATTAGGAATTGTACTAGGATTATTTGTAGGTAAACAATTAGGTGTTTTCTTGTTCTCCTACGTTTCTATAAAAATGAAAATCGCTCAAATGCCTAACGACACAAGCTGGTATAATTTTTATGGTGTAGGTGTGCTAACTGGAATTGGTTTTACCATGAGTCTTTTTGTTGGAAATTTAGCTTTTGCTGAAAATTTGCAGTACATGGATGGGGTTAAAATAGGTGTGCTAACTGGGTCATTATTATCAACTTTATTTGGATATTTTCTAATATTATTAACTCCTAATAAACCTAAAGTTAAAATTGCTAAATGAAAAAATCCTTTTTAACAGTTATAACAATAATAATGTTTTTTTTTAACAATATGGCTAAATCTGATTATGAGAAAATTTTTTATGATTTTAACATCGAAGGCATAAATGGTGAGTTAATTAATTTTAAAGAATACAAAAATAAGGCTGTTTTAGTGGTGAACACAGCTAGTTATTGTGGTTTTACAAATCAATATGAAGAGCTCCAGAAATTATGGGATAACTATAAGTCAAAGGGATTAGTTGTTCTTGGTGTACCTTCAAATTCATTTAATCAAGAAAAAAAAAATAACGATGAAGTAAAAGAATTTTGTGAAGTTAATTTCAATATAAACTTCCCTTTAACAACTATTACTGAGGTTAAAGGAGATAATGCTCATGAAATATTTAAATGGGCAAAAAAAAACTACGGAAAATCTGCTATTCCAAAATGGAATTTTCATAAAATTTTAATTAATAAAGAGGGTAAAATAGAAGATACATTTGCATCTTTTACAAAACCAATGTCTAGCAAACTTACTAAAAAAATTGAGGGAATATTATAAGCTTATTGTTAATCCATCATGAGCTGGGATTACATTTTTAGGTAAAAGCTTTTTTAAAACTTTGTAGTCTAATACAGGTGATAAATTTGTTAGAATTGCGTTTTCAGGTTTAAATTTTTTTATCATTGATAAAGAGTTTTCTAAATTAAAATGAGATGGATGAAAATTGTACCACAAACAGTCAATAACTAAGTACTTCAAATTTTTAAAATATTGATAGTCCTTGTTATAAATTTTACTTACATCACTTATGTAAGCTAATTTTTTATCCAAGATAAAACAATTTGATTTAACCTTGCCATGTTCAACTTCAATAGATCTAATTTTTACTTTTCTATTATTATTTAATGTAGAAAAATTTTTTTTCAATCTATTTAATTTAAGTGTTGCTGGATATTCTTTTGAATAACTTTTAAATATATAAGAAAAAGTTTTCAACAAATAATTAGAGGTAAACTTATCAGCATAAACATTAATTGGGTTTCTACTATTAATAAAAAAAGATCTTAAATCATTAATACCGTGTGTTTGATCACCATGCATATGTGAATAAAGTACTTTATTAATCTTCTTTATTTTATGTCTTAAAAGCTGCTGTCGTAAATCTGGTGAAGTATCAATTAGAATATTTTCATTTGAAGTCATGAATAATGCAGAACATCTTGTCCTATAATTCTTTTTATTATTTGGATCACAATTACCAAAAAAGCCATCGGGTCTTGGTACACCCATTGAACTACCACATCCCAAGATTATAAACTTCATAAATTAATTAGCTAAATAGCTTATTAAAGTTATTAGTTGTTATTTCTACAAGTTGAGATTTAGTTATTTCTTTTAATTCTGCTAACTTCTGAGCAGTATAATCTATAAAAGAAGGCTCATTTTTTTTACCTCTATTTGGAACTGGAGTTAAAAAAGGACTATCTGTCTCTATTAAAATTTTTTCTAATGGTAGAAATTTGAACGTTTCTTGTAATTCCAATGAATTTTTAAATGTTATGATACCACTCGCTGAAAAAAAAGCATTTAAATCAAGTAATTTTTCAGCAAATCTTTTTGAACCCGTAAAACAATGCATTAAAATTTTAAGATCTTTATCTTTATAATCATTTAATATATTGAATGTTTCCTCTTCAGCATTTCTCGAATGAATAATTAAAGGTGCATTAGTTTCAATTGAAGCTTGGATATGTTCATTGAAACTTTTAATTTGTTTATCTTTATCACTATTATTGTAATAAAAATCTAATCCTGTCTCACCTATCCCAATGATTTTAGGATTGTCATTAAAATTTTTTACAATATTATCTGAACTTATAATTTCATCATTAGTTTCATGAGGGTGAATACCTATTGTACCATAAATCATTTCGTCTTTGTCTATAATACTTTTGATTCTAGAAAAACTTTCTAAAGAAGTAGAAATGGTTAGTAGTTTTTTAATACCAACATCCTTTGATCGTTTAATAACATTGGGTAAATCGCTTAAAAGCGGTTCATGATCTAAATGACAATGTGAATCAATCATCTTTTTTTTCTATTTTTTTAAAAAGAATATCTATTTTATTAATTTTATCAACTTTTGATAAAAAATCATTATTTTCTAAAGATGACAGATTAATGTCAGCTTCATTTATGTCAAAAATTTTAAGTGCTTTAATAGAGCTTTCTGGGATAATTGGATACAATAAAAAACTAACCTTTCTAACAATTTCTAGTGTAGTAAAAACAATAGTATTTAATCTTAATAAATCATCTTTTTTATTCCATGGTTCTTGATCGTTAAAATATTTATTAGCTTCAAATAATGAATTAACGATAAAGTTTATATAGAAATTGATATCTTGATTATCAATTTTTTCTCTAATTAACTCAATATTATCTTTATAATTATTTAGTATCTTGTGATCATCATCATTTAATTCAATTTTTTTTGGGATTTTACTGTCACAATTTTTAATTGCGAAGGCGGTTACTCGTTGACACAGATTACCAAAATTGTTAGCCAAGTCACTGTTAATACAATCTTCTAAACGTTCTTGAGAAATATTTCCATCATTACCAAATGAAACTTCTTTTATAAGATAATATCTTAATGAATCTAGGCCATATTGATTAATAATTTCTATGGGATCAAGAATATTACCTTTCGATTTAGACATCTTTTCATCTCCAGAAAGTATCCAACCATGACCATAAACTTTTTTAGGAAGATCTATTTTAGCTGCAAGAAGAAATGCAGGCCAATATACTGCATGAAATCTCAAAATATCTTTTCCTATTAAATGAATGGAAGCTGGCCAAAAACTTTTAAATAATTTTTCCTTAGTATTTGGATAGTTTAAAGCACTAATATAATTTGTTAAAGCGTCCAACCAGACATAAATAACATGATTTTCATTACCAGGAACTTTAATTCCCCAAGAAAAACTTTTTCTACTAATTGATAGATCCTTTAAACCACTTTTTACAAAGCTAACTACCTCATTTTTTCTTGCTTCAGGTGAAATGAAACCTGGGTTTTTTTCATAAAATTCCAGTAATGGTTTTTCCCATTTTGATAATCTAAAAAAATATGACTCTTCATCCACCCATTCTACAGTTGATTTAGATGAGGTAGCGACTTTCGAACCATTAATTTCTTCAATTTCTTCCTCACTGTAAAACGCTTCATCTGAAACTGAATACCAACCAGAATATTTAGATAGATAAATATCATCATTTTTTTCTAATTCTTTCCATAAATGTTGAACTGAAGTTTTATGGCGTGTTTCTGTCGTTCTAATAAAATCTGTATTAGTTAAATTTAGTATCTCAGAGAGATTTCTAAAAGTTTTACTAATTTCATCGCAAAATTGTAATGGTTTTAATCCTTTTTTTTCTGCCGATCTTTGAATTTTTAAACCATGTTCATCAGTACCGGTTAAAAAATGAACTTTAAAACCGTCTATTTTTTTAAATCTAGCAAAAAAATCTGCTATTATACTAGAATAAGCATGTCCCATATGTGGTTTTGCAGATGGATAATAAATTGGAGTAGTAATATAAAAATTTTTATCCATTTAATAATTTTGTGTCAATTTCCAAAAATAAGGACTCTTCATTTAGGTTAAACTTTTTTACATTATTAATCTTTTTTAAAAAATAACTAAAAATTTCAAAGTAAGTGATGGAAACTTTTTTAAGCAAAAATAATTCTAAATAATCATACAAAATAATCTTTATTTTATTATCATTTTTATAATAAGATTCTTTAATAATTAGTGATAAGAACTCTTTTAGACTTATTGTTGTTAGATCTATCTTCTTTTCTTTAGAAAACTCTAATACATCATAAATTTTACCAGGTGTGTGGTAATAATTTAATATATCTGAATTAATTAAGTTTTTAATGTCATCACCAAATAATAACTTATTCACAAAAATAACCTTTTCGTTACTTAGTGATATCTTAAAATTTAAACATCTAGATAAAAGAGTAGATAGGATTTTTTTATTATTATTTATCAAAATAAAATAAGTATTGTCGTTAGGTTCTTCTAAAATTTTAAGTAAAGCGTTAATAGAGTTTACATTCAAAAATTCAATATTATCAATTAAAATAAACCTTGGTTTTGAGTTGAATGAGGATTTGTTTAGATTATTGATTAAGCTTCTTATCTGATTAATTTCAATACTTTTTTTTTCAGAGTTTACATCAATTAGATTAAAATTAGGATTTGAATTATTTTGAATTAATTTAAAAGAATGATTGTCTGTATTTATTTGAAGATCATTAATGTTGTAAGGTTTTTCTTCATTTTTAGATAAAATATAATTTATTAAATGATAAGCAAGAGTGCACTTACCAATACCTTTTTCTCCTGAAAGCAAAATCTTATTTGGTAATTTTGAATTATTATATAAATTTATTAATTCGAGAAGGTCTTCATTTAAACCATAGAGTTTTGTTTGTGAATTTGAGCAAAGGTTCATCTTATTAACTTTTCTATTTTTGTAATTATAATCTTTTTATTTTTCTCAATTGATAAGTTTGAGTCTATAATTTGATAATTTTTTTTATTTTTACTTAATTTCAGGTATCCTTTTTGAACTCTTCTATAAAAATCATTATTAAATTTATCATATCTGTTTAATTTGACTCTCTTTTGCAATCTTTTAATCATATTTTTCTTATTTACAATATTTAAAAATGTAAAATTTACTTTAAAATTTTTTAAAATATGGTCATTAATCTTTTTTATTATATCTAGGTTTACACCCATACCAAAATGTTGATATGCCAAAGTTGAGTCTGTAAATCTATCTAATAAAATTATCTTCTTTTTATAAAATTTTTTTAAGTAACTTATGTTTTCACTTCTAGCTGCTAGATATAGAAATAAATCAGTATTTTTTTGAAAATTTGATTTGTTATTTAAAATTAATTTTCTTATTTTCTCTGAGTTCTTGCTTCCTCCTGGTTCCCTTATTGAAACGTGACTGATTTTCTTTTTTTTTAGATAGTTAGACACACATTTGATATGAAAAGTTTTGCCACTACCCTCAATACCTTCAAAAACTATTACAACTTTTTTAGACATCACCCCAGATTAAATAATTTAATGACTTCATTAATCTTGAAAAGATATTTACTTTTTTAATATCTTCTGAAGCTAGAAGGTCGTATTCACCTACTAAATCTTGATCATAAACTATTTTCAATTTAGCCAAAATTTGGTCTTTTTTAATTGGAGCCTCTATAGGGCCATCATAAATTAATTTAATTTTAAGTAATTTTTTTTGACCTTTTTTAATTATTTTGTATATATCATCTTTAGAATAAACCTTGACTTTATTTTTTTTTCCAAGCCAAACATCAACATCGCTAAATGACTCATTAGATTTTGCTATTTCAACTAAATCAAAATTTGTAAGTCCATAAGTTAATAATTTTGCACTTTCCTTTGATCTCGATGTCTTTGTTTCAAATCCACTACCAACGGCTATTAATCTTCTACCTTTTCTTTCTAAGGATGATGCTAATGAATATCTTTCTACAGCTAAGTAACCTGTTTTTACACCATCAACACCCATATTTTTATATAAAAGAGGATTTCTATTACCTTGTGTAATAGGATCACCCCCTGTCCTATCCCAAGTAAATTCTTTTTCTTTAAACCATTTATAAAATTCAGGATGATTTTTTATTAAATAATTGGACATAATCATAATATCTCTAACAGTAGAATAATTATCAGGATCATTAATTCCTGAAGAGTTGGCAAAATTAGTATTTTCCATTCCAATTTCTCTTGCTTTAGAAGTCATCATAATGGCGAATTCTTCCTCAGTCCCAGCTATACCCTCTGCCAAAGCAATGCATGAGTCATTACCTGAAGCAACTATTATACCTTTAAGTAAATTTTCAACTGAAACCTCGTCTCCAACCATTACAAACATAGAAGAGTAACCAGCGGTAGATAATCTCCAAGCTTTTTCTGAAATTAAAAATTTTTCATCTAAACTCAAATCGCCAGATTTAATCAAATCAAAAGCAATAATACTTGTCATGATTTTTGTCATTGAAGCAGGATAAATCGATCTATCTGGCTCTTTTTCATAAAGAATTTCACCTGATAAATAGTCTTGTAGAATTGCTGTTCTAGCTTTTATATCAATGTTTGCAAAGGAATGGTTAAAAAAAAATAAAATTGAAAATAAGAAAAGTATGAAATTTTTATACATTTTTTAAAACCTCTAAATTTTCAAAATCAAATAAATCCATTTTTTCAAAATTATTTCTTAATGATTTTATATCATTAAAAGGACCTATTAGAAGTCTATAATTTGTTTTTGATAATTCAATAATTTTAAAATTTTTAATAGAGGTTTCTTTTTTAATACGATCCAATAAGATTTTGGCTGTGTCTTTATAATAAAAATCTGCAACTTTAATAGAATAGGAAAAATTTTTTTTTGGTATAATCTTTTTTTTCTTTTTCTTTACGTTTAAATCATTAATTTGAATTCCATCTATTGGAGCCTTTTCTGCAACTTTACTTTCCTCTTCAAATGTTTTTGCTTTTCCTGCAATAAAAGTAGAATTTTTTGATATTAATACTATTTCAACATATGGTTCATTTTGATCTAAATCTAACGTTTCTGCTATTCTAGGGCTCAATATAGAATTATAAAAATTTGAAAATTTTACCCTATTTGATTTAACTTCAGCAATTAAAGAATGCCCATTAGCAGGATTTGTAATTTTAACCATTGATTTTTTTTTGAGAGATTTGTGATAAATATTTAAAGATCTATCCTCAATTTTTTTAATGTTTTCTAATTTATCATTATAGATAAGTGCAAAACCTGAATTTCTGTATTTATCATCTCTTAAAAGTTCTAAATTTTCATTTTTAATGATAAATGTTTGATTACAACCTATTAATAGAAGTGGTAAAAAAATTATCAGTATTAATTTATAATTCATTTTTAATTTTATCTTTTAATGTGCATACTGCTAAAGCAAATCTTAAAGATCGATTCCATTTTAAAATTATTTCGTAATTATCAAAAACTAAATAAGCTGGACTAAGTTTATTAGCATTTTCAACAATATCTTTATCTGGAGTAATTATAGCAACATTTAAATTTTCATCTAAAGAGTCTAATATTTCATTATTTTTTATAAATTTTTTAAAATATCTTAATTTTTTTTTATTCTTTAATTTTTTTGCTGAAACATTTAAATATTTATCTGAAATATCTTCATTTAGATTAATTTTATAAAAACATGGTGTTTCTTGGTTCCAACCCATATTATTTAAATAGTTGGCTGCAGAAGCATACGAGTCTTGTGAATTCTTGAGATCAATATAGTCATCATTATTATAATCAATTGCATAATTTTCAATTGTAGAGGGCATAAATTGGAAAAAACCAAATGCACCTGCCCATGATCCATATAATGATTTATAATCAATTTGATTTGTATCAATTAATTTTAATAGAATTAACAATTCATTTGTAAAAAATTTAGATCTTCTTTGATCAAAACTTAATGTTGCTAATGATGACAGAATATCCATTTTACCTACATATGTGCCAAAGTTAGTTTCGATTCCCATTAATGCTAAAAGTAATTCTTTTTCTACATTAAATTTTTTTTCAACTTTATTAATTAGTTCAGATTGATCTTTGTAAAAAATAACCCCTTTTTTTACTTTTGTATCTGAACTTCTTTTAGAAATATAAGTTTTAGTATCTTCGTAAAATTCTGGTTGATACCTATCATATTCAATAACTTTAGGTAAAAATTTAACATCTGACATAACTAGATTAAAAGTATTTTCAGAAATATTATTTTTAAGTGCAACAGCTTTAAAAGTTTTTTTCCAATTTTCAAATTCTAAATTATTATCAGCGTATGAATTGTGTATAAATAATGTTAAAATAAGAATGAAAGTACTAACTAGTTTCATAAAGATCCTTTAGATATATAACTACAGCAATCCAAATAATAATAAAACTCACAAATTTAATAATAGAAAACTCTTCATTATAATAAAAATAACCCAGAATAAACTGTAATGTCGGTGTTATATAGAAAATCATACCTGTAGGGCCCAGCCCAATCAATTCAACACCTCTAACGTATAAAAATAAAGGAATCACAGTCATAGGACCAGCTAATATTAAAAAAAAACTTAAGCCTGGACTCGATAAGCTAAAATCATTAAATCCATTTTTAATTATAAAGTAAAAAATAAGTAAAGCAAAAGGAAGTATATATAAACTTTCAATTAATATACCTACATCAGTATCTACATTAATCTTCTTTCTGACAAGATTATAAAAAGCCCAACTAAAAGCTACTATCAAACCTACCCAGGGTAAACTTTTTAAATTTATGAATATTATAATGATAATTGATAATAGAACTAATAAGATTGAAAAAATTCTTTTTGAATTAAGTTTCTCTTTAAAAAAAATATATCCTAACAAAACACTTATAATCGGCATAATGAAATAGCCAAAACTTGCATCAATAATTCGTTCTGTTGCAACTGCATATATCCATACAGCCCAATTTATAAAGATCAAAAAACCAGAGATAAACAAAGCAAAGAGAGTTTTTTTATTTCTAAAAATATTTTTAAAAAGATTCCATTTTGATAGAATTGAAGTTGTAAAAATTAGCATTACTGCTGTCCATAAACATCTATGAACTATTAGTTCAACATGACCAATAAATGATACATATTGAAAATATATTACCCCAATAAAGCCCCACCAAAAAGATCCTAGAGAAGTTAATAATAAACCTTTATTAAATTGTTCTTTCATAGATAATTTAGCTAATTAATTAATAACTATGTTAAATAGACTATTTTATAGTTGAATTAAATATTTTTAATTATAAAAACTTCTTCGTGGAGAGATGGCTGAGCGGTTGAAAGCACCGGTCTTGAAAACCGGCAAAGGGGCAACTCTTTCCTGGGTTCGAATCCCAGTCTCTCCGCCATTATTTTTCATTATACCTAAAATTTTTAAATAAAAAATTTATATTATTGTTCTCAAATTCAAAATCAGTTTTTAATTTGTTGTAAAAACTATACAAATTATCATCATCTATGTTCAATAATTTTTCTAAATCGAGCAGATCTTCGTTACTTAATTCATCAATATATTTTTTGGTAAATGCTCCTAGGAGTTTGTCCATTTCTTTAGTCCCACGATAATTAGATCTGTAAATAATTTTTTTTTTTAATTGATCTATATTGATGTTCATTATTAGAATATATTAGTTGTTTATGGATAATAAAAGTAATTATAAATATCTATTATCAGATTTGTCAATTTTAAAAGGTGTAGGTAATAAAACCACCAATTTGCTTAAAAAGAAAAAGATAAATAATATTTTCGATCTATTATGGAAATTACCTAAGTCATATACAGATAGAAGTTTATCATCAGAAATCAAAGATTTAAAATTGGGAGAAATTCAAACAGTAACAATAGTTCCTAAAAAGTACTCTTTTCCTCGAATAAGAAATCTACCTAACAGAGTTTTATGTTCAGATGAAACAGGAGAACTAGACTGTATTTTTTTCAATAGTTATGAGGGATATATTAAAAAGATTTTACCTATAGGAAAGAAAGTAACAATAAGTGGTAAAATAGGTAGATTTAGAAATAGATATCAACTTACTAATCCAAAATATATTTCTGAAGATGCTTCGTTAATAAAACAAAAACATAACACATATTCACTTACAGAAGGAATTACAGAAAAAGTCTACAACAAAATTATGAAACAAATAATGGATAAACTGCCTACTTTAGATGAATGGCACTCTAAAGAACTACTTAAAAGATTTGATGGTATAAGTTGGAATGAGTCAATTAAAGAATTACATGAACCTCAAAACCAAGGAAATTATAAAAATAATTTTTATCAAAGACTTGCTTTTGATGAAATTTTTTCTACATTTTTAGTTAATTCTGAAATCAGGAAAAAAATAAAAAAGATAAAAAAAAAGAAGAAGAAAATAGATTTAAAAAAACAAGCTTTAATAATAAAAAATTTAGATTTTACGCTAACAAATGATCAATTAAAATCACTTAAAGAAATTAATAATGATTTATGTTCCAATACTAAAATGTTTAGACTGTTACAGGGAGATGTTGGTAGTGGAAAAACTATCGTTTCTCTTATTTCTGCATTCAATACAATTAATTCAGGTTTTCAAGTAGCTTTAATGGCTCCAACTGAAATTTTAGCTAGACAGCATTTTAATCTCGCAAAAAAATTATTACCCAAGAATGTGAATATAAAATTAGTTTCAGGGAAATCAGAATATAAAGATAAAAAAGAGATACTTAATGAATTATCAAATCATGAGATAGATATAATTTTTGGAACTCATGCAATTTTTCAAAAAAAAGTAACTTTTAAAAAGTTGGGATTAATCATTATAGATGAACAGCATAAATTTGGTGTAAATCAAAGAAAGAAATTATCTGATAAAGGTGGAAACGATTGTGATGTTTTGTTAATGACAGCGACACCAATTCCAAGAACGTTAACCATGACAATTTATGGTGATATGGATCTTTCAATAATTAGAGAAAAGCCAGCAACAAGAAAACCCATAAAAACTTACAGTAAATTAGAAACTAAAATTGATGATGTTTTAATGTTTATAAAAAAACAAATAGAACTTAATAATCAAGTTTTTTGGGTTTGCCCCTTAATTGAAGAGTCAAAAAAAGTTGATCACACTTCTGCTATCAAAAAATTTGAATTTCTTAACAAAGCATTCCCCAACAATGTAGCACTGCTTCATGGAAAAACTAATATTGTAAATAAAGAGCTAATACTTAATGATTTTCTAAATAATAAATTTAAGATATTGGTTTCTACTACAATTATTGAAGTTGGGATTGATTTTCCTAACGCCAATGTAATTGTAATAGAAAATGCTAATAAATTTGGCTTATCTCAATTACATCAACTAAGAGGAAGAGTTGGAAGAGGCAGTAAACAGTCCACCTGTATCCTCATGTTCAAATCTAACTTGAGTGAAAATGCAAAAAAAAGAATTAATATACTTAAAGATTCTAATGATGGCTTTATAATTTCTGAGGAAGACATGAAAATCAGAGGTTTTGGAGACATTTTAGGTTTTAAACAAAGTGGAATAAAAAATTTTAAGTTAGCTGACCCTGTTCTTAATGAGGATTTATTTTTATTAGCTGAAAAGGAAATGAATAGAATTGAAAAATCTGATGAAGATATAGGTAAATACAAACCTCTTATTAAGTTATATGATAGAGCAGATATAATTAATGATATAGCTTAATTCTTACCTGAGGATGTTCCTGCTGATACTATAAATTTTGAAGCTTCTTCAAAAGTCATATTAAGATAAATAACATCATCAATTGGAAACATTAATAAAAAACCACTTGTTGGATTTGGAGTAGTTGGTACAAAAACATTAATTAATCTTTGATTAGTTTTATCCGCCATTTCACCTATATTTTCTTTAGTAGCAAATCCAACAGCCCATACACCTTTTCTTGGATATTCGATTAATACAACACTTTTTTTATCGTTATCTTTATTTGAAAAAGACTCCGTCATTTGAAGTATTGCTGAATAAATAGTTCTTAAGAAAGGTATTCTTTTAAATAAATCGTCAATTAATTTAAGTATTCTTTTTCCTAAAAAGGATAATGATAAACCGCCTACAATAGTTATTAAAATAATTGAAATTAATATTTCAATACCTGGAATCGCAAACGGTAGATAACTATTAGGATTAATGTTTTCAGGAATAAGATTCGATGAAACTCCAATAAGGATTTTACTTAAATATAAAGTAAAACCAATAGGTATCAGAACAACCACTCCTGTAATAAAATAATTTCTTAAAATAAGTGTAAAAGATCTTTTTTTTTTATTTTTTTTCATAAGATTAATTAAAACTAGAGTAAATTACGAAAGAAATTGCAATAATAAATAAAATTAACAAAATTTTATTATTTAGATTCATTTAAAAATATATTATCAATGATAATTGAAAATGGATAGAAGAAAATTCTTAACTTATGTTGGTTGTGGCTGTTGTGGTTTTGCCCTTAATTCTTGTACTACAGCACCTATTACTGAAAGAAGACAATTAAAGATTGTCTCTGAGGCTAAACTAAATGCTCAGGCAGCAGCTATTTATGAAAAAGTAAAAGAAAAAGAAAAAATGAGTGATGATATAAAAGCACTTAATGAAATTAGAGAAATAGGAAAAAAAATGGAATATTCAATAGGTGAATATTTCTACAGGTCAAAATTAAATGACCCTACAGCGAATTTTGATTGGGAGTATATATTAATTGATAATAAAAAAGTTAGAAATGCTTGGTGTATGCCAGGTGGTAAAATTGCAATTTATTCTGGTATGCTTGAGGTAACAAAAAATAAAAATGGTCTAGCAGCTGTAATGGGTCATGAAATTGCTCATGCTGTAGCAAAACACTCAGTTGAAAGAGCAAGTCGAGGTGCTCTTATTAATACTGGAACTCAAATCGTTGATATTCTTAGTGGTGGTAAATTATCTCAAGTTAATAGAACCACAGGAATGAATACGGTTGGTTTACTTTCTCAATTAGGGATAATGTATCCATTTAACAGAAAACAAGAAAGTGAAGCTGATTATCTTGGATTAATTTTTTCTTCTTTATCAGGATACGATATCAGGGAAACAACTAAAATTTGGGAAAGAATGAAGGAATTTAATAAGGGAAAAACTCCTTCTGAGTTTATGAGTACCCACCCTTCACCAGATAATCGTATAAGAAAAATTAAAGACTGGACTAACAGCGTAACTTTAGATTATCCACCCATAAAAGATATCTAAATTATATGGTGAGCCCTGATGGACTCGAACCATCGACCCATTCCTTAAAAGGGAATTGCTCTACCAACTGAGCTAAGGGCCCACATTCATTAGATGAATAAAATCTATATATAGAATTATTTTGATAATTCAAATAGGAATTTCTGAGACAAATAGTTTCTTATTTACAACTTTTCAATATATTTGTCATGAAAGGTGTCAAATGTACCATTTTCAATATTCTTTCTTATTGCTGTCATCAATTCTTGATAAAAGTTTATATTATGTAAAGTTAAAATCATCGAACCTAAAATTTCGTTAGTATTAAAGAGATGATTCAAATAATTCTTTGAATACTTGTTCAGGTTGAGATTTGTACAATTGTCATCTAAAGGAGTATTATCATCTTTATATCTATTATTTTTTATATTTATTCTACCATTCCAAGTAAAAGCCAATCCTGTTCTTCCTGATCTTGTTGGCATCACACAATCAAACATATCAATACCTCTTTTAACAGCACCTAAAATATCAGGAGGAGTACCTACTCCCATTAAATAATGAGGTTTTTCGTTTGGTAAAACATCTTTAATACCGTCTAATACTGAAAACATTTCTTTTTGAGTTTCTCCTACAGCTAATCCACCAATTGCATAACCATCAAAATTGATTTTTTCTAATTCATTTAATGATTTTAATCTTAAGTCCTTAAAAAGTCCTCCTTGTATTATTCCAAATAATGCTTTGTGAGAATTTTTACCAAAAGCAATTTTAGATCTTTTTGCCCAATATAAAGATAGTTCCATAGATTTTTGTATTAATTGATAATCATCAGTTTTTTTTGGGCACTCATCCATAATCATAACAATGTCAGAATTTAATCCAAGTTGAATTCTTATACTTTCCTCAGGACTCAAATTATATTTTTTTCCATCCACATGTGAATTAAAAATAGCTCCTTTTTCTCTATCAATTTTATTTAATTTAGATAATGACATCACTTGAAAGCCTCCAGAGTCAGTAAGTATCGGCAAATCACAATTCATAAATTTATGTAAACCACCAGCTTTCTGAATTCTATCAACACCAGGTCTAATCATTAAATGATAAGTATTTCCAAGAATAATCTCAGAGCCTGTTTTAATTATATCATCAATTGTGCATGCTTTAACTGTTGCTTGAGTTCCAACTGGCATAAAGGCAGGAGTTTTAATATTGCCTCTATGTGTTTCGATTAAACCATGTCTAGCGTATTTATCTTTGTTTAATACATTAAAAGTAAAATCTTTTAATGCCATTAAAGTCTATAAAGATTTAAAGCTAATTATTTTATCCGGATCTGACACAGAACCGTTATTACTTTCATCACCTCTTTTAATTTTGTCCACATATTCCATACCTTCAACTACTTTTCCAAAAACTGTATACTGGTTATCTAAAAACGGAGCAGGTTTAAAACAAATAAAAAATTGACTATTAGCACTATTAGGATCTGATGATCTTGCCATAGATAAGGTCCCTCTATCATGAGGTAACTTACTAAATTCTTGTTTTAAATCTGGTAAATCAGAACCACCCATACCTGCCCTTCCTAAATCAAAATCATTAGATGATGAATTACCAAATTTAACATCACCAGTTTGGGCCATAAATCCATCTATTACTCTATGAAAAACGACATTGTCATACTTTCCATTGTCGGCTAGCTCTTTAATTCTTTTTACATGATTGGGTGCTACATTCGGAAATAATTCTATCTTAACATCTCCATCTTTTAATTTTAAAATCATTATATTCTCCTGTGATATTGATTGATTGGTTGTTAAAAAAAATAAGATTAATATCTTTATTAAAAATCTATTCATAATTATTATTCTTATCTTTTAACGATTTAATTGTACTTTTAGTCGTAAATTTTTTTATGTCACCACCTAATTTAACAATTTCTTTAACAAATTTTGATGAAATAATCTGATTTTCAACATCCGACATTAAGAAAATTGTCTCTATATTGTTGTTTAATTTTCTATTCATTCCAGCTAACTGAAATTCATATTCAAAATCTGAAACTGCTCTTAAGCCTCTTAGAATTATATTAGACTTAAACTTTTTACATAAGTCAGTTGTTAGTGAGTTGAAAGAAACAACTACAATTTTTTTTTTACTCAGTTTAAGATCTTTAAATAGTGCTTTGTTAACAATATCTATTCTTTCCTCAGAGCTAAATAAATAATTTTTATTATTAACATTCGAAACACCAACAACTATCTTATCAAACAATTTTAGTGCTTTTTTAATTACATCGATGTGTCCATATGTTATTGGATCAAATGTACCTGGATAAATAACAACTTTATTCATTAGATTAAATTATCATCAATTTTAATTGCAGAAACAACTTTTTCATCACCTGATAATTTAATAATTTTAACACCTTGAGTATTCCTACCAGCTGATCTAATCTCTTTAACAGCAACTCTAATTACTCTACCTTTGTTTGTTGAAATTAATATTTCATCTCCTTCAAATACTGGAAATGATGATGTTATATTTCCATTTCTTGGTGAATTTATAATTCCAATAATCCCTTTACCACCACGATTTGTTACACGATAATCTATATGAGAAGTCTTTTTACCGAATCCATTTTCACTTATTGATAAAACAAATTTTTCTTTAGCTTTAATTTCAGATTTTTCATCTTTAGATATTTTGCCATTTTTTTTTGTTTTATCATTATCAATTACTGAAAGAGATACTATCTGATCATTTGTAGCCAATTCAATTCCTTTAATTCCTTTTGATGAACGACCTTTAAAAACTCTTAATTTTTTTGCTTCAAAACGAATACATTTACCAAATTTAGTACTCAATATAATGTCCTGATCATCCTGACATATTTTTACTCCAACAATTTTATCATTATTATCAAGCTTCATTGCAATTTTTCCTGAGGCATTAATTGAAGAAAAATCATCTAGGCTATTTTTTCTAACTTTACCTTGAGCAGTTGCAAAAATTATTTGATAATTCTTAAGGTCTGTGTCATTTTCTGGCATCGGCATGATTGAGCTTATTGACTGGTGATTTTTTAAAGGTAAAATATTAAACAAAGATTTTCCTTTTGAAGTTGTTGACCCTTCAGGGATTTTCCATGCTTTAATCTTATAAACCAATCCCTCTGTAGAAAAAAATAAAACAGAAGTATGGGTATTAACTGATAATGTTTGAATGACAGAGTCCTGATCTCTTGTTGTAATTCCAGATTTTCCTTTACCACCTCTTTTTTGTTGTTTAACACCATCCAAAGAGCCTCTCTTTATATATCCTTGTAACGTGACGGTTATTATTACTGACTGTTTTTGAATTGTTTCTTCAATATCATAATTTAAAACAGCGTCTATTATTTTAGTTCTTCTTGGGATTGTAAATTTTTCTTTGATACTTTTTAGTTCTTCACTAATGACTTTTAAAAGTTCTTTTTTAGAAGATATGATTTTTTTAAATTTAATAATTAATTCAGCTAGTTTTTTTATCTCAACTTCAATTTCGTTAGCTCCTAAAGCTGTTAATTTTTGTAATCTTAATTCTAGAATTGCTAGAACTTGTGGCTCTGTTAATGAGTAAAGGTTTTTATTTTTTTTACCTTCAACTAAAGAAATTAATTTTTGTGTTTTATTGATTTTCCATTTTGTTTTTAGAATAGATTGTTTCGCATCATCAGGTGTTTTTGATGAACGAATAATTTTAATAATTTTATCTAAATTTTCAACAGAGACAGATAAACCTAATAAAATGTGTGCACGATCCTCTGCTTTTTTTAAATCGAATTTAGTTTTTTTAATTACAACGTCTTCTCTAAAGGACAAGAAACTAGATAAAAAATCTTTTAAATTACAAGTTTTTGGTTTTCCTTCAACTATAGCTAAAGTATTAAAACCAAAAGAACTTTCGATTTGGGTATTTTTGTAAAGTTGTCTTTTTATAGTTTCTGGCTCAACACCGTTTCTTAAATCTATCGCTACTCTAATACCTTCTCTATTAGACTCATCTCTAATATCTTTAATACCCTCAATTTTTTTTTCTCTTACTAATTGTGCAATTCTTTCATTTAAAACTGATTTGTTTACTTGATATGGAATAGATGTAATTACCAATCTATCTCTTCCATTTTTAAGAGACTCGGCTGAGATTTCGCCTCTTATTTTAAATGAACCTCTGCCATTATTATATCCTTGTTTGATAATATCTTTGCCAATTATTATACCGCCTGTTGGAAAATCTGGTCCTGGAATATGTTTCATTAATTCTTTAATTTTAATATCTTTATTTTCAATCAAAGCTAATGTACCCTCAATAATTTCTCCTAAATTATGTGGTGGAATACTCGTTGCCATTCCAACTGCTATACCACCTGCTCCATTAACCAATAAATTTGGATATTGTGATGGGAGAACGGTAGGTTCCTTCTCAGTTTCATCATAATTGCTTTTATATTCAACAGTATTCTTCTCAATGTCATCAATTAAATATTGAGAAACTTTCGAAAGCCTTGTTTCTGTGTATCTCATTGCAGCTGCAGGATCTCCATCGATAGAACCAAAGTTTCCTTGACCTTCAACTAAAGGTAAGCTCATGGAAAAATCTTGCACCATTCTTACAAGAGCATCATATACAGACTGATCACCGTGAGGATGATATTTACCAATTACATCTCCAACTATTCTTGCGGATTTTCTAAATTGTTTAGACCAGTCGTAACCACCTTTGTACATTGCGTACAAAATTCTTCTATGAACTGGCTTTAAACCATCTCTAATATCAGGTAGCGCCCTACTAACTATTACACTCATTGCATAAGAAAGATAAGACGAGCTCATCTCATCATGCATCGAGATCAACTTAATATTCTTATCTTCGGGAACTTCTGTTTTTTGCATATGAATTAAAAGGGAATTTCGTCATCCATGTCATTAGATATTTGAGACATGTCATCATTGTTTGATGGTGATTGAGAGTTGTCATTGGCTATTCCTCCGCCAGAATTTCCACCACCCAACATTGTTAAAGATGAATTATAACCTTGAATAACTATTTCAGTTGAATACTTATCTTGACCAGATTGTTCGTCTTTCCATTTTCGAGTTGTTAGTTGTCCTTCAACATAAATTTGAGCACCTTTTTTTAAATATTGTTGAACAACATTTACTAGTCCTTCATTAAATACAACTATACGGTGCCATTCAGTTTTTTCTTTTTTTTCACCTGAATTCTTATCTTTCCATGATTGACTAGTAGCTAAACTTAATCTAGCTACACTTTTACCGTTAACCATTTGTTTAATTTCAGGATCTGCGCCCAAACGACCAATTAAAAGTACTTTATTTAAACTTCCAGCCATAATATTTTAATATTTGTTAAATTAATTTATTTGAACTATATCACAATTTACTCTGAATATTAATTTTATTAAGTCAAAGCAACAAAAATTATGATTAAAAAGATAGTTATTAAGGGAGCTAAAGAACATAATTTGAAGAATATTTCTTTAGAAATACCTAAAGATAAATTTGTTGTAATTACTGGCTTATCTGGATCGGGAAAATCATCATTAGCATTTGATACAGTCTATGCTGAAGGGCAAAGAAGATATGTTGAAAGTTTATCGGCATATGCAAGACAATTTTTAGACAAAATGAAAAAACCAAATGTGGATTTAATTGAAGGATTAAGTCCAGCAATTTCGATTGAGCAAAAAAATACATCAAAAAATCCTCGGTCTACAGTTGCAACAGTGACTGAAATTTATGATTATATGAGAGTACTGTATGCTAGAGCAGGAATACCTTTTTCACCATTCACTGGTAAACCAATTACATCACAAACTGTTACACAAATTGTTGATAAGATTAAAGAACTTCCAAAAAAATCAACTATATATATTTATGCACCAGTCGTAAGAGGTCGCAAGGGAGAATATAGAAAAGAAATTTTAAATTACAAAAAAAGAGGGTTTAGAAAAATAAAAATAGATGATGTTTTATACGATATTGAAAAAGTCCCTGAATTAAATAAAAAAGTTAAACATGATATTTACATTCTTGTTGATAGGATAGTTCTAAATTCATCCTTAGGAAATAGACTAGCTGAAAGTATAGAATCGTCAATCAATATTGCTAATGGTTTAGTTTTTGTTGAATATGAGGACGAAACTTTACCAAAAAAATTTAGAAAATTAGAAAGATTAATATTTTCAACTAAATTTGCCTGTCCAGAAAGTGGCTTCACAATTGAAGAAATTGAACCAAGGCTTTTTTCTTTTAATAGTCCATTTGGAGCTTGTGAAGAGTGTGAAGGAATAGGAATAAAATTAAATGTTGATCCCAATTTGGTTGTACCAAATGAAAAGAAAAGTATCGCAGATGGAGCTATAGAGCCCTGGGCAAAAACTACAACATTATATTATGCACAAACGCTCTCATCATTAGCAAAACATTATGGATTCTCATTAGAAGATAAATGGTCAAAACTTTCTAAAAAAATAAAAGATATAATCCTTTATGGATCTGATGAAGAAGAAATAAAATTCTCATATGATGATGGATATGAAAAATATTCTCATAAAAAAACATTTGAAGGAGTAATAAACAACCTAGAAAGAAGGTATTTAGAGACAGATAGTGATTGGAAAAGAGAGGAAATTTCTCAATACCAATCTGATACAAAATGTGAGAGATGTAATGGTCATAGACTAAAAGATGAAGCTCTTTGTGTTAAAATTGATGGATTACATATAAGTGAAGTAACTGAAAAGTCTATTTCTGATGCTGCTAAATGGTTTGATAATCTTAAAAATACTTTAGATAAAAGACAAGTAAAGATTGCTGAACATATTTTAAAAGAGATAAATGAAAGATTAAATTTTTTATTAAATGTTGGTCTTGACTATCTAACTCTATCAAGAGAATCTGGAACTTTATCGGGTGGTGAGGCTCAAAGAATACGTTTGGCTTCACAAATAGGTTCTGGATTAACAGGTGTTTTATATGTACTTGATGAACCCTCTATTGGTCTTCATCAAAAAGATAATGTTAAATTAATTAATGCACTAAAAAGATTACGAGATTTAGGTAATACAGTTATTGTAGTAGAACATGATACTGAAACAATGGAAAATGCAGATCATATAATTGATCTTGGTCCTGAAGCTGGTAATAATGGTGGTGAAATAGTTGCACAAGGTTCTTTTAAAGAAATTAGCCAAAATAAAAATAGTATTACAGGTAAATATCTATCAAATAAATTAAAGATTAATGTTCCTCAAAAAAGAAGGTTAGCAAAAAATGGTAGATTTTTAGAAATTACAGGAGCTAGTGGTAACAACTTGGACAATGTGAATTTAAAGATACCACTTGGCAGTTTAACTTGCGTAACTGGTGTATCTGGTAGTGGTAAATCTACTCTTGTGTTACAGACTTTATATAATGCACTCAACTTAACTTTAAATAATAATAAATCTAGAAAAATTCCAAAACCTTTTAAAGGTTTTAAAGGAACCGAATTAGTTGATAAAATTATTGATATCGATCAATCACCTATTGGTCGAACACCTAGATCAAATCCAGCAACTTATACAGGTGCTTTTGGTCCAATTAGAGATTGGTTTACGGGATTACCAGAATCAAAAACAAGAGGTTACAAGCCAGGTCGATTTTCTTTTAATGTAAGGGGTGGAAGATGTGAGGCTTGTGAGGGTGATGGAGTAATTACTTATGAAATGCATTTTTTACCTGATGTTTATATACAGTGTGATGAATGCAAAGGTACCAGATATAATAGAGAAACTTTAGAAATAAAATTTAAAGATAAAAGTATTGCTGATGTTTTGGATATGACTGTAGATGAGGGTTGTGAATATTTTGAAAACATATCTAATATCAAAACTAAACTGTTGACTTTAAAAAAAGTTGGTCTTGGTTATATAAAAATTGGACAACAAGCCACAACATTATCTGGTGGTGAGGCTCAAAGAATAAAACTTGCCAAGGAATTATCTAAACGTTCGACAGGTAGAACTATGTATATTTTAGATGAACCAACTACAGGCCTACATCAGCATGATATTAAAAAATTGCTGGAAATTCTTCATACTTTTGTCTCACTAGGAAACACAGTGGTGGTCATAGAGCATAATTTAGATGTGATAAAAACCGCGGATTACATAGTGGATATGGGGCCTGAGGGAGGAGTAAAAGGTGGAAAAATTATCGCAGAAGGTAAACCTGAAGAAATCTGCAAGATTACTAACAGTTATACAGGTAAATTTTTAAAACCACTTTTAAATTAGATAATAAATATTGTTATATCTAGATGAAATTAGTATATTAAAGATTAATGGGTAACTTACTTTCTTCACTTTCAAAAACAATTCATGCATCCTTAGCGATTGCTATAATTTTATTTTTAGGATTATTTTATCAAAATGATGGGTTTAGCTTTGATAGAATTTTTTGGAGTTGGGTTGCAAGATATGTTCATGTCATAGTTGGAATAATGTGGATTGGTTTATTATGGTATTTCAATTTTGTTCAAATTCCTAATATGAGTAAAATACCTGACGAACAAAAACCTGCAATTGGGAAAGTTATTGCTCCTGCTGCATTATTTTATTTTAGGTGGGGAGCGGCACTTACTGTTTTATCTGGATTAATTCTTGCTGGACTAAATGGATATTTACATGATTCAATGACACTTAGTATTGGTTCTGGAATACCAAAACATACGGCAATAGGTATTGGAATGTGGTTAGGTTTAATTATGGCTTTCAATGTATGGTTTGTTATTTGGCCTAATCAGAAAAGAGCTTTGGGTATTGTTGAGTGTGAACCAGAAATAAAAGCTAAATCTGCAAGAACCGCAATGTTATTTTCAAGAACAAATACATTATTGTCCATACCAATGCTACTGACAATGGTGGCTGCTCAAAATTTATATTAATTATTATCGTCTTCTTTTAAAACAGTTTTTTGAGACACTTTAAGTCTAACTAGAACTGTATTAGCAATATATATTGATGAATAAGTACCAAAAATTACGCCAAATATCATAGCTAGGGAAAAGCCTCTTAAAATTTCACCACCAAAGAAAAATATCGATAACAATGCTAATAAAGTTGTTATAGAAGTTATTAAAGTTCTCGATAAAGTTTCATTTATTGAAATATTTGTTAATTCAAAAATTTTTATATCTGAATATTTTCTTAAATTTTCCCTAACTCTATCAAAAATTACAACAGTATCATTCATTGAATAGCCAACAATTGTTAGTACTGCAGCAATAATTGATAAATTAATTTCTAGTCCAAGGAGAGAGAACAAGCCTAACGTTACTATAACATCATGAAATAAAGCTAATATAGCTCCAAGACTAAATTGCCATTCAAATCTAATCCAAATGTAGATAAGCATTAAAATCAAAGCAACTGATATTGCTATAATTCCAGACTTTAATAATTCTGCACTAACTTTTGGTCCTACATTTTCAACTCTTCTAAAATTAAAATTATTTCCAAAAGACTTATCGAGGTTTTTTTTTATTTCTTCTATTACTTTTTTATTATTATTATTTTCAAACTTAATTAAAAAATCTGTTTCATTTCCAAATTTTTTAACTGAAACATCACCTAGATTCATTTGATTAAGATTATCTCTTAAGGATGATACATTAATTTTAGATTCTGACGCTCTAAGTTCAATTAGTGTACCACCTTTAAAATCTATACCAAAATTTAAACCCTTGAAGGTCAATAATAATAATGAGACTAAAACAAGCGAAACTGAAAGAATGTTAAATTTATTATAATATTTGTTAAATGCTATCATCTAAATTAATCCTTCATTTTGCTTGTTTTTAGCTACGTATAAAACAGTCAATAATCTAGCTATGAAGTAAACTGAAAAAAGAGTAGTAAATATTCCAATTCCTAAAGTTAAAGAAAAGCCTTTAATAGGACCAGATCCCATAAAGAATAATATAATTGCAGCAATTAATGTTGTTATGTTTGCATCAAGAATAGCTGTTCTTGATTTAGTATAACCACTATCGAAAGCAATTAGGTTATTTTTTTCGTCTTTTAATTCCTCTTTAATTCTCTCAAATATCAAAACATTAGCATCGACAGCCATACCTACAGTTAAAATTATACCAGCAATTCCTGGTAGGGTTAAAGTTGCTTCGAATATTGTTAAAATACCAATTAAAAGAAATAAATTTATAACTAATGCTATATTGGTAATGAGACCAAATATTTTATATTTAATAAAAATAAATAAAATAACTAAAGCAAACCCAATAGCCAAAGCAATCATTCCAGCATTAATAGAGTCTTGTCCAAGATCAGGGCCAACAGTTCTTTCCTCGATAATATTTAGTGGAGCAGGCAATGCTCCTGATCTAAGTAGCAATGCAAGATCAGTGGCAGATTGAAATGTAAAGCCTCCACTTATTTGACCAGATCCACTTGCAATAGTGTCTCTTATAACTGGAGCACTTATAATCTTACCATCAAGAACTATTGCTAGTTGTTTTCCAATACCTGTTGAAGTAGCTTTACCAAATCTTTTTGCTCCTACTCTATCTAAGGTGAATGAAACAACAGTTTCGTTTGTTTCATTATTCATTCTTGGTTGGGCATCTAAAAGATTATCTCCACTTAAAATTATTCTTTTGCTAACGACTGATTCTTCAGAACCATCTTCATATTTCAATTTTTCTGTACCAAAGGAATCTTCTGTGTTTGAGACTACAAATCTAAATGTTAAATTTGCAGTTTTTCCAAGCAATGATTTAATTCTCATTGGGTCATCTAATCCTGGTAGTTCCACTAAAATTCTATCATTACCTCTTTTAAGAATATTTGGTTCATTCGTACCTATTTCGTCAATTCTTCTTCTTACAATCTCTAAAGCTTGATCTTGAGATGATGTTTTAAGTTCAACCAAACCTTGTTTTGAATAACTAACAATTAAAAGATCGTTTTTTTCTTCGA
>CACEEW010000003.1 GCA_902558705.1 uncultured Pelagibacteraceae bacterium
GAGAATTATTGTAAAAGAAACTTTAAATTCGTCTTTAAAAAAAAAGGGCAAACTTTTGTTTGCCCTTTTTTGCTTTTGTACATTATTCATTTTAAATGTACTTACTTTTTATAATTATTTTATGTAACCTAAAGCTTTAAGCTGTGCAGTCATTTCAGTAAGCATTTCTTCCATTTGCTTACCCCATTCATCAGCACCAACTACACTTGACTCATCAAGTCCAATTTCAGTTAAGAAATTTTTGTAATAGTTGTGACTCATAGCTTTCATCATTCCAGCTTCAAGTTCTTTTACTCTTGCAGCTGGAGCTCCTTTTTTAGTTACAAATCCTCTAACAGTAGATAAAGAGACAGGTATACCTAATTCTTTTGCTGTTGGAGAATCTCCAATTTTAGCCATTCTATTATTTGCTAATACAACAGAAACACATAAAGTTCCGTCATTAATTTCTGTCAATGCTTCACCTAAATTTAAAACACCTACATCAATATCTCCTTTGACTAAGTTTGTTTTAATTGGTGCTACACCTTTGTAGGCAACAATAGTTGGATCTTTTAATCCACCTTTTTTTGTGAAAGCAATTGCACTAACATCATCAATACCACCAACGTGAGTTGTTCCATATTTAAGTGATTTTGATTTTTGAACACTAATAAATTTTTTAGCATCTTTGATGTCAGATTTACAGTTAACAACGAATAATTGTGGGTCATCAGTACCTCTAGCTAGAGGTTGCATGTCGCTAATTTTAACTTTAGTTTTTCCTAAAGCCATAGAAACAGCATGACCAGTAGTCCATGTTAGAGTGTGCTGACCATCTGCTGGTAAGCTCATCATATAATCCATAGATACAGCTCCACCACCACCTTTTTTGTTAACTAATTGCATGTCTTGTTTAAGAACTCTTCTTGCTCTTAAAAGCATCATTCTGGTAGTAACATCAGTACCGCCACCAAATCCAGCGTGAGTAATTGCTTGTATAGCACCATCTGCTCTTGCAGATACAGTCATTAAAGGTATTGCTATAACAAAAAATTCAGTCACAAAGAATGCAGCGGCTAAGAAAAGTTTAAAACTTTTTTTCATTATTTCCCTCTTTGGTTAATTTATAATTAAATATTTAAGCATAATCTGTTACAAAGTTTAAGAACAAAATGAGTAAAAATAAAATTAAAATTGCTATATTATTAGGTGATCCATCAGGTATTGGACCCGAATTGGTCTCAAAGTTACTATGTGAAGAAATTACTAACAAAGCAAACATAGTTTTAATTGGTGAGAAAAAAATTTTAGAAGAAGGAAATAAAATTTCTGGAAAATCACAAGATTTAAAGTTTATTGAAAAATTTGAACAGATAAATTTTAATGAAGGAAATAAATTTTTTTTAGATATCTCAAAAGGTAAAAATCATAAATATAATTTATCTGAATGCTCAAAAGAGTCAGGAGAAAGTGTTCTAGAGGCTCTTAACTTAGCATTAGATCTTGCGAAACAAAATAAAATAGATGCTATTAACTTTGGTCCATTTAACAAGACAAGTATGAAATTGGGTGGAAATACTCATTCTGATGAACTTCATTTGATGGCTGAAAAATTAGATGTAAAAAATTTTTTCTGTGAATTTAATGTTGTAGACAACTTTTGGACTGCCAGAGTAACTTCGCACATACCCATTAGAGAAGTACCTGATCATGTTAAGAAAGAAAACATTATTAAACCAATAAAACTAATAAATAATGCAATGAAACTTAATGGAATTAAAAATCCTCGTGTAGCTGTACAAGCATTAAATCCTCATGCAGAGTTTGGTGTTGAAGAAAAAAATGAAATAATTCCAGCAATAGAAGAGGCAAAAAAACAAGGTATTAATGCAGATGGTCCTTTGCCATGTGATACTTCTTTTATTACAGCTTATAAAAATAAAAATCATGATTGTATAGTTGGCATGTATCATGATGCACTACAATCTGGTCTCAAAGCATTTGGTTTTGATAGAGGTGTTACAGTTCAAGGTGGTTTACCACTACCTATTACTACACCAGCTCATGGTACTGCTTTTGATATTGCAGGAAAAAATAAAGCAAACTTAGAACCTACCTTGCAATCATTTAAGATAGCACTAACGATGGCAGAAAATAAATCTAAACAATGACACAAATTAAAGATATTAAAACTTCCATTTATAAATGGACAGGTGAAATAGTTCCACCAGCTCAAAATTTTTGTACAAACCCAACTGATGCTCTTAGAGAGTCTGGAGATAAGATGAAATCATTTAGATTTCATCAATGGATGGTATGCGAAGTTATAGCTGATGACGGAACTGTAGGCTTGGGTAATGCCGCGCTCGCACCAGAAGTAACAAAAAAAGCAATTGATTGTTATTTAAAAGATTTAGTAATTGGTGAAGACCCTTTTGATTACGATTATTTATGGGACAAAATGTATAGAAGCACTATGGCCTGGGGAAGAAAAGGAATTGGAATGATTGGAATTTCAGCAATCGATCTTGGAATTTGGGACTTAATGGGTAAATTAAAAAAAAAACCAGTATTTGAATTGCTCGGAGGTAGAACTAAAGATAAGATTCCAGTGTATGCCTCAAAATTATATAGCCAACCAATAAAAGATTTACAAATAGAAGCTGAAAAATATTTAAATGAAGGTTTTAAAATGTTTAAAATGCGCTTTGGTTGGGGACCTAAAGACGGAGTGGAAGGAATAAAAAAAAATATTGAATTAGTAAATGCTGTCAGAGAAGTGGTTGGATATGAAACTGATCTTATGCTTGAAGCTTATATGGGATGGGATCTAGAATATTCAAAAAAAATAATACCTGAGCTAATAAAATTCAAACCAAAATGGTTAGAAGAGCCAGTAATACCTGATGATATTCCTGGATATGCAGAATTAAATGCTATGGGAAATGTTCCTATTGCAGGAGGTGAGCATGAGTTCAGTTATTTAGGCTTTAAACATTTATTGGAACTTAAAGCAGTCAGTTTTATTCAATATGATGCAAATAGAGTTGGAGGTATAACACCTGGACATAAAATAAATACTTTAGCAGAAAAATATGGCGTGCCTGTAATTCCTCATGCAGGTCAAATGCACAACTATCATTTAACAATGGCACATAACAACTGTCCTTTTTCAGAATTTTTTCCTGTTCACCAAGTTGAGATAGGAAATGAGTTGTTTTATTATTTATTTAAAGGGGAACCTGAACCCAAAAATGGTTTTATTAATTTAGATGATAATACTCCAGGACTAGGGATTTCTATTAATGAGAAATATAAATCTGATTTTAAAATTGTGGAATAGTTAATTAACCTTTAATACCCATGTGAGTATATTTCACATTCAAATAATCCTTTATAGCCATAGAACCACCTTCTCTACCGTATCCACTTTGTTTAATTCCACCAAAAGGAGCTTCAGCAATAGCTATGAAACCAGTATTTACTCCTACTGTTCCAGTTTCCAATTGTTCTGAAGCTAAATGAGCTGTTTCCATAGAGTTTGTACAAACATAACTGCTTAATCCAAGTTCATGATTATTAGCTCTTTCAATAACTTCGTCAAAAGATTTAAAAGAGAGCATTGGAACTAATGGTCCAAAAGGTTCTTCTTTCATTATGGTAAAATTATCTTTAACATCATCAAATACTGTTGGTTCATAAAAAAATCCTTTGTTAAAGCCTGCTGGTCTTTTTCCACCAAGTAAAACCTTAGCTCCTTCTTTTTTTGTTTTTTCAACTAAAGCTTCAATTTCATTCAATCTCTTTTGAGTTGTTAAGGGACCAAGTTGAGTATCTGGATCCATACCATTGCCAATTTTTAATTTTTTTGTTTTTTCTACAAATAAATTAACAAATTCATCTTTTTTTTCTTCTTGGATATAAAATCTATTTGGAGATATACATACTTGACCATTATTTCTAAATTTTGCTGCAATTGCCATATCTGTAGCTTTTTTTATATCTGCATCTTTAAATACTATAAAAGGTGAGTGGCCACTTAACTCCATAGTTACTCTCTGAACTTTATCAGCAGCTTGTTTTAATATTAATTTTCCTACTCTTGAGGAACCAGTTATAGATATTTTTTTAATTATATCTGAAGCAATTAATTGTTGAGCAATACTTGGGGGATCTCCTGACAATAAATTTACAACACCTGAGGGAACTCCACATTCATTACAAATATCTACCATTTCCATAACAACCCCTGGAGTAATAACATCTGGTTTTATGATTACTGAACAACCTGCCGCTAAAGCAGTTGCTATTTTTCTAGCAGATAAAACTGCAGGAAAATTCCAAGGAGATAATGCTGCTACCACTCCTACTGGTTGATAGTAAACATGAACTCTTGTGTCTTCAAATCTACTTTCAACAGTTTGACCGAAAATTCTTTTTGTTTCTTCTGCATTCCATTCAAAAATATCTGCAGCACCATTAATCTCTCCTTTTGCTTCTGCTAATGGTTTGCCAACTTCTAAAGTCATCCATTTAGCAAGCACATCTTGTTTTTCTCTAATCATGTCAGCAATTCGTCTAATTATATAAGATCTTTGCCAAGGAGCAGTTTTCTTCCAAACCTCTAATCCTTTTTTTGCTGAGTTTAATGCTCTATCAACATCTTGGGGGGTAGCTTTAGAAGCTTTACCAATTACCTCTTCAGTAGCAGGATTTATTACTTCGTAGGTACCTTTATCAGATGATTGTTGCCACTTTCCATGAATGAATTGACCAAATTTTTCGTACATAATTATAGCTTAACATTACCTCAGGTTGTGTCCACTATGTAATTTTTACACATTAAAAAAAATTGTTACAATGTTTTTTTAAAAAAACAAAAGGAGTTGTATGAAAGCATACATAATGGGAAACTACACTGAAAAAGCATTTCAGGGTTTTTTAAAAGATCCGAAAACTGACAGAAAAGCAGTTGTAGAACAATTGACAAAAGCTATGGGTGGTACAATGCATAGTATGGATATTGTTAGAGGATCTTATGACTTTGTAGTTGTGAATGAGTTAAACAGTTTTGAAGATTTTGCAGCTGTTAAACTTGTAGTGGAAGCATCTGGAGCAGTTAAAAACTTAACTATGCTAGAGGCAATAGATTTTACTAAAGCAACAACTAAAGCAAGTGAAGTTGCTTCTAGTCAATACAAAGCACCAGGACAATAATTAATTTATACTTCCAGTACGCGGGCTGGAAGTAAATTATTTTATTTTTTTAATTTTGAAGAAAATTTCAAATTTTTATCATCAAACTTTTCTAAATTACTTTTAATGTAATTATCCATTATTTGGATTTTTTCATTCTCAAATTCAGAAACTTTTCTTGTTTTAAGATCAACATACAATGCAAGAACCTCAATGGTTGAAGCCAAAAATTTCTTTTCTTTATGTATCATTTCCATTTTGTACTGAAGTCTTTTTTTATCATGATCGAAGTAAACTAAATTTACATCGACCACATCATCAATTTTTAATTCTTGATTATAAGTAATATTAGATTCAACAATCATTGTACTTTTTCCAGTAGTTTTTGCTGAGTGTTCACCCATTTTAAAAGTATCATTTAAAACATCTGCCCCAAATTTATCAAATATCAAAAGATAATAAGAAACATTCATATGATTATTGTAATCGATCCAATCCTTAATTATTTTTTGAGAACTTAAAAAAATCGACATGACTATAAAGATTTTGACTTTTTAATGATTTGGATTATCGTTGTCTACTACAAGACATATTTCAGATTTTGTTAAAAATCTTCGTCCTGTACCGTTGTCTAAAGAAAACATTCCACCAATGCCTTTGACTGCATCTATTGTAAGATCTGTGTGTTTCCACTTTTCATATTGATCACCGTTCATATAAAAAGGAACTCCACCAATTTCTCCCAACTTTATATCATTATCACCTAAAGGAAATTCGCCCTCTTGAAAACACATGGGTGCACTTCCATCGCAACAACCCCCAGATTGGTGAAACATCAGTTTTTCTCCGTATTTCTCTTTTAATTCCGATAGTAAATTTAATGCCGAATGTGTTGCTGATACTTTCATATTTTTTCTCTGGCCCATGATAGCGAATCATGGACCAGTATATATTATTTGATTAAAAGAAGCCCAATTTCTTTTCAGCATAAGAAACATGTAAGTTCTTATTCTGTCTGTAGTGATTAAGCATCATTTTATGAGTTTCTCTTCCAACTCCTGATTGTTTGTAACCACCAAATGGTGAGTGTGCTGGATAAGCATGATAACAATTTGTCCATACTATTCCTGCTTGTATCGCTCTACCCATTCTGTGAGCTATATTGCCATTTCTAGTCCATACAGCAGCTCCCAAACCATAAAGAGTATCATTAGCAATTTTTAATGCCTCTGCTTCATCTTTAAATTTGATCACTGATACAACTGGTCCAAAAATCTCTTCTTGAGAGATTCTCATTTGGTTGTTAGCTTCAAAAATAGTTGGTTGAATGTAATTACCTTTTTCCAATCCACTATTAAGTTTACCAACACTTCCACCAGTTAGAACTTTAGCGCCCTCTTTTTTACCTAGTTCAAGATAAGATTTTATTTTCTCCATCTGTTCAACTGAGGCTTGAGCTCCAATCATAGTTTCCATTTTTAAAGGATTGTCTTGAACAACAGCTTTTGTTCTTGCTACAGCTCTTTCCATGAATTTATCATAGATAGACTCTTGTACTAAAGCTCTACTTGGACAAGTACAAACCTCACCTTGGTTTAGATTAAACATTACAAAACCTTCTATACACTTATCAAAGAAGTCATCATCTTTTTCCATGATATCTTCAAAGAAAATGTTAGGAGATTTTCCACCTAATTCCAAAGTAATAGGAATTATGTTTTGTGCAGCATACTGCATGATTAATCTTCCAGTAGTTGTTTCACCAGTAAATGCAACTTTAGCAACTCTTTTAGAAGATGCTAAAGGTTTACCTGCTTCTAATCCAAAACCACTCACAATATTGACAACACCTGGAGGTAATAAGTCCCCAATAAGTTCCATCATTACCATGATTGATGCTGGTGTCTGCTCAGCTGGTTTTAAAACCGAACAATTTCCTGCAGCAAGTGCTGGTGCTAATTTCCATGTAGCCATCAATAATGGGAAATTCCATGGAACTATTTGACCAACTACACCTAGTGGCTCATGAAAGTTGTATGAGTATTGATTATTAGCTATTTCAGCAATAGATCCCTCTTCTGCTCTAATAACTCCAGCAAAGTATCTCCAGTGATCAATGACCAATGGTAAATCTGCTGCCATACATTCTCTGATAGGTTTTCCGTTATCTAAACATTCAGCAACTGCTAATAAGTTTAGATTTTTTTCTAAAACGTCGGCGATCTTGTACAAGAGATTTGATCTTGTAGTGATGTCAGTTTTTCCCCACTCTGGGAAAGCTGCGTGAGCTGCATCTAATGCTGCCTCAACGTCTTGTTCATTTGATCGTGCTACTGAACAGATTTTCTCATTAGAAATCGGGCTAACATTATCAAAATATTTACCAGATTTAGGCTCTACAAATTTTCCATTAATGTAGTTTCCATACTTAGCTTTAAAGGGAAATTTCACCTTTAAATGAGAAGTATCTAATACAGATGACACTTTCATTGCTTCTGCACTCATTTTTTTTCTCCTCTTTTTTTTGTTAGTTGACTTGATGTTATTGTTTTTTCTAGATCTTTTTAAACGTTTCTTAGTCGCAGCTTTTTTTGCAACTTTTTTTTTCGTTTTTATTTTTTTTCTAGATGATTTGACCAATTTTAATTTTTTATTTTTGGTCATTTGATTTGCTATTTTTTTTCTTTTAATAGCCATTAGTCATTTAACTAGATATTGTTTGTAGTTTCTATTTTTATTAATTATTATTTTCTACCTATAATTGTAAAATACCATATATTGTGTTTACAATTTTAATTATTAATATTTTTTATATGGATAAAGATTTTTTTAAAACAACAAGAATACTAGATGGTGGAATGGGTCAAGAACTTCTTAGCAGAGGGATGAAGCCTAAGGGGACCTTATGGAGCGCTAGCGCACTTTTAGATGAAAATTATCATGATCTTTTACTAAATGCCCATTTAGATTATATCAAAGCAGGAGCAGAGGTTATCGTTACAAATACATTTGCAACTAGAAGAATTAGATTAGTAGAAAATAAAGTTGAGTATAAGTTTAAATATCTGAATACTAAAGCAGGTGAAATTGCAAAAAAAACAAAAGATGATTATCCAAATATTTTGATTGCTGGGGGGCTTCCTCCTCAAAATTCAACTTACAAAGCTGACGATAGATCCGAAGATATAATAAAAGATGATTTTTATAATCAAGCAAAATTAATAAACCCATTCATTGACTTTTTTTATTTTGACGTTTTGAGCAGTATTAAGGAAATTAATGTTGCAACCCAAAGTATTGAAGAATTCAACAAACCTTATTTGATAGGAGTACATATTTCTGAAGGCACTAAGTTACCCAGTGGTGAAAAAATTTCAGAACTAATATATAAATTAAAAAATCAAAAATTACTTGGTGTTATTCTGTCATGTGTTTCCCCTGAAAACTATAAATTAAATTTAAATGAAATTAAAAGCCTAGGAGTTCCATTTGGATTTAAATTAAATGGATATTTAAAAACTGCACCATTATCTAATAATAACAAAACTAGTAATAAAAATGATTTCTTACAACCAAATGAGTTTTTGGGTAAAAGAAAGGATTTATCTCCAAACAAAATGCTAGAGTTTGTAAAAGAATTTAAAGACTCTGGAGCTACAATTTTAGGTGGGTGTTGTGAAACTACTCCAGCACATATTAAATCATTTGCATCACTTAAGTAATTTTTTGTTATCTGCTTTTCTAACAAAATAAATACCAACAGAAACTGCTATTAGAGAAATTAATACTTTAGTGGTAATCAATTCTTTCAAGAATATATAACTTAAAATTGTACCAAAAATAGGTATTAAATAAGAAACTTGAGATTGAAAAATTAATCCATTATTAACTAAAATTCTAAATCTAAGTAACCAAGCTAGACCTGTTGAAACAAGTCCTAAATATACTACAGAAATAGTTGAGTCCAGTCGTGGAGTTACATTCCAAGGTTGTTCAATAAAACTAACCAATGGAACTAGAATAATTGTAGCCCAAATTAAAATTGAACCAGTTACATTTTCATTCTTTTTCTTGCTGATTTTTAAAGTTAAAACTCCACCAATTACATAACATGTAGAGCCTAAAAGAATTAAAAGAGCTGATACAAAATTATTTTCATCAATTAATAAGTTGTCTGAAAATAAATAAAGTATACCAGAGAAACCAATCAAAATTCCAAAAGTTTTTATAAAATTAAATTTTTCATTTTTTGTATAAAAATGACCCAGCACAGTCGAACTAAGAGGTGTAGTAGACATAAGAATTGCTGCAAGATTACTCTGGACTGATTTAATTCCATAAGCAATTAGAAAAAAAGGAGCTACTAAATTAATGAATCCTATTAATGCAAACCAATACCAATCTTTTGAAAATGCTTCTATCTTAATATCTTTGTAATAACAAAGTAGTAAAACAGGTATGGCTCCAAAAAAAACTCTGAGAAAAGCAATCGTCACCGGTCCAAAAGAGTAAGTAGCAATTTTAATATTAAAAAAAGCTGAAGCCCAGATCAATGCTAACAAAACTAATAATATATAATCTAGTAATTTTGGTTGTCTCATTCTATTATCTCTTCAATTGATCCTTTAGTAATTTTATTTAAGTCTTTGAAGCTAATTTTGAATACACAATTAGGATGGCCTGCTGCAGCAAATAAATAATTAAATCTTTCTAAAGAACTATCAATTAGAATATTAGTTTCATTTAAATGACCAATTGGAGAAACACCTCCTATTGTGAAACCTGTAACATTTTTTACATCATCAGCTGAGGCCATAGATGCATCTTTTATATTAAGAATTTTTTTAATTTTATTTAAAGAAGCTTTTTTGTCTCCAGCTACAAGACACAGAGTATAATTTTTTTCTGTTTTAAAAATTAAACTTTTAACAATTGAACCAACTTCACAACCTAAAGATGAAGCAGCTTCTAAAGCTGTCCTTGCTGAACTATCAAGTAAAATCACTCTCTGATTTTGATCAAATTCCTTCAGTAATTTTTCAACTCTTTTGACAGGCTCTTTGAGTAATAAAGTCATTATTCAACTTATAATTGTTAGTTATTTTTAACATTTAATTATACACTCATGTAAAAAATGCATAGGTGTTATTAAGTAAAAGAACATTCTTTAACAGTCTTTATTTGGTATCACAAGACCCAGAATTATATAGGAGATCACATGAGTGCAAATGATGTATTAAAAACTATTAAAGATAAAGACATAGAGTACGTAGATTTAAGATTTACGGACCCAAGAGGTAAACTTCAGCATGTAACAATGGATGCTAAAATGGTCGATGACGAAATGTTGAATGAAGGAATATTTTTTGATGGTTCATCTATAGCAGGTTGGAAAGCTATTAATGAGTCTGACATGATACTTAAGCCTGATTTATCAAGAGCAATTGTAGATCCCTTTACGTCTCATAACACTCTAAATCTTTTTTGTGATATTTTAGATGCTGTTAAAAAGAATCCTTATGAAAGAGATCCAAGAGGAACAGCTAAAAAAGCTGAAGCTTACTTAAAAAGTTCAGGCATTGGTGATAAAGCATTTTTTGGACCAGAAGCAGAATTTTTTGTATTTGATGATGTAAGATTTAAAAATGATATGAATGAAACAGGTTTTAAAATTGACAGTAAGGAAGGCCCTTACAATTCTGGAAGAGAATATGAAAATGGAAACATGGGTCATAGACCTGGAATTAAAGGTGGTTACTTCCCAGTTCCACCAGTCGATAGTGAACAAGATATGAGAAGTGAATATTTGAAAGCAATGAAGGACATGGGTATTAAAGTTGAAAAACATCACCATGAAGTTGCTCCAAGTCAACATGAGCTTGGGATGTATTTTGGAACTTTAGTGGATCAAGCAGATAATTTACAATTGTATAAATATGCTGTTCATATGGTTTCTCATTCATTCGGTAAAACTGCAACTTTTATGCCTAAACCTGTTAAAGGTGATAACGGTTCAGGGATGCACGTACACCAATCAATTTGGAAAGGTGACACTGCATTATTTTCTGGTGATAAATATGCTGGTTTATCAGAAACTGCATTACATTATATTGGTGGAATTTTGAAACACGCTAAAGCTATAAATGCATTTTCAAATGCAACAACTAATAGCTACAAAAGATTAATTCCAGGATTTGAAGCTCCTGTTTTATTAGCTTACTCAGCAAGAAATAGATCAGCATCATGTAGGATTCCTATTACTTTAAGTAAAAAAGCTGCAAGATGTGAAATTAGATTTGGTGATGCAGCAGGTAACCCTTATTTAACTTTTGCTGCTATGCTAATGGCTGGTTTGGATGGAATTAAAAATAAAATTGATCCAGGTAAATCATTTGATAAAGATCTTTACGCATTATCAGAAGATGAAGTTAAAAAAATTCCAACTGTTTGTGGATCTCTAAGGGAAGCTATGGAAAGTTTAGATAAAGATAGAGATTTTTTAAAAGAAGGAAATGTTTTTACTGATGATCAAATTGATGCTTATATCGCATTAAAATTTGAGGAAATACATAATTTTGAACACACTCCTCATCCAATTGAGTTCGAAATGTATTACAGCTGTTAAATATCACTGTCTAGTTTTAGCAATTTTATTTTTGCCAGAACCCCTTTTAACAATGTAATTTTGAGTTCCGTTTGCTCCAGTTTCTACAGATTTAATAAGAGATCTTATAAAACCTTTTCTCTTTTCTTTTCTGTCTTCACTATTTAGTAAATTTCTAAATTCAAAAACATTCATATATTGAATATATCCTATCTATGCATTTATTGCAATGCTGATATGTTCAAAATGGGACTATACTTTAAATGACTCTCCGCAGCCACAACGCTCGGTTTCATTTGGGTTGTTAAAAACAAATGTTGAAGAAAAGTCCTCTTTCTTATAATCCATTTCTGTTCCTAAAAGATACATAACTGCAGCTGAATCGATATAAACTTTAACGCCTTTATCTTCTATTACCTCATCATTAGGATTAATCTCTTTTGAGTACTCCATAACATATGACATCCCAGCACATCCTCCAGACTTTACAGAAACTCTCACTCCTATTGCATTTTTTTCAGCACTAGACATTATTTCTTTTATTCTTAAAGCAGCATTGTCACTTAATTTAATTATTGAATTCATTATAAATTCAACTCCAATTTGGCAGCATCAGACATCATATCTTTTGTCCAGGGTGGATCCCATACCAATTCTAAGTCAACATCTTCTATCTCCTCTACTTGCATAGCACCTTCCTTTACCTCTTTAGGTAAACTTTCAGCTACAGGACAGTTTGGAGTAGTTAATGTCATTTTAATTTTTGCTTTTTTTTGATTTACTTGAACTTCGTAAATTAGACCTAAATCATAAATATTCACTGGAAGTTCAGGGTCATAAATCTTTTTTATTTCTTCTATTATTTTATCTTTTATTTCCATAAAATATCATGTTTCTGTACTAATTTCTTTTCCATCGTTCTCCATTGCTGAGACTAATGTATGCCAAGATAATGTAGCACATTTTACTCTCATTGGGTATTGTTTAACACCTGATAAACACATCAACTTTGTTTTATCATCTTCCTTTAATACATTAGATTTAAGTTCGGGGTTTTCTTTTATCATTCCTAAAAAATCTTCTATAATTTCTTTAGCTTCATTATCACTTTTACCTTTCATTAAATCTGTCATAATTGAAGCTGATGCCATTGAAATAGCACAACCACTGCCTTCAAAAGAAATGTCTTCTACTTTTCTTTGATCATTTAATTTTAAATAAATATGTACATTATCTCCACATAATGGATTATTTCCTTTAGCATCTTTATTAAAGTTATCAGTCTTACCTAAGTTTCTAGGATTCTTGCCGTGTTCTAATATTATTTCTTGATATAATTCTTTTAAATTCATTTTAAATCAAAAATCTTTTTACATTTATTAATTGACTCATTTAGTTGGTCAAAATCTTCTTTTGTATTGTACACACCAACTGAAGCTCTGGCACTTGCTGGTATTTCTAGTTTATCATGAAGTATTTGACAGCAATGATGGCCAGCTCTAATTGCAACACCGTCCTCATCTAAGATTGTAGCAATATCGTGTGGGTGTACACCTTCAATCGTAAATGATAAAACACCTCCTTTATTTTTTGGGTTACCAATTATTTTTACTGAGTTATTTTTTCTTAAAACTTCTTGACCGTACTCAATTAATTCTCTTTCATGTTTTATTATATTTTCAATTCCAATATTTTCCAAAAATTTGATTGACTGATCAAATGCTATTACTTGTGCAGTAGCCATCGTTCCTGCTTCATATTTATTTGGTAAATCTCCATAAGTAATTCTATCCTTCTTTACTTCTTTAATCATTCCACCTCCACCTTGATAAGGTGGTAATTCCTCAAGCCATTTTTTTTTACCATATAAAATTCCTAATCCTGTTGGTCCATACATTTTATGACATGAGATTGCGTAAAAATCACAATCAAGATCTTGTACATCTATTTTTAAATGTGGGGCACCCTGACACCCATCTACTACTACTATAATTCCTTTAGAGTGAGCAAGTTCGGTTATCTCTTTAATTGGTAGTATTGCCCCCGTAACATTTGATAAATGATTAACTGCTATTACCTTAGTTTTTGGTGTTATCATTTTTTCAATGTTCTCTATTGGAATTTCGCCTTCATCGTTAATTTCTGCAAAATTAATCTTTATATTTTTTGATTTTCTTAAATAATGCCATGGCACATAATTAGAATGATGTTCTAGTTCAGTTAATAATATTTCATCCCCCTTATCTAAGTATTTTTGTCCTAGAGTATTTGCTACCAAATTAAGTGCTTCTGTTGCACCTTTTGTAAAAACAATCTCATTTTTATCTTTTGCATTAATATATTTTTGAACTGAGGATCTTGTATTTTCATATAAATTAGTGGCAGCTACAGCTAAATAATGGATGCTTCTTCCTACATTAGAAAATTGTTTTGTATAAAACTCGTTTATCCTATCAATAACTACTTTAGGTTTTTGCGAAGAATTAGCGCTATCTAAATAGACTAAATCATTATTTTGTATTTTTTCATCAAATATAGGAAATTCTTTTTTAATATTGTCTATATTCATTCTTTTAATCCAATCATATTTTTAACTAAATTTTTAATTTCAGTGTCTGTTATTTTTTCAACCACATCTAACAGAAAACCATTAATCAAAAGTTCTTTTGACTGTTGATAATTCAATCCTCTAGACATTAAATAAAATATTGAGTTTTCATCAAGACTTCCAGATGCAGATCCATGAGAACATTTTACATCATCAGCATATATTTCTAGTTCAGGCTTAGCGTTAAATTCGGAAGTTTCATCAAGTAAAATTGCTTTACTTAATTGATATCCGTCAGTTTTTTGTGCTTTTGAGTCTACAAATATTTTACCTTGATAGGCAGATTTTGAATTTTTCCCTAAAACACTTTTTATCAATTGATAGCTTTTTGTATTTTCAACCAAATGGTTAATTGTTGTTCTTACTTCATGATGTTGCCCGTCATTTAATGAGAAAATACCATTTACGAATGCCGAAGAATATTCTCCTTTTAAGTTACAATTAATTTCATTTTTTGAAAAATTCGATCCTGAAGATAGAACAAAAGTCTCTGAAACACTGTTATTGTCTTGTTCAATATTATTATAAGAATATCTGATATTTTTATTTTGTACTTTATCAATCTTATAATTTTTTAAAATAGCATTTTCTTTTAAATCAAAATTATAAAAAATATTGATGAAATTATTTTCTGCTCCATCGTTAAACAAGTCTATTAATCTTAAAGAACTATTTTGTTCTAGTTGAAATTCTAGTTTTAAATTTATATTTCTAGATGAAATTTTATTATTTGTAGAGTGATAAACAACAAGAGGTTTTTTCAAAGAATAATTCTTTTTTACGGTAATTTTGAAACATTTATTTGTGAAAGCATTATTTAAAGATAAAAGAGAATTATTATCTTCTAATCTATCCACAAATTTAAAATCATCATTAATTTCTATCTTGTCATGATCTTCATGAGTAAAATCAACCTTCTCCACTCTTCCATTTATGAAGACAATTTTATTATGTTCTAAACCTTCTATAAAAATTGAGGTGTCAACTTTGTAAGGGAAAGAATAATCGTTATAAAAACTTAATTCACCAATATTTTTTTTAATAATTTGGCTTAAGTCTGAAAATTTCCAGTTTTCAAGTTTTCTAGTTGGAAAACCAGTTTCTAAAAATTTGTTTAAATACATTTTTTTTAATTCAACATCTTTTTCAGAAAAAGCTGAAGTTTTAACTATTTTTTCAAAATCTGTTTTAATTTGTTCAGTCATTTAATTGAAATTTTCGTATCCTTTTTTTTCTAGTTCTAACGCAAGTTCTGGTCCTCCAGATTTGATTATTCTTCCATTCATTAATACATGAACAAAATCTGGTTTTATGTAGTCTAGCAATCTTTGATAGTGAGTAATTATTAAGAAAGAATTATCTTTACTCCTCAATGTATTCACTCCATCAGATACAACCTTTAAAGCATCAATATCCAACCCTGAGTCAGTTTCATCTAAAATAGATAACTTGGGTGATAACATCGACATTTGTAAAATTTCATTTTTCTTTTTTTCACCCCCAGAAAAACCAACATTTAACTGTCTATTTAATTTTTCCTCATCAAATTTTAATTCTCTCGCTTTTTCTTTTACAAGTTTTAAAAATTCAATTGCATCAAGTTCTTTTTCTCCTTTTGCTTTTCTTATGGCGTTTAAAGAGGTTTTTAAAAAGATATTGGTATTTACACCTGGAATTTCTAACGGATATTGAAATGCTAAAAATATTCCTTTATGTGCTCTTTCCTCAGTTTCAAGCTCAAATAAATTATTATTCTCAAAAAGTACTTCTCCAGATATTTCATATCCTTTTTTGCCAGATAAAATGTTTGATAATGTACTTTTACCTGAACCATTAGGACCCATAATTGCGTGAACTTCACCAGGATTAATATTAAGTGAAAAATCTTTTAGAATTGATTTATCCTCAACGTTTGCACTTAAATTATTTATTTTTAACATTAACCAACGCTTCCTTCCAAGCTTATACCTACTAGTTTTTGAGCCTCCACAGCAAATTCCATTGGTAATTGTTGAAGCACTTCTTTACAGAATCCGTTTACGATTAATCCAACGGCTTCCTCTGGATTTAAACCTCTTTGCTGACAATAATGCAATTGTTCTTCACTTATTTTAGAAGTCGTAGCTTCATGAGCTATATTTGAGTCAAAATTTTTATTTTTAATATATGGCACAGTATGAGCACCACACTTATTACCCATTAATAAAGAATCACACTGAGTATAATTACTTGAATTTTTTGCTTTTGAATTAATGTCAACTAATCCTCTGTAAGTCATATCTGAAAATCCTGCACTAATACCTTTTGATATAATCTTACTCTTTGTATTTTTTCCTAAATGGATCATCTTAGTACCAGTATCAGCTTTTTGATGATTATTGGTTATCGCGATTGAATAAAATTCACCTATTGAGTTGTCTCCTTTTAATATACAGCTAGGATATTTCCAAGTTATAGCTGAGCCAGTTTCTACTTGTGTCCAAGAAATTTTAGAATTTTTGCCTTTGCACAAACCTCGTTTAGTTACAAAATTATATATTCCTCCCTTACCGTTTTCATCTCCTGGATACCAATTTTGTACTGTTGAATATTTTATCTCAGCATCGTCAAGTGCAATTAATTCTACATTAGCAGCGTGTAGTTGGTTTTCATCTCTCATTGGTGCCGTACACCCCTCTAGATAACTTACGTAACTTCCTTTATCTGCTATAATCAAAGTTCTTTCAAATTGTCCTGTCTCTGATGCATTAATTCTAAAATAAGTTGATAGTTCCATTGGGCATTTAATTCCTTCTGGTATATAAACGAATGATCCATCGGTAAATACAGCAGAATTTAAAGTTGCAAAGAAATGATCTGTTGTTGGTATAACAGTTCCTAAATATTTTTTTACTAGATCTGGATGTTTTTGGATAGCTTCAGACATAGAGCAAAAAATTATTCCCTGTTTAGTTAATTCATCTTTAAAAGTTGTTGCAACTGAAACAGAGTCAAAAACAGCATCAACGGCAATACCATTTAACCTTGCTTGTTCTTGCAATGGTATACCAAGCTTTTTATAAGTTTCTAAAAGTTTAGGATCGAGTTCATCAAGGCTTTTTGGTTTATCGTTCATACTTTTAGGTGCTGCATAGTAATATAAATCTTGGTAATCTATTTTTGGATATTTTGGTTTTTGCCAATTAGGTTCTTTTAATTGTTTAAATCTTTCGAATGCTTTTAATCTAAAATCTAACATCCATTTTGGTTCCTTTTTAATATTAGAAATAAATTTAATTACATCTTCATTTAAACCCTTGGGTGCTCTGATATTTTCTATATCTGTTGAAAACCCATACTTATAATCTTTTAACTTTTCTATATCTTTTTCTCTTTTATCCATTTTAAACTCTTCTCTCAGAATTATCTTTAACTAAATCTTCTAAACTTTTTTTATCAAAAAAATTATTAATATGATTTTCAAGTTCATCCCAAAGATTATGTGTAAGGCATTTTACAGCTTTGCCATTACATCCTTTTTTTGACTCTTTTTTACATTGAACTGTTTTTACTTTTTCATCTACTGCCTCAAAAATATTTATAAGCTTTATTTCTTTAGCTTTTTTATTTAAAATATATCCTCCTTGAGTGCCTCTCACGCTTTGAACTATTTCTTTTTTTCTTAACTTTGAGAATATTTGTTCTAAATAATCCAAGGAAATTCCTTGTCTTAGTGAGATGTCTCTTAGAGAAACCGGATTGATATTATTAAATCTCGCCAGGTCTACTAAAGCCATTACCGCATATCTACCTTTTGATGTAAGCTTCATAAATCCTTATTTTACGGGGATATATATAAACCCGACTAAAATAGTCAAGTATCTAAGATAAAAAAAAGCTAACATTTTGTCACGCAGTTGTGGTAAACCTAATTTTTTTTTGAGAATAATAATCAATAACAATTATGGATAACAAAATTTTAGAAATTTTCATTCCTGGTCCTGCTGGAAGATTAGAGGCTAAATATTTTAAAAGTAAAAAAAGTACTTCACCAGTAGCATTAGTTCTACAACCACATCCGCAATACGGCGGAACAATGAACAATAAAGTTGTTGTTGAAACCTTTCATACATTTATGGATAATGATTTTTCTGTTTGTCGAGTAAACTTTAGAGGAGTTGGTAAAAGTGATGGTGAATTTGATAATGGTCAAGGCGAATTAGCTGACGCCGCTGCAGCTTTAGATTGGTTGGAAAGAGAAAATTTTGATAACTCACAATGTTGGGTTTCAGGATTTTCATTTGGATCTTTAATTGCAATGCAACTACTAATGAGACGACCTGAAATAAATAGATTTATAGCAATTTCTCCACAGCCTAATGTTTATGATTTTTCATTTTTATCTCCATGTCCGACTTCTGGTCTTATGATATACGGTAAAAAGGATGAACTTGTACCTATAGAGCATATAAATGAACTAGATAAAAGATTAAGTGCTCAAAAAGGAATTAAAGTAGAATTCCATTCAATAAATGATGCTAATCATTTTTTTTCAAAAAATGAAACTTCCTTGGTAAAAAGTTTGGATAAGTATATTAAAAAAGAAACTGCACTTTATTAAAAATTTTTAATTAAAACTCCACCAGTAGTTGGTGATTTACATTTAGTTGTACCTGGAAAAGAAATAGGTAAATTTAAAAAAGATCTTATAGCAAGGTATGCAAATGCCTCTGACTCTATATAATCTCCATCAGAACCATAATCATCAATTGGTTGGATAATCAAATTTTTAGGCATTGTATTTTTTATTCTATCTAATAAATAAATATTTTTTCTTCCTCCTCCACAAACTAAAATTTTGCAAAGTTTATCTTTTATATCTGCCAAAAAATTTAAAAGTTCAATTCCTATTATTCTTGCTGTAAACTCAGTGAGAGTTGCTGCTCCCTCATCTAAATCAAGACCTCTTACAAACCCTAAGCTGAAATCTTTTATGTCAAATGATGAAGTTTTTTGATTAGGCCTATTTTCAAAATTTTCTAGAGCTTGATTAAGAATTAAATCATTTATTTTTCCTCTTTTTGCTATATCTCCATTAAAATCAAATTTCTTCTTAATATTATTTCTTACCCATTCATCTATTAAACAATTACCTGGACCTAAGTCTCTGCTTAAAAAACTATCTTTATCATAATCATTTATTAAAGTTACATTTGTAATACCACCTATGTTTAAAATACAAACTGGTAGATCAATCTTGTTTTGTTTGATGATTAATTTGTGAAAAACTGGGGCTAAAGGAGCTCCTTCACCCCCATTTTGAATATCATTTTTTCTAAAATTATAGACTACCTTTTTTTTAGAAAGTTGAGATAATAAGTTACCATCACCAATTTGTTTGGAAATTTTTTCTAATGGATTATGATATATTGTTTGCCCATGAAAACCTATAAAATCAATATTTTTATCAATGGACTGTAAAATCTCGTTAGTAATCTTAGCGTGAAATAGGGTTATATCTTTTTCAAGAGAATAGATTTCTTTTTCATTTTTTTTTAGATCTTTAAATTGAGAAATCTTAGCTTTTAAATAGTGAAGTTTTTCGTATATTTTTTGATCATATTTAAAATACTTATTTAATATATTGCTGTAATTATCTACTCCATTTGAGCTTATTATAGAGGCATCTACACCATCTCCTGATGTACCACTCATTAAACCTAATGCTGTAAATATCTTTTCCATTCTTATTCTTTTTTAATAAAATTTGTATATTGTATAACTATAAGCTTATGAATAAATTTTTAAAAGAATTTAAAGATAGGGGTTATTTCTATCAATGTACCAACGAAGAAGATTTATCAAAATTACCAGAAAAAGAAAAAATTAAAGGATACATCGGGTTTGATTGTACTGCAGAAAGTCTCCATGTTGGAAGTTTACTTCAGATTATGTGTTTGAGACTTCTGCAAAAACACGGACACAGACCTATTGTATTATTAGGTGGTGGGACAACAAGGATTGGTGATCCATCTGGCAAAGATAAAACGAGAAAAATTTTAACTGAAAAGGAAATAGAAAAAAATATTAAAAGTATAGAAAAAATATTAAAAAATTTTTTAGATAATAAGAATCCAAAAACTAAACCTATATTTGTAAATAATTATTCTTGGCTTAAAGGCTTAAATTATATTTCATTCCTAAGAGATATTGGAAAACACTTCACAATTAACAAAATGCTTACTTTTGAAAGTGTTAAGACTAGATTAGATAGAGAACAATCATTAAGTTATATGGAGTTTAATTATATGATACTTCAAGCTTATGATTTTTTAGAATTAAATAAAAAAGAGAATTGTTGTTTGCAAATTGGTGGTTCTGATCAGTGGGGAAATATAGTTAATGGTACCGAACTTATTAAAAGATATTCAGGCAAACAAGCCTATGGTCTAACTACACCTCTTATTACATTGGCATCAGGAGCTAAAATGGGAAAAACAGAAACTGGTGCGATTTGGTTAGATAAAAAAATGTTATCATCTTATGATTATTGGCAATTTTGGAGAAATGTTGATGATAAAGATGTAATTAAATTTTTGAAAATATTTACAGATTTAAGTATCGAAGAAATAGATAAAAATAAAAGTGAAGACATAAATAGACTCAAAATAAGGTTAGCAAATGAGGCAACTACAATGCTTCACGGTAAAAAAGCTGCTCAAAACTCTGAACAGGCTGCTAAAGAAGCTTTCTCTGGAAATTTGCTTGGTTCAAATTTGCCTTCAATAAAAATTAGAGCGAAGAGTATCAATGAAAAGATAACCATTTTGGATTTAATAATTTTATCAAAAATGGAAAAGTCTAAAAGTGAAATAAGGAGATTAATCAAAGGAAATGCCATAAAATTAAATGACAGGATGATATCGGATGAAAAGTTTATTATTAGTGATAAACTATTTCAAAATAATTATTTAAAACTCTCTATCGGAAAAAAAAGACATATTAAAATTGAAAAAGACTAGTTTTTTTTAATTTTTTCTAAAGTTCTTGTAATAAATCTTGGAGTAAGTGTTTTGATAGGATTGACTGAAGTTTCAAGTTTTTTAGGAGGGCCTTTTATTTTAAAACTTACACCAAAAACACCTTCTCCAGTTTTTGAACCAACTAATATTTTACCTAACACAGGTAAAGATCCTATAAACTTATTTACTGTAGTCGCTGGGACTAAGGTTCCTCTAAGACTTATAAGTTTATCTTTTTCAACATAACCATCCATTAAAATAGAAATTGCTGGGCCAATTGCATAAATTTCATCAATGATCATCCCATCTTTATTACTTTTAAATTGCATCTCAAATTCATCAAATCCTATACCCTTACCCGATAAAGTATCAGCAATACCTTGCAGAGAAGCAAGAGTTAAGATTTTTGTTAATACAGGTAGTTCTTTTAAACTAAAATTATATATCTTTAGAGTTGATGTGGACTTATTAAATTTTTTTGAACTGTAGAAATCAAGTGTTCCATTATCAAAACCTTTAATAAATTTATATCTTTTTACAAATGGTTCAGCTTTATCGATATATAAAGTTGTAATCTTATTGTCGTTATTAGTATTGATAGTAAAATTTAACTTTTTATTATTAGGAAAACTTCCATTTAATTTAGCTTTTACAATCTCTTTATTTTTGAAGATTATATTCCCATTAAAATTAAATAAATCATACTCATTATCTAAAAAGATTTTATCAATACTAACTTCAATTCTAGTATCAATATTAAAAAAATTAGAATTTTGATCCTTAAATAATAAATCATCAACAAGACTATTTGCATTAAATGAAGGTCCTTTTAAAATATACTTATTCTTCATTGGATAAAATTTAATCTGGTTTTTTTGATTTTCTTTATCTGTATAATTTAAAGAAACTGTTCCAAGCTTTACTATTTCAAGACTCTTATTTAATTTAATATTTTGAGCTCTAATTCTATTTTCTTTCTCATTTATAATTAAATCTTTAATATTTATTTCATCTTTTTTATTTTTTGATCCTTCTAATTGTATTAGAGCATTTGTTTCTTCATAATTTAAAGACTTTATCTTTAAAGGATTATCATTTATTTTTAGAGAAGTTTTAAAATCTAAAATATCATTTTTATTATTAATAGAGTATGTAAAGGTATCTTTATTGTCTTGTATTAAAATGTCACCTTTTCCATCTATATATAAATTTTCTTCAAGATATTTAATTGATAACTTGTGATTTGATAAATAAAAATTTTCTTTAATATTTGGAAAAAAATTTACTAACTCAAATTTGTTAATCACAGAGAATTCATTGATATTTATATCAGATTCTAAGATAAAATTATTAAATTTAAATTTTCTATTTATCTTAAATGAGAATCTGTTATTAGAACTAAATCTCAATTTTTCAAAATCAATCTCTGAAAAAAAAGGCTTAATTAATAAATTAATGTTTTTTTCATTAAGGACTATCTCTTTATGTTTTATTTCTCCATCTATTAAAAAATCATCTTTATCTTTTTTCAGCAATATATTTTCAGATAGAAATTTTAAATCATTAAGAGTAAATGATATATCGCTTAATGACAGATTATCTTTTTTTAGATTAAATATTAGATCTAATTTTTGAAAGTTATATTTCTTAAATATACTTAATTTAGTATCTCTCAAGAAACCATTTACCTCATAATTGTTTATAATATTACCATCAGAATCGAATTCCAATTTAATTTCAGCAATTAAATAACCATTTTTAATTGCTTTCTCTAACAAAAATAATTCTGGCGAGTTTCTAAAAGATCTTAAAAAAGAAACCAAATTTTTAATTTTAAGTGATTTTGTAGAAATTTCTAAACTTTCAATTGAAAATTTATTTTCAATCAATGATTTGATGGAAATTTGAGTTTTTAAACTTTCTATCTCTATTGTTCCATTTTGATTTTTTAATTTTGATCCAATTGTTTTGATATTAAGTTTTAATTTAAATGGATCTAAAATTAACTTAATTTTTTTTAATTCAATTTCAGTTTTTTCATCAATACTTTTAATCTTATCTTTTATTTGACCATTAAATCTATCTGTTTCAACTCCTATAGTACTAAAATAAGTCGTTATAATTATTAATATTAGAATTATTGATATAAAAATTTTTGAAATTATTTTCATTTAATTTGATATAATGAGTGTTCTAAAAAGTCATCAATTTCCCCATTTAGAACTTTGTCTGGACTTGAATTTTCAAAATTAGTCCTGTTATCTTTAACCAATCTATATGGCTGTAATACATAAGATCTTATCTGGTGGCCCCAGCCAATTTCAGATTTTGGTGTTACTGTATTTTGATTTTCTTTTTCCTTTTTTTTAATCTCAAAATCATAAAGTCTTGCTTTTAACATATTCATGCAAGTTTCTTTATTTTTATGTTGAGATCTTTCATTTTGACATTGTACAACTATTTTAGAGGGCAAATGAGTAATTCTAACAGCACTATCAGTGGTGTTAACATGTTGGCCTCCTGCCCCACTAGAACGATATGTATCAATCCTCAGATCTTTATCTAAAATTTCTATATTTATACTTTCATCAACAACTGGGTAGACCCATATACTCGCGAAACTAGTATGCCTTCTTGCTCCTGAGTCAAAAGGTGAAATTCTGACCAATCTATGAATTCCTGACTCTTTTTTTAACCATCCAAAAACATAGTCTCCCTCAATTTTAATAGTAGACGATTTTATTCCAGCTTCATCACCTTTATGTTCACTAATTAAGTTTGATTTAAATTTTTTATTGTCAGACCACTTGAGATACATTCTTCTTAACATATCAGCCCAATCCTGACTTTCAGTTCCACCAGCCCCGGCATGAATTTCAATGTAACAATCAAGAGAGTCCGCCTCATTAGATAGGAAACACTTAACCTCATTTTTTTTAACATCTTTTCTTAGTTCTTTTATGTTATCAAGTATTTCATTCTGTATAATTTCATTATTTTCCTCTGAGGCTAATACACTTAAATCATCTAAATCTTTTAGTTTTTTTATAGACGTTTCAAATGAATTTATTAGGTCTTCATACAGTTTTTTTTCTTTTATTATTTTTTTTGAGTTAGCTTTATCTTGCCAAAAATTATGTTCTAGTATCTTAGAATTATGATTTTTTAATTTTAAATAAACACTATTTTTTTCAAAGATACTCCTTAACTCTTTGATTGATTTTTTCTATTTCTTTTTTGAAGTCTGTATATTTATGATCCATTAATAAAACTTTAATATATTATTTGTATCTAATCTATTATTATTTGAATATAAAATCACTCCATCAATCACATTCGAACTTTTATATGCTTCTAAAATTGTATCTTTTGACGAAAACTTTGCTTTTTGTCCTGTTAAAGGATCTACTACCATCATAGTAATCCCTTCAGCAACTTTAAATGGTCTTGCTTCAGACTTTTTAATTGCTTTTTTAATAAAATTTTTAAATACAGGTAAAGCAGTTTTTGATCCTGTCTCAAATTTACCTAAAGGTTGAGGATTATCCATACCAACATAAACTCCTACTACTAAGTTAGAAGTAAAACCAATAAACCATGCATCAGTATTTTTATTAGTAGTCCCAGTTTTGCCCGCTAAATTTAAATTTAAATTCTTTAATTTTTTTCCAGTTCCTCTTTTAACTGCTCCTTCTAATAAGGAGGTAATTTGATAGGCTGTTTGAGGTGAAAATATTTGTTTATAATTGTTTTTAATGTATGGATAATCCTTGCCTGTAAATGAAATTTGATCACAATTTGCACAAGTTCTATTTTCATTGTTAAGTATAGTATTTCCCTCACTGTCTTGAACACGATCGATTAAAATTGGTGAAACCAACTTTCCTCCATTTATAAAAGTAGAATATGCTGAAGTTAATTTCATCAAGGTAGTTTCTGCAGAACCAAGAGAAATTGATAAAAGTTCCTCAGGATTCTCATAAATACCAAGATCTTTAGAAAAACTTGCAACTTTATCTACCCCTAAACTCTGGGCTATTCTAACTGTCATAAGATTTCTGGATTTTTCTAGGCCAATTCTTAAAGTAGAAGGTCCATAAAACTTTTTTCCATAATTTTCTGGTTTCCACATTTTAAGATCAGAACCTTGAGCTAAAACTAATGGAGCATCTAATACTAATGATGAGGGTGTAAAATTATTTTCTAATGCAAGTGCATAAACAAAAGGCTTAAAGGCTGAACCTGGCTGCCGTAATGCTTGAGATACTCTATTGAATTCACTGCTTTTAAAACTAAAACCCCCGCTTAAGGCTAATACTCTCCCAGTATAAGGATCCATGACTATAATACCACCATTAATTTTTGGAATTTGTTTTAAACTATATTTATTTTCTTTAATGTGTTTTACATAAATAACGTCACCTCTTTTTAATAGTTGATTAAATTCTTTTTTTGTCCAAGAAATGTCTTGAAACTCTATAAACCCTTTAGTTTTATCTTTTATTTCTATTTCAACAGAAAATTTAGATATCTTTTTTACAATAGCTAAATTCCAATCTATTGAACTTTCCAAATCGTACTTTTTTAAATTATCGGACCAATTTTTTATGTTAGTTCTATTGGTTAATGGTCCTCGCCATCCTTTTCTTTTATCATATGCTACTAAACCATCTCTCAAACTATCTGTAGCAATTTTCTGAAGCTCTAAATTTATTGGAGTATTGATATTAAATCCTTGATTATAAACTTTTTCATAAGAAAGTATTTCAATAATATTCTTTCTAACATCTTCGATATAATATTGAGAATCTTCTAAAAAAACTTTTTTTTTCTTTTTTAATATAATTTTTTTTTTCTTAAATTTGTCATATTCTTTAGAGCTTATAAAACTATTTTCAAATAAATTTTTTAAAACTAAATCTCTTCTAAATTTAGCTAACTCAATGTTTCTGTAAGGATTATATTTACTTGGGGCTTTAGGCAAAGCTGCAAGTAAAGCTGCTTCCTCATAATTTAATTCTTTAATAGATTTATCAAAATACTGTAAACTAGCTGCTGCTACTCCATATGCCCCACTACCAAGATAAATCTGATTTAAATAAAGTTCTAATATTCTTTCCTTTGATAAAGCTCTCTCAATTCTAAAAGCTAAAATAGCTTCTTTAATTTTTCTATTAATACTCACTTCATTTGTTAAAAGAAAATTTTTTGCTACTTGCTGAGTAATTGTGGATGCACCTTCTAACCGTTTGGAAGTCATGATATTTTGAACGTTGTTTATGGTCGCTCTTAAAACTCCTTTGGCATCTACTCCTGGATGAGAAAAAAAATTTTTATCTTCTGCAGATAAAAATGAATTAATTACATTTTTTGGAATAGCTCTATAAGGAACAAAAATTCTTTTTTCTTTAGAAAAATCAGCTACAAGACTTCCATTACCTGAATAAACTTTACTCGATACTGGAGGTTTATAATTTTTCAAAAATTTATAATCTGGGATATTATTAGAAAAATTCCATAGAATCCCCAAAACAGTAATTAGAGATAATAGTAAAAAACTAAGAAAACCAATAAATATATTTTTTATTGTTATGTTCATTTTGTTTCCATTATATATGGGAATTTGTTAAAGATAAGGCATAACAATAAACAAAATTTTAAATTTAAATGAAACAATCAAAAAACACACTATGGAAAAAAATTTATACATTGATGCTTCGCATCCCAATGAAACTAGAGTTGTGCTTAAGTCAGATGAAAACATTGAAGACTATGAGTATGAAGGCTTAAAAAACAATCTAATTAAAAATAACATCTATTTAGGAAAGGTAAGTCGAATTGAACCTTCTCTGCAAGCTGCCTTCGTAGATTTTGGTAGAGATAGACATGGGTTTTTATCATTTAATGATATCCAGTCAGATTATTACCAAATACCAAAAAGTGATTTAGAAATTATTAAACAGGAAGAAGAAAGAGTAAGAGAAGAATTATCTAAAAAAGTTGAGGCAAAAGAAGAGGAAAACCTTGCTAAAGGAAAATTAGAACTTGAAGATCCAATTGAGAAAGAAGATTTTAATGAAAAAAAAGAAGAAGAGAAAGAAAATTTAGATATTGAAAAAACAAAAAAAAATGAAAATAGATTCAGATTTAAGAGATACAAAATTCAAGAAGTAATTAAGCCTAATCAGGTAATTCTTGTTCAAGTTATTAAAGATGAGCGTGGACAAAAAGGAGCTGCATTGAGTACTTTTATATCAATAGCAGGTAAATATATTGTATTAATGCCAAATACTCCAAAGGGTGGCGGTATATCTCGGAAAATATTTAATCCAGCAGATAGAAAAAAGATTAGATCTATTTTAAATGAAATTCAAATTCCTAAAGAAATGGGATTAATAGTTAGAACTGCAGGAAGCAACAAAACTAAAAATGAGATTGACCATGATTTATCTACCCTTGTAAACAGTTGGAATCAAATTAAAGAAAATGCCTTAAGCTCTATAGCGCCTTCATTGATTCATCAAGAAAGTGAAATAATTAAAAGAACTTTAAGAGATATGTATGACGAAAATACTAAAAATATAATTATTGAGGGTAACGAAGGTTATAAAAAGGCTCAAAATTTTATGAAAATGATGATGCCCTCACATGTTAAAAAGATAAAAAAATATAGAGGTAAGACACCATTATTTATAGAAGAAGGTATAGAACAAAAGCTTAATCAAATTTTTGATTCTGAAATAAAATTAACTTCTGGAGGATATTTGGTAATCAATCCTACGGAAGCTTTAGTTTCAATTGATATAAATTCCGGAAGTTCTATTAAACAAAAAAATGTTGAGAGTACAGCTTTAGATACTAATCTTGAAGCTGCTGGTGAGATAGCAAGACAAATAAAAATTAGAGATCTATCTGGTTTAATTATAATAGATTTTATAGATATGTTAAGTTATGGAAATCGAAAATTAGTAGAGAGAAGATTAAAAGAAAAATGTCGATCTGATAGAGCAAGAATTCAAATTGGTAGAATATCTAATTTTGGTCTCTTAGAAATGTCTAGACAAAGACTAAGAGAAAGTGCTGTTAAATGGAAAATAAATCTTACAGATGAATCATTTGGTCTTAAAATTTTAAAATTAGTGGAACTTAAAGCAGTTTTAAATAAAGCGAAGTTTGTTGATTTAAAGGTGTGTAAAAAAATCTCTGACTTTTTAAAAGAGAATTTTATTGATGACCTTACTTATTTTGAAAAAAAAAATAAGATGAAAATAGATATAATATCTGACAACAATTTAATCATTCCAGAATATATTATAGACATTAAAAATAAATCCAAAAAAACAATTGAATTAATTGAACATTTTGAAAAACTTAAAAATCTAGATCTATTAATTACAAAAAATAATATTATTGAGCTAAAGGATAAAAAGAAATTTAAGAAAAAAACTTTTAGAAAAAAAAAATTTTATAAAAAGACTAAATAATTCCTTTTTTTGGAGAGGAAGGTTCTCCCATTATTAACTTATTGATTCTTCCTGCAAGATAAGATTGACGTCCTGCCACTACAGCATTTTTAAATGCTAAGGCCATATCAAAAGGTTTTTTTGCTTTAGCAATTGCAGTATTGACTAATACTCCATCACATCCTAACTCCATTGCTATTGTGGCATCAGAAGCTTGACCTAATCCAGCATCTATAATTAGAGGTAACTTTGTTTGATTTCTAATAATTTTAATATTTACTTGATTCAAAATACCTAATCCAGAGCCTATGGGAGCTGCTAAAGGCATTATTGCACAAGCTCCTGAATTTTCTAATCGTTTGGCCATCAAAGGATCATCATTACAGTAGACCATAACTTGAAATCCCTCTTTAGTTAGTATCTCAGTTGATTTAAGTGTTTCAATCATTTCAGGAAATAGATTTTTTTTATCTCCTAATACCTCCAGCTTGACTAATTTCCATCCTCCAATTTCTCTAGCTAACCTAAGGGTTCTCAGAGCATCTTTTGAATTAAAACAGCCAGCTGTGTTTGGGAGATATGTAATTTTTTTGGGATCAATAAAATCCATTAACAAAGGTTTTTTTTTATCTACAATGTTTACCCTTCTAACAGCAACAGTAACTATTTCAGCTCCAGATAAATTAATAGCTCTGGCACATTCTTTCATATTTTTGTATTTCCCAGTACCAACAATTAATCTGGATTTAAAGTTCCTTTTAGCAATAATAAATTTATCTTTACTCAATTTTAACCACCTCCAATAAAATGAACTATCTCTATTTTATCATTTGTCTTAAGACTGATTTTATTTAAATTTTTTTTATCTACTATTTCTTCGTTTAATTCAATAGCTACTTTTTTGAGAGGTATTTTAAAGTTTTTAATAATATTCGACAGTTTTGAATTTTTATCTACATTTTTTATTTTTCCATTTATTTTTATTTTTATTTTTATTTTTTTTTTCATCGTATATAAAAGATAAATGAATAATAAAATTATTATTATCAATGGTCCTAATATTAATCTATTAGGTGAAAGAGAACAATCACAATATGGATCAATTACTCTTGATGAGCTTAAAGAGAATTGTTTAGATAAATCAAAAGACTTAGGGTTAACTCTTGAATTTGCTCAATCAAATATAGAGGGTGAACTAGTAAATATAATACAAGATGCTAGAAAAAAATTTGATGGTATTATAATAAATGCTGCTGCATTTACACATACTTCGGTTGCAATAAGAGATGCTTTAGATATTTTTAAGAAACCAATAATTGAAATTCATATGTCGAATATATACAAAAGAGAAGAATTTAGAAAAAAATCATTAATTAGTGATGTTGCAACAGGTGGAATATTTGGATTAGGAGATCATGGTTATATTTTAGCCATAATTTCAATGCAAAAACTTTTAAAAAATGAAAATAAATAAAAAAATTATTAAAGAATTAAGTGATTATTTAGAAGAATTCAATCTTACAGAATTAGAGTACACAGAAAAAGATACAAAAATAAAAGTTTCAAAAAATAATGTGGTATTAAACAATCCATCTCATTCTAAAAATGAAAAAATTGTAGAAACTTCAAATCCAAGTGTAAAAAATATTTCAGGAATTCAAGTAACTTCACCAATAATCGGAACAGCATACCATGCACCTGAGCCTGGCGCAAAAAAATTTGTAGAAATTGGTAAAAAAATTAAAAAGGGAGAAACTGTAATGATTGTTGAGGCAATGAAAACAATGAATCATGTGCCTTCAACATCAGATGGGATCGTTAAAGAAATATGCGTTAAAGATGGCCAGCCGGTAGAGTTTGGACAAACAATAATCATTTTAGAATAATGTTTAAAAAAATATTAATAGCAAACCGTGGGGAAATTGCGGTCAGAATAATAAGAGCATGTAAAGAATGGGGTATCTCTACTGTAGCAGTTCATTCAGATGTAGACAGAGATAGCATGCATGTAAGGTTAGCAGATGAGAGTGTTTGTATTGGATCACATCAGCCAGCTAATAGTTATCTAAATATTCCTGCTTTAATGTCAGCTATTGAGCTAACAAATTCTGAGGCAGTACATCCAGGATATGGTTTTTTATCTGAGAATGCTAATTTTGCAAAAGTATTGGAGGAAAATAATATTAAATTTATAGGTGCATCTTCAAAACTAATTGAGATGATGGGAGATAAAATTCAAGCAAAAAAAATAGCCAAAGAAAATGGATTACCAATAATTGAAGGTTCTGATGGAGGTATAAAAGATATATCAGAAGCAAAAGCGCTTTGTAAAAAAATAGGATATCCTATTTTAATTAAAGCCTCAGGTGGTGGTGGAGGTAAAGGAATGAAAATTGTTCATAAAGAAGAAGAATTTGAAAACCTATTTTCAAGTGCAAAATCTGAAGCTCAAAAATATTTTGGTAATGATGAAGTATATATAGAAAAATTTTTTCAAAATCCAAGACATATAGAAGTTCAAATTCTAGCTGGGAAAAATAGGACTGTTCATTTGCACGAGAGAGATTGTTCAGTTCAAAGAAGACATCAAAAACTCATTGAAGAAACACCAAGCCCTATTTTAAATGATGAAATTAGAAAAGATCTATTCGATAAGACTGTTAATATGGTTGAAAAAATTGGTTATGTAGGAGCTGGCACAGTTGAATTTATTTATGAGGATGGAAAATTTTATTTTTTAGAAATGAATACTAGAGTTCAAGTAGAACATCCAGTAACAGAAATGGTAACTGGTATAGATATTATTAAAGAGCAAATTTGGATTGCGTTTAAAGGTGAAACAGCATTAAAACAGTCAGATATTAACCCTAGAGGTCATGCAATTGAATGTAGAATAAATGCAGAAGATGCAAGTAAAAATTTTCAACCCTCACCAGGAACAATCGGAATGTGTCATCAACCATCAGGGTTTAGAACGAGAGTTGATGGTGCAATATTTCAAGGATATAAAGTAACACCTTATTATGATAGTATGGTTTGTAAACTGATCTGTCATGGTAGAAATAGGTCAGAAGCTATTCAAAGAATGAACCGGTCATTAGATGAATTTGTCATCGAAGGTATTACCACAACTATTCCTTTACATAAAAAACTTTTAAATCATAAAAAATTTATTCAGTCAGATTTTAATGTAAGTTGGCTAGATAGTGAAAAAATTATTTAATAACAACTCACTAGCCATATGTCATAAACAGGGTGATCAAAAGGTGCTATAGAAGGACTTGAAGAAAACATCCATCCATTAAAAACAAATACATCATTCTTATTTTTATTTGTTAAATCTCTGACTTGAATATAAGCAGTAATTTCTGGATTATCATCAAATTCTGAATTTCTACACTTCATACTTTTTATTAATAAATCCTTATATTTAGTATCTTCACCATTTTTAAGTTTTAATAAGATATTTTTAGATGAGATTTTATCTAATACTTTAATATCTGTGAAGCTGCCCTCTAAATTTTCACTAGAATTCAAATCAAAAGATACAACTAGAAATAAAATTAAGATAAATAACTTTAATTTAATTTTTCCAAGTTTTATATTTTTTTTGAATAGCATCTTTATTTTTATTTGGATAGTAAGCGGATTCTGTTCCTGTTAAATTTGGCTGATGAGGTTTTTGCCACTCATATTTTTCAAGATCATGTTTTTTTTCTATTTTATTTCGAGTAAAATGTATCCAAGAATACCATTCTACAGGTATTTTTGATGCATCAATTTCTTCAGCATAAATTACCCATCTCTTACCTTTTTTACTTTCATAGTATTTATTGCCTAGATGATCTTTACCAACAAATTTTCCAAAAAAAAGAGTTTCTATTTTTGTTCCAAACGTTTCTTGATTCCACCAGACGAAAATTTTTTTAAAAAGTGTCAACATAAATAAATAATATTTTTCAATTTAAAATTGTATAATTTAAATTAGACTAAAATTTGTTTTTGTATATAAATTAATTGAATCTTATTTCAAATTAATTTTAAAAAGTTGGGGTTATATGGCAAAATACTTAGTTGAAACATATTATACATGTACGTTTAAAGTAAATCATTTCTTAGATGATATTAATGAGACAGAGCTTAAAAATTTAGAAAAAAGAGATGATGGTAAATTCGAAGTTTTAGATGTAAAGCTTGATAATAGAAAAACAAAGAGTCTTGATCCGAATAATAAAAAAATTGTTGAAAATAAGAAAATTGAGTCATTAACTGATACTCAGCAGCAAACACCTAAGAATTTTGAGAAATTTATAAAATCAAATAACAATAATTCTGAAAAATCTGGAAAAAGATTTGGTATGCCTGACCGAAGAAAAGGTTATATTCAGAAAGCAACTATTGGTGACCACAAAGTTTATTTGCATACTGGTGAATATGAAGATGGCAAAATTGGTGAGATTTTCATAGATACAAGTAAAGAAGGTGAATTAGTTAAAGCTTTAATGAATAATTTTGCTATTGCTGTATCACTTGGGCTTCAATATGGGGTTCCACTTGATGAGTTCATTAGTGCATTTGTTGGTACAAAATTTGAACCGTCTGGGAAAGTTCATGGGAATGACAGAATTTTAAGTGCATCATCTATTTTAGACTATATTTTCAGAGAATTAGCTATTTCTTATCAAAATAGAGAAGATCTTGCTCACACTCCAGCTATTGGTAATATAGATAGTCCTGTCTTTGATGAACAAAATTCTGAGAGTCAAAACCAGCTACTTAAAATTGTTAGAGATATTACTAGTAAGGGATTTGTTAGAAATAATTATAAAAAAAACCTGGTAGATTTATCTGATGTCAAACTAAGTCTTAAAGGAAAAAAATAGATTATTTTTTTAATTTCAAAGATAAGTTTAACTCTTTTAATTGATTTTCATTCACGTTAGAAGGTGCGCTCATCATTAAATCTTGAGCATTTTGATTCATTGGAAACATAGTTACTTCTCTAATATTTTTTTCATTAGCTAAAAGCATTACTATTCTATCAATACCCGGTGCTATTCCTCCATGGGGTGGTGCTCCATAACTTAAAGCATTAATCATCCCACTAAATTTTTCATTTACCTGCTTTTTATCATAACCCGCAATTGAAAATAATTTATACATAAGATCAGGAATATGATTTCTAATTGCACCAGAAGAAAGCTCAATACCGTTACATACAATATCGTATTGATAAGCAAGTATATCCAAAGGTTTCTCAAAATTGATTTTATCTAAATCTCCTTGAGGCATAGAGAAAGGATTATGACTAAACTTAATTTTATTAGTCTGTTCATCTCTTTCGAACATTGGGTAGTCAACTATCCAGCAAAAAGCAAATGAATCATTATCGATTAAATCTAAATCATTTGCTATCTTCTCTCTTGCTAAAGAAGTAATATTCTCTAATTCTTTTTGATTGTTACAAGCTAAAAAAATACTATCTCCAATTTTTGCTCCAGTTTTTTGCATTATTTCCTCTAAAGATTCCTTAGAAAAAAATTTTCCTACAGGACCTTTAGCAGATATTTCATTGTTCTTTTCCAAAGTAAAATAAGCTAAACCTGAAAAACCTTCTGCTTTAGCCCATTTATCAATATTGTCAAAAAAGCTTCTTGGTTTATCTTTAGTTTTTTTAGTAACAATACATCTTACTTGAGATCCTGATTTGACAAGTTTTTTAAAGATTTCAAAAGACACGTCATCCCTTAAAAAAACTTCAGTAATATCATTTATGATTAATGGGTTTCTCAAATCAGGTTTGTCACTTCCATATTTTGCCATTGCATCAGCATAAGAAATTCTTGGAAATTTTTCAGAAATTAATTTTTTGTTTGAAAATTTTTTAAAAGTATTAATTAATAATTCTTCAACCACTTTAAAAACATCTTCTTGTTCGACAAATGACATCTCTAAATCTAATTGATAAAATTCTCCTGGACTTCGATCAGCTCTTGCATCTTCATCTCTAAAACATGGAGCAATTTGAAAATATTTATCAAATCCTGAGACCATTATAAGTTGTTTAAATTGTTGAGGAGCCTGAGGTAGGGCATAAAATTTTCCAGGGTTCAATCTGCTTGGAACAAGAAAGTCTCTTGCACCCTCTGGGCTTGAAGAAGTAAGTATTGGCGTTTGAAATTCCAGAAAACCAATTGCATTCATTTCACTTCTTATAAATGAAATAACTTTTGACCTTAGAATTATATTTTCATGAATTTTTTTTCTTCGTAAATCTAAATACCTATATTTTAATCTAATCTCTTCTGCATACTCTTGATCAGTAAAAACAGGCATTGGTAATTCTTTGCAAGTTCCTAAAACTGTAAAATTTTCAATTGAAATCTCAATTTCTCCAGTTTCAATATCTTTATTGATAGTTTCTTTAGATCTATTCACAACCCTACCTTCAACTTTTATCACTGTTTCAAGTTGTATTTTTTCCAACTCTTTGAAGTTTTTATTTTCTTGATCTATTATGCATTGAGTAATTCCATAATTATCTCTGAGATCTATAAATAATAAATTTCCATGATCACGTTTTTTGTTAATCCAGCCTGAAATAACTATACTTTTACCAACATTATTTTTTCTAAGCTCATTACAGGTATGACTTCTATATTTATTCAATTATTCCCCCAGAGCATCTTTTATAATTTTTAAATCAATTGATTTTTTTTTTTTTAAACTTACATCGTCGATCTTATATATGAAATCAATTATTTTTCCATATGATCTATCAATTCTTTTAATAATATAATGAATTAACTTTTTATCTAATGATATTTGACGATCAGATAAATTTTTTAAGATCAGTGCAAATATTAGTTCATCGTCAGGTTTTTCTATATTTTGTAAAAGAAAATTTTTTGATCTTGATTTTAAATCAACTAAATTAAAATCTACATCTACTATTGGTTGATTAGAAGTTACAATTAGATATTTATTATCTTGTTCAATAATATTACAAAGTGCAAAAAATAAATCTTCTTTGATTTCTTTGTCTAAATTTTCTAAAACTATATTTTGATAACCTTTAATTTTTCTTAAATGATCATTGTTTATTAAGCTTGATTCTAATTTAATTCCATTAAACTTTTTTAAGAAAATATTTATTAAATGAGATTTACCAGAAAATTTTTCTCCACTTATATTTAAGAAATTTTTTTCCCATTTGGGCCACTTTTTTAATAAATCAAAAATATGTTTATTGCTTTTTGAAACATAAAAATCATCATCTGTAAAATTCTGATTATAATCAAATTTGATTATTTCTTGATTAAGATCTCTCATTTTAAAACCCATATTTTATTTTGAGTATTAAAGTTAAAATTTTGTTTTTCCATTGATTTTAAAAAATTATCTGGGGTGCCATTATATACAATTTGGTAGTATAAAAAATCTTTATCAAATTTTGATATAAAATAGTCATAAATTAAATAAATTTCATTTAAAGTATCTTCTAAACGAGATATATTTGAATTATCTCTACCATTAACTTTAATATAGATTGGTAATTTAATAGAAGTATTAATTTGATTAAAGTTTTTCCAATAATCTTCATACATTATCTTCAAACTTTTAGTTATAGAACCCAATTGATCTGTATTGTTTATATCAATATTTGAAAATGATTGATTTATTAAAACAACTTTATCATTAACAGTAATCCTTGATAATATTCTTATAGTTTTATTATTTATAAAAATCAAAGCAATAATAGAGTCATCTAAATAATATTTACTTGTTATTTCTTTAAAATCATATTGTTCGATAAAATCGTATTGCTTTTTAATCAAGTTTAAATCTTCTAGGTCTTCTGTTGGTAAAATATATTCTATAAGATAAAAGCTTTCACTCTCATTGTTCCATTCATCATAAAATTTATTATTTGAAAATACTAATAAATTTTCTTTATTCTCTTCAATTATAATTGGAATAAATAGAAAATTTTTCTTAATTGGAATGGAGGGGAAAATATTTTTTTTTTCTAAAAAATTTAGAATTTTTTTTTTATTAAAGGAGACCCCTAAATTAACATAATAAATTTCATCTATAAATTTTTCCTCTTTAATAGAAAAGGACTCAATCATACCTCTAATTTGACGCAATTTTATCTTTTTTATAATTTTATGATCTGAAGAAACTGTAATTAATGAGATGAGCTCGGAGAAAGCTTTAACAAAACCCTCGTCAATTACCTTATTTTTATCAAAATTTATCTCAAAAGGCTTTGATACTTCTATATTCTTAATATTAAAAGATTTTGCGTAAACTTTATCTGTGGAAAAAAAAAATAAAATTAAAGATAGAAATAAAAAAAAAATATATAAGTTTTTTGAATGTTTTTTTATAAATCTATTTATCATATCTTATAATAATGAATAAAAATGTATTTACATATAAAAAAAGTGGTGTTGATATAAATGCTGCAGAGAAGTTTGTTAAGTTCATTGCTGCTATCTCATCAAAAAAAAAAGGCAAAAAAAAGTTTAATAATATTGGAGGTTTTGGATCTTTATCTAACATACCGAATAATATAAAAGATCCAAAAATTGTTGCATGTACAGATGGTGTTGGTACTAAAATTGAGATAGCAAATACTATCAATAAATTTGACACTATTGGGATTGATTTGGTTGCCATGAGTGTTAATGACTTAATTGTTCAAGGTGCAAGACCTCTTTTATTTTTAGACTATATATCAATTAATAAAATAAATTTACCAAAGTTAAAATCAATTATTAGGGGTATTGTAAAGGGATGTAAAATTTCTGAATGTAGTCTAGTTGGAGGAGAAACCGCAGAAATGCCTGGAACATATGAAAAAGGTAAATTTGACATAGCTGGTTTTGCCGTAGGTGTCGTTGATAAGAAAAAAATTTTGAATAAAAAAAAAATCAAAAATAATGACCTTATTTTAGCTGTTCCATCCAGTGGTCTTCATTCAAATGGATATTCTCTAGTAAGAAATATTATAAGTAAAAGAAAAATAAATATTAAAAAAAATATTTTTTTAAAAAAAGAATTAATTAAACCAACTAAAATTTATGTAAAAGAAGTATTAAACCTAATAGATAAAAAATTTTTAAATGGTTGTGCCAATATTACAGGAGGTGGGTTACCTGATAATATTAAAAGAATAATTCCTGAAAGATATTGTGCTGAAATAGATTTGAATAAAATTAAACCACTAAAAATATTTAAATGGTTAAAAAAAAATAATATTGAAGAGAATGAAATGTTGAAAACATTTAACTGTGGAGTTGGATTTTGTTTGGTAATAAATCCAAAAAATTTGAATAAGATAAATAAGTATTTTTCTAAAAATTATAAACCTTATGTGATAGGAAAAATAGTTAAAAGAACTAATAAAGTAAAATTAAATGGTAAAATTAAATGGTTCTAATAAAATAAAAACAGCAGTTTTTATTTCTGGAACAGGCAGTAATCTAAAAAATCTAATTCAATTTTCATTTTTAAATAAATCACCTATCAAAATAAGTTTAATTGTTTCAAGCAATAAAAGAGCAAAAGGTCTTAGTTTTGCAGATAAATATAAAATTAATAGAAAAATTTATGATTTTAATAATAAAAAAAAATCAGAAAGTTTAACACTTAAACAATTAAAGATGAATAATATTAGTTTAATCTGTCTAGCAGGTTTTATGAAAATTTTATCACCTAATTTTATTAAAAAGTTTAAAGGTATAATTTTGAATATTCATCCCTCTTTATTACCAAAATATAAAGGACTTAATACTCATACACGAGTGCTACAAAATAAAGAAAAATATTCTGGATGCACAGTGCACTACGTCAATTCAAAATTAGACTCAGGAAAAATAATCTTACAAGCAAAAGTGAAAATATCAAAAAAAGATACATCTTCATCTTTAAAAAAAAAGATCTTAAAACAAGAGCATCTTTTATACCGCAAAGCTATAAAGAAGGTGTTTTTTAGTCTTTAAAAAAAAAATTAATTTCAATTTTGGCGTTTTCAATACTATCCGAACCATGTACTGAGTTTTTATCAATGGAAATACCATATTTTTTTCTAATGGTACCATCTTCAGCATCTTTTGGGTTGGTTGCTCCCATTAATTCTCTATTTCCAAGGACTGCATTTTCTTTTTCAAGAACCATTACAATAATAGGTCCAGAAGAAAGATAGGCACATAAGTCATTGTAAAATGGTTTTGTTTCATGCACTTTGTAAAAACTCTCAGCTTCAGATTTCTCTATTTTGATTTTTTTTGCTTTAATTATCTGAAATCCTTTTTCCTTAAACACTTGTTTAATTTCGTTTTCTAAGTTTCTTTCTACTGCATCAGGTTTTATAATTGATAAAGTTTGCTCTATGTTACTCATAATTATCTTCTATTAGTTGATTTAATAACCTAACACCATAACCTGTAGCTCCTCCTGAATTTAATGCTCCTCCATATTTTGAGAAGGCCATTCCTGCAATATCTAAATGGGCCCATGGAGTTTTGTTTAAAATAAATCTTTGTAAAAACTGTGCTGCAGTTGTAGATCCAGCTCCTCCTACATAATTAATATTTTGCATGTCAGCATTTTTAGAGTCAATTAATTTATCAAAGTTTTTATGTAAAGGCATTCTCCATAATTTTTCCTCAACTTTTTCTCCTGCTTCAAGTAATTGATTAGACAGTTTATCATTGTTTGAAAAAAGTCCAGCATACTCAGATCCAAGAGAAACAATTATAGCTCCTGTTAAAGTTGCTAAGTCCACCATAAACTTAGGTTTAAATTTTTTTTCGGTAAAAGTTAGTGCATCAGCTAAAACTAATCTTCCTTCAGCATCTGTATTTAAAACTTCGATAGTTTTACCGCTATAAGATTTAACTATATCCCCAGGTCTTTGTGCGTTTCCACTTACCATATTCTCAACTAAACCTACAACTCCAACTGCATTAACTTTAGCTTTTCTTAAAGCTAAATTTTTCATTAAACCAACTACAGTTGCAGAACCAGCCATATCGTAAGTCATGTCTTCCATAAATTTTGCTGGTTTAAGAGAATAACCACCTGTATCGAAACATACTCCTTTTCCAACAAAGGCTAAGGGTTTAGAATTATTTTTTGCCCCTTTCCATTCAATAGTTACAAGATATGATCCTCTAATACTTCCTTGGCCAACACCAAGTAAAGCGTTCATTCCAAGTTTCTTTAATTTTTTATCATCATATATACTTACTTTTAAACCATTCTTTTTTAAAGATTTTAATCTTTTGGCATATTCATCAGGATGCAAAACATTTCCTGGTTCAGAAACTAAGTCTCTTGTATAAAAAGTTCCTTCCTCTAAAGCTTTAAATTTTAATTGATCTTTCACAGACACTTTATTTTTATTTCCTGTAACATTAATAGAGATATGGTTTCTTTTCTTCTTTGTTTTATAAACATTAAATTCATAAGATTTCAATTTTAGTCCATGTAAAAAGTACCCAACAAAGTTATTAATTTTACTGTTTATAGTATCTGAGTTTATCACATAGTCATTCTTCTTGTCATAATCTATATAACTATGAAATTTTGCTCCTAAACTTTCGACATCAGAAGATTTTAAATTTTTTTTTATTGAGATTAAAAAAATAGTTTTTTTTGAGTTTATTTCAAAAAATAGTAAATTTTTTTTCAAATCACTTGTTTTTAGTAAATCTAACAAGTATGAAAATTCATTATTTGAAATAAATTTCTTGATGTTTCTAATATTAAAGTTTTCATCAACAAACAAGACAGGGTTACCTGAAGGGCTCTTTTGGCCTTTATTTTTATAATTAATTTGAATAGTCATAAATTTTAAATACACTCTATACGTGTTCGATGCTATATATGTATAAAATTTAAATATTTCAATGAAAAAAATATTATTTAGAAAATTATTATCAGATTGCACTCTTTTTTTTCTAATAAGCCTTTTTTCAACTAGTATTATTATTTGGGTTTTTCAGGCAGTAAATTTTCTAGATATAATTGTAGAGGATGGAAGGAATTACGTTGTCTATTTGAATTTTTCATTACTAAATTTCCCAAAAATTATGACTAAATTGATACCTTTTATATTATTTTTTAGTTTTGTTTATACAATCACAAAATATGAGATAAAAAATGAATTAATAATTTTTTGGAATTTTGGAATAAATAAAATAGAATTTATTAATTTTTTTCTAAAACTTTCGATTATAATAACTGTAGTTCAAATTTTTCTTACTGCTTCAATAGTTCCAAAAACTCAAGATTTGGCTAGATCGTTTTTGAGAACATCATCAGTTAACTTTTTAGAAAACTTTGTGAAACCAAAAGTTTTTAATGATGCTATTAAGGGTTTAACTATTTATAGCAATTCAAAAGATAAAGATGGTAATCTTAAAGAAATATATCTCAAAAAGGGGTCAGGTGATTTTCAAATAACTTATGCAAAAAAAGGTAATTTTAAACAAGCAGGTAATTCTCAAATTTTAGAACTGTATTCAGGTGAAACTATAAGTATTATCAATAATAAAATTACAAGCTTTAAATTTTCTAAATCAGATTTTAATTTAAGTAGCTTAGAAGACAACACTACCACTTACAAAAAAACTCAAGAGGTAGATACGGTAGATCTTTTTAAATGCTATCATAATTTAATGAAACTTAATATTTTACAAATAGATAAAAACTTTCAGGTAGAAAATTGTAAAGAGGAAAATATGAATAATATTTTAAAAGAGTTATATAAAAGGATTATAATTCCATTTTATATTCCTGTTTTGATTCTTATTTCTTTGTTGCTTATTATTAGATCTAAAGAAAATACCAATTATACTAAATATCGTCTTTTAATATTTTCTATTGGTTTATGTGCGATAGTTATATCAGAAATGACTATTAGACTTATTAATGAAGATTTTTTTAGAAATTTAAAAATTATTGTTATTCCCTTTTTTTCTTTAATATCACTTTATTTCCTATTTTTAATAAAATTTAAATTTATAAAAACTTCAAAATGAAAACATACATTCAATTTATTTTGAGAATTTATATGACCGCTTTAATCAACATTTTTTTGATTTTTTTCAGCTTAATATTTATTCTTAATTTATTAACCGAATTAGAATTTTTTAAAGAAATAGAGGTAAGTTCTTTTTATCCACTTTATTTATCATTAATAAATACTCCAATGTTTGTATTTGAAATGTTTCCATTTATATTTTTGATTTCTACACAAGTTTTTTTTAATAATTTGTTTAATAATAATGAAATGAATATATTAAAATATTCAGGATTAAAGAATTCAAAAATTTTTTCAATTTTAAGTATTACAACTTTTTTATTAGGAATATTTATTGTGTTCATTTTTTATAATTTTTCGTCTAATTTGAAATATTTTTATTTAGGATTAAAGTCTAATTATACCACAAACGATCAGTATCTAGCAGTTATTACAAAAAATGGCCTTTGGATAAAAGATACTAATGATAACAAAACACTTATGATTAATGCTGCCAAAATAGATAAAAACGAACTACAGAATGCTTTTATTTCAGAATTTAATAGTAACTATGAAATTATAAGAACTATTAAAAGTAACAAAATAGATATTACTAAAAAAGAATGGGTTATAAAAAATGCTGAAATATTTATAGAGAACAATAAGATTGATGAAGAAAAACTATATATAAAAACAAATTATGACTACGAAATAATTCAAAATTTATTTTCTAATATGTCTTCCCTATCAGTTTTTGAACTATTAGAAATGAGAAATAATTATAAAAAACTAAATTATTCTTTGACTGAAGTTGATCTTCAATTAATAAAGTTAATTTCTTATCCTATTTTTTTTGTATTGATGGTTGTATTTTCAGGAATAATCATGATGAATACTAAAAGCTTTAAAAGTAAAAATTTAAAAATTACAATAGGATTTTTTTTTTCAGTAATAATTTATTATATAAATAATTTTTTTTATGTTCTTGGAAACACTGAAAAGATTAGTATATTGACTGCAATAACTCTACCATTATTAGTTTTTGCTTTAATCAATTTAATACTTTTAAAAAATTTAAATGTTAAATAAATTAATAATTATTTTAGTTATCATTTTAAGTAATTTTTTTTTATATAAAGCTTATTCTGATGATCAAATAAATTTTGATGTATCTCAAATAGAAGTTCTTGAGGAAGGTGACAAAATTATTGGAAAAAAAAGAGGTAAAATTACAACAAATGATGGAGTTATAATAAATGCAGATGAATTTGAATATGATAAAATTAAAAATATCTTAAAAGCTAAGGGCAATATAACTGTAAATGATGAAGCTAATGATTATATCATTAATTCAGAAAATATTTTATATTCAATAGATCAAGAAAAAATTCAGATAAAAGGTAGATCTAGTTCTTTAATATTTTCAAATTACAATTTTAAGTCTGAAGACCTAATTATTTTAAGAGATAAATCAATATTAGAGTCTAATAAACCAACTACAATTATAGATAAAAAAAACCAAACACTTTATGAAATAGATAAATTTAGGTATTCTATAAAAGATGAAATTTTAAAAGGAAATAAAATATTTATAAATACTAAATTTAATCAACCTTTTAGTGATAAATATTTTTTTAAAAATGGAATTTTTAATTTAAAGGATCAAAGTTACATTGCTAAGGACATTGATATTAATTTAAAAAAAGATATTTTTGGTAATAAAAAAAATGATCCAAGATTTAAAGGTATTTCATCCTCTAGTAAAAATGGTGTAACAACAATTGAAAAAGGAATTTTCACTAGTTGTAAAAAAAATGATAAATGTCCACCCTGGTCAGTTCAAGCAAACAAAATTACATACGATAAAAATAAAAAACAAATTTTATACGATAATGCACTTATAAAAGTTTATGATATTCCTATAATATATTTTCCAAAATTTTTTCATCCTGGCCCTTCAGTTAAAAGACAATCAGGTCTTTTGACACCTCATATTAATAATTCAAACATTCTAGGTTCTTCATTGCAGATTCCTTATTTTCATGTCCTGTCAGACAATAAGGATTTTACTTTTAAGCCTACATTTTTTGATAAAGATATTTTCATGATACAGAATGAATATAGACAACAAAATAAAAAATCTTTTTTTATTACCGATTTCAATATTACTGATGGGTATAAATCCAAAAGTGCTCAGAAAGAAAATACTTTAATACATTTTTTTTCAAAATATGAATCTGACTTAGATTTTGAAAATTTCATAGAGAGTTCTTTAAATATTTCCTATCAAAAAGTAAATAATGACACCTATCTAAAAATTTTTGATACTAATATTGTGGAAACTGAACTTAAACCAGAAAACTTTGATACCTTAACATCTGATATAGAGTTAGATTTAGAGCACGAAAAATTTAATCTCACAACGGGTTTTACTGCTTATGAAGATTTATCTAAACCAAATAGTGATCGTTATCAGTTCATATTACCTTATTATAATTTTTCAAAAAATATCTTTGATAATAATAACTTTGGTTCTTTTGACTTTGTTTCTCTTGGAGATAATATTTTAAAAGACACTAATAGTTTAAGATCCAGAATGATTAACAATCTTAATATACAAAGTTTTAATTTTATTTCAGATAAAGGATTTAAAAATAATTTGAATTACTATTTGAAGAATACAATTACTGCTGGAAAAAATAATGTAGAGTATGACTCAAGCCCTGAGGTTAAATTTTCAAATATAATTGAAATGCAATCAAGTTTTCCATTAATAAAAGTGAGTGAAAACTATTCAAACTATATAAATCCAAAATTATCTTTAAGAATGAATCCTTCTAGTATGAAATTTTATGGAGATGAAAAAAGAAAAATTAACAATGATAATATTTTTAACATTAATCGACTTGGTTTAATAGATACTCTTGAAACTGGTCAAAATCTTACTTTAGGAATTGATTATAAGAAAGAAAAATTAGATAATATTAATAAATTCTTTGAGGCAAAACTTGGAACTGTTTTAAGGAGAAAAGAAAATAAAGATATACCCACTAGTAGTACAATAAATAAGAAAAAGTCAAATTATTTTGGAAAAATAAAAAATAACTTTAATGAAAATATACTTTTAGATTATGAATTTTCAGTTGATAATAATCTTAATCATGTCGAGTACAATTCTCTTGGAACAACCATTACAAAAAACAGATTTGTTACGACTTTTGATTTCATTGAAGAAAATGGTGCAATTGGAAATAAAAATATTTTAGAGAATACCACATCTTTTAATTTTGATGATCAAAATTTTGTAACTTTTAGAACTAGAAAAAATAGAGAAATAGATCTAACTGAATACTATAATTTTATATATGAATATAAAAACGATTGTCTTGTTGCAGGATTAAAATATAAAAAAACTTATTATAATGATAGAGATTTAGAACCTACAGAGGATTTTATGTTAAGTATAACACTAATACCAATGACATCTATAGAACAAAAAATTTCAGATTAATTTTATGAGTAGTAATATATTTTTAAAATATTCATTTATATCCTTCTTAATAATTCTTTTTAATTTATGTAAATTACAAGCCTTAGAGAATAAAATTTTATTTAAAATAAATAATGAAATAATAACTACAGTAGATATTTACCATGAAGTTAAATTTTTAAAAATTTTTAACCCTCAAATTAATGATTTAAATAATCAAGAACAATTAGTTGTCTCAAAAAACTCTATTATAAGAGACAAAATCAAGAAAACCGAAATCCTTAATTTTGTAGAAGAAATTAAAGTAGAGGATAAATATTTAATAAATTTACTTAAAAATAAATATTCAGAAATAAATGTTGATACTATAAAAAATTTTGAGAATTATTTAGTAGAAAATGATCTAAATGTTAATCTAATAAAAGAGAAATTTGCTATAGAATTAATTTGGCAAGATTTGGTATTTCAAAAATTTAGTTCTAAGATATCAATAGATGAAGAAAAAATTAGATCAGAAATTTTGAAAAAATCTAAAAAAGATTTAAGAGAATTATCAATTTCAGAGATTATTTTTAATGTTTCAAAAAAAACAGAATTTGAAAAAAAGTATAGAAAAATTCTTGAGGATATTGAATTAACTGGTTTTAAAAATGCTGCTTTAATTCACAGTATTTCAGACTCTGCCTCTCTTGGTGGATATATTGGATGGATTAAAGAAAATAATTTAAATGAAGATATAAGAAAAAAAACTTCAAATTTAAAAAAAGGAGAATTTTCTAAACCAATAATGACCTCATCAGGTTTTCTTATAATAAAAGTTGAAGATGAAAAGAAATATGAAATTGATTTAAATCTTGATAAAGAAATTAAAAATTTAATTAAATTTAAAACTAGTGAACAATTAAATCAATTTTCTAGACTTTATTTTAACAAAGTTAAAAAAGATATAATATTTAATGAATTATAAACCAATAATTATAGTGGCCGGTGAACCAAACAGTATTTTTTTTGAAATATTTTTTAAAGCTCTAAAAACTGAAAGATTCAAAAGCCCAATACTTTTAATTGCTTCAATAGATATTTTAAAACTTCAAATGAAGAAGTTAAGATTTAAAAAAAAGATTAAATTATTAACTTTACCTGAAATACAAAAAACAAAATTAAATAATCGATCAATTAATTTAATAAGTATAAAATATAGCCAAAATAAACCTTTTGAGAAATTATCATCAAAATCAAACGATTATATTAATCTATCTTTTGATTTAGCCTTGGAGATTATTAAAAAAAAAATTACTAATAAATTTATTAATGGACCTATTTCAAAAAAATTTTTTTTAAAAAATAAATTTTTAGGAATTACTGAATATTTGGCTCACAAAACTAAGACTAAAAAATATGCTATGTTAATTTATAATGAAAATTTATCAGTAAGTCCGATAACAACACACTTGCCATTAAAGCATGTATCAAAAAATATAAGCAAAAATTTAATTTTAGAAAAAGTAAAATTAATCAATAGTTTTTTTAAGGAAAACCTGAAAAAAAAACCTAATATCGCTATTACAGGGCTAAATCCTCACTGTGAAAGTATTGATATGTTTAATGAAGATCAAAAAATTCTTAAACCTGTGATTAAATATTTATTAAAATTAAAGTACAAAGTATCAGGTCCATTTGCAGCAGATACTATATTTTTAAAAAAAAATAGAAAAAAATTTGATGTAATAATTGGTATGTATCACGATCAAGTATTAACACCTTTAAAGACTTTATATGAATATGATGCTATCAATATAACCTTAGGGCTTCCTTTCATTAGAGTTTCACCAGATCATGGTCCAAATGAAAGGATGTTAGGTAAAAACTTATCTAATCCATTAAGTCTTATTAGAGCAATAAAGTTTTTAGACTCTCAGAAGTGATTAAAGCAAAAAAAAGTTTAGGTCAAAATTTTTTAATAGATAAAAATATAATTAATAAAATTTTACAGGTAACAAATATTAAGAATAAATATATACTAGAGGTTGGACCAGGAACGGGAAATCTTACCTCAAATATAATTAAATATAGCCCAAAAAAAATTTTTGTTATAGAGAAAGATGAAAATTTAGCTCTAAAATTGTCTAATAATTTTAAAAATGAAATTGAAGTAATTAATAATGATATCTTAATAATAAATGAAAAAAAAATTTGTAATGATGAGCTAATTGTATTTGGGAATCTGCCTTATAATATTTCAACAGAAATATTGTGCAAATGGATATTAAACTTAGACAAAAGTAGTTTCTGGTTCAGCTGCTTAGTTTTAATGTTTCAAAAAGAAGTTGCAGATAGAATTATCTCAAATTTTAATACTTCTAATTACGGAAGATTATCTATTTTATCAAATTGGAAACTAGATGTTAAAAAGATTTGTGATGTCAAACCTAATAGTTTTTCACCAAGACCTAAAGTTGATAGTTCTTTATTGTTTTTTAAACCAAAAAAAAATTTTTACGAAATTGAAAATCCCAAAAACTTAGAAAAAATAACTAGAATATTTTTTAGCCAGCGAAGAAAAATGTTAAAAAAACCATTTAATCAACTATTTAATGGAAATTTAAATATAATTAATAAATTAGAAATTGATTTAAATTTAAGGCCGCAAAACCTTAATTTTGAGACTTATTATAAATTGACACAGGAATATGAAAACCTAACCCGTTAATTTTTCAACATGCTTCCGAATAAATTCTTTATCATAGTCTTTTGATCCATTATTAATTTCTGCATCAATTAAACCTTTAATTTTTGAAAAGCAATTATTTAGATCATCATTGATCACTACATAATCGTAATTAATCCAATGCAATACATCTCTACCAAATTGTTTCATTCTTTCTTCAGCTATTAGTTTATCTTTCATATCTCTGCTAGATAACCTTTTAAATAATACATCTTTGCTAGGTGGTAATATAAAAAATGTTATTAATTTGTAATCTAATTTTTTATTTCTAATTTGATCTGCGCCTTGCCAATCAATATCAAATAAAACATTTTTTCCTTTACTTAAATGATTGATTACAGGAGTCCTAGTTGTTCCATAAAAATTATCAAAAACTTTCGCATATTCCAAAAATTCTTGATTGTTTATAAGTCTCTTAAATTCAGTTTCTTCCACAAAGTAATAATCTTTATTTTGAACTTCTTTTGCTCTTGGTTTGCGGGTTGTGTGAGAAATAGAGATTTCAAAATTTTCTATGCCAGATAATAAACTTACTAGAGTGGTTTTTCCTGCTCCTGAGGGAGAGGACAAGATAATCATTATCCCGTCATTCTCTATCGGCATCAAAAAACTTAGTTTGCTTTACCTTCAATAAATTTGACAGCATCACCCACTGTTAAAATTTTTTCAGCTTCACTATCTGAAATTTCTGAACCAAACTCTTCTTCGAAAGCCATTACTAATTCAACAGTATCTAAACTATCAGCTCCCAAATCGTCTATAAAACTAGACTCTTCAGTTACTTTCACTTCGTCAATACCTAAATGATCTGCTACTATTTTTTTTACCTTGCTTGAAACATCTTCTGACATATTGATCCTTTTGTTTTAAATTCTTAATAGTTTAAAAACTTATTTTGTCAAGCCATATACATGCCTCCATTAACATGTATTGTTTCTCCATTGATGTAATTTGATTGATCTGAGGCTAAAAAAAGAACTGCATTAGCAACATCTTCTGGTTCCCCTAAACGAGAAGAAGGTATTTTTGATATTATAGCTTCTTTAAATTTTTCTTCTATTTTATCTGTCATCTCTGTTTTTATAAAACCTGGTGAAATACAATTAATATTTATATTCTTTTTTGCATATTCTATCGCTAAACTTTTAGACATTGCAACAATGCCAGCTTTGGAAGCAGTATAATTTGCTTGTCCCAAATTTCCTGTATGACCTACAACTGAAGTTATATTTATAATTTTTCCATATTTATTTTTAAGCATTTTTTTTACTGCAAATTTACTTAACAAGAAAGTTGAAGTTAAATTAATATCTATTACTTTTTTCCATTCATCAATATTCATTCTAATAGCTAAATTATCTTGAGTTATACCAGCATTGTTTATTAAACAATCTAGTCCTCCCCCAAGTTGTTTTATTGCGTTTTCAATAAACTCCTCAATTTCATCACTTTTAGAAATATCAAATTTCAAAATATTAGTATTTTTAAATTTAGATTTTAGTTCCTCAAGTTTTTCAAGTCTTGTGCCAGTGGCCAATATTTTGGCACCAGCATCGCTTAATCTTTTTACAATGGAATTACCAATTCCTCCTGTAGCACCAGTAATAATAATTTTTTTATTCTCTAAATTCATCATATCTTGAGCTCTTTTATATCACTCTCTTCATTTATTGTATTTATTTTTACATTCCTATCTATTCGTTTGACTAATCCTGAAAGCACTTTTCCAGGACCTATTTCAATAAACTGATTAACACCTTTTTTAATCATATTTAAAACGCTTTCTCTCCACCTAACCCTATTTTCAATTTGATCTATCAATAATCTTTTTAAATCATCTTTACTATTTATTTCATTTGCTGTTACATTTGAGATTAATATATTTTTCGAATCTTCGAAATTAGTATTTTCAATTTCTTTTTTCATAACTTCTGTTGCTTTATTCATAAGATAACAATGAAAAGGAGCGCTAACAGGTAATTTAATATTTTTAATATTCTTTGATTTAAGGATCTCAACTAATTTTAATAGTTCAGTATTTTTTCCACTTAAAACTATCTGACCTTCTGAATTATCATTAGCAATTTGAACTGTTAAATCATTTTTATTTTCTGTAATAATTTTCTCTAAAATTTCAATTGTAGAACCCAATACAGCTAACATTCCACCTTCTCCATTTGGAACTGCATTTTGCATGGCCTCTCCACGTACTTTTAAAAGTTTAATAGTCTCAGAAAAATTTAAATAATTTGCAGCCGATAGGGCCGAATACTCCCCTAATGAATGACCAGCAAAAAATTTTGCATTATTTAAATTAATATTAAACTCTTTTTTTACAACTTGAAATATTGAGTAACTAATTAAAAATATTGCAGGTTGAGTATTAACTGTAAGATCAAGTTCTTTTTTAGGTCCATCCATAATTATTTTAGATAATGGAATACCCAAAGCATCATCTGCCTCTAAAAATAATTCTTTAACAATAGTATATTTATCAAAAAAATTTTTTCCCATGCCAATTACTTGTGATCCTTGTCCTGGAAAAATTACTGAAAACATCTTAAAAAAACCTATTTTTTTTTGCTATTTTTGCTATTGTAATTAAAGATTTATAATAGTATATCCTCATTTTTTATTAAATAATTTAAATGAATTTATACGAGCACACAATTATAGCAAGACAAGACACCTCTCCTAGTGAGATCAAGCAATTAACTGAAAAATATTCTAAAATTATTGAAAAAAATGATGGAGAAGTTGTTAAAACTGAAAACTGGGGTCTTATAAATTTATCCTATCTAATTAAAAAGAATAAAAAAGGAAGTTATATTCATTTCAAAATAAAAGGGAATGGTACTGTTATTAATGAATTAGAAAAGAATGAGTCTTTAGACAAAAAGCTTCTAAGATATTTAACTGTTAAAGTAAAAAATTTTGACTTGGAGACTAATTATTTCTCCAAAAAAGATGAAAGTGAAAATAAAGAAAGTATTAAAAATTAAAAATGCCAAAAAGACAAAGCGGAAATAAAAAAGGAAAACAGAGTAATTTTGCTAAACTAAGTATATTTCAACCAAACAAATATAAATTTAAGAAAAATTGTCCTTTATCAATTAAAGAGGCGCCTAAAATTGATTATAAAAATATAAAACTATTAAAAAGATATGTTTCTGAAAATGGTAAAATTTTACCATCAAGAGTTACAAATGTTAGTCAAAAAAAACAAAGGGAATTATCCTTGTCAATTAAAAGAGCTAGAAATTTAGCCTTATTATAATATGAAAGTTATATTGCTTGAAAATCTAAAAAGAATTGGATCAATTGGTGAAATAATTGATGTGAAAAGAGGGTATGCAAGAAACTTTCTCATTGCAAATAAAAAAGCATTATACGCTTCTAAAGAAAATATTAATCAAGTTGAAAAAATTAAGACTCAACTTTCTAAGAAAGATAAAGAAAAAAAATTAGAGGCTAAAAAAATAGCTGAAAAAGTTAGCAAAAAAGAATTTACAGTTAAAAAACTAAGTACAGAAAATAAGGAATTATATGGTTCAGTAAAACCAACTGAGATTTCGAAACTCATTAAAGAAAAAGAGCATTTAGATATAAAACCATCAATGATACAGCCAGTAAAAGAAATTAAATCTTTAGGTAAATTTAAAGTGAAGATTTCTTTACACTCAGAAATTGATGCAGAAATACTAATTGTAGTTGAGTCAGCAGAAACCATTCAATAATTATACAATCTTTTCCCCAATCAATTTTTTAAATTTATTTATTCTTTAAATATTATATTTATTGACTAATGGAAAATAATCTATCAATTGTAAAAGATAAATTTAAAGAACTTCCAAATAATATTGAAGCTGAACAATCTGTAATTGGTTCCATACTTGTTACAAATGAAATTTTTGATGAGATAAATACTATTATTTCTAGCAATAATTTTTATGATCCAATGCATCAAAAAATTTTTGGTGCAATAGAAAACTTAATCTACAAAGGTATGTTAGCTAACCCAATTACTTTAAAAAATCATTTTGAAGATGAAAAAGATGAATTAAATGTTCCAGAATATTTAGTGAAAATCACAAAATTTTCTACTTCAACTAGACAAGCTACTGAATACTCTAAAATAATTTACGATATGTTTGTTAGAAGAGAATTAATCAAAATTTCAGAACAAACAATTGATACAGCTAAATTAAATGATTTAAATACCAATGGCCAAAATATTATAGAAAACTCTGAAAGATTATTATTTGATTTAGCCGAAAAAGGTTCTTTCAATTCTTCATTAATTAAATTTGATGAAGCTATGAGACAAACAATTGAAATGGCTTCTGCAGCATATAAAAATGAGGAAGGTATTGTTGGAGTTCCGACAGGACTGAGAGATTTAGATGATAGACTAGGTGGTCTTCATCAATCAGATTTAATTATTATTGCTGGAAGACCATCGATGGGTAAAACTGCTTTAGCAACAAATATAGCATTTAATGCTGCACAAAAATTACAAGATAGTGGAAAGACATCTTCAATTGCTTTTTTTTCACTAGAAATGTCATCAGAACAATTATCAACTAGAATATTAGCTGAACAATCAAGAATTAAATCTAATGATATTAGACGTGGAAGAATTTCAGATGAACAATTTGATAAGTTTATAGAAACATCAAAAAATATTGCAGAACTACCTTTGTATATTGATGAAACTCCAGCAATGAATATTGCAGCCATGAGCAATAGAGCTAGAAGAATAAAAAGATTAAAAGGTCTTGATATGATCGTAGTAGACTACATACAATTAATGAGAGGTTCATTTAATAATAAAGATGGTAGAGTTCAAGAAATATCTGAAATAACACAAGGATTAAAAGCTATCGCTAAGGAATTATCAATACCAGTTGTTGCTCTATCACAATTATCAAGGGCTGTTGAGCAAAGAGATGACAAGAAGCCTCAATTATCTGATTTAAGAGAATCTGGTTCAATTGAACAGGATGCTGATGTTGTTATGTTTGTTTATAGAGAAGCTTATTATTTGGAAAGAAAAGAACCTAGACCAGCGACTGTGGAACATGCTGAATGGCAAGCAAAAATGAATGAAGTATCTAATTTAGCAGAAATTATAATTGGTAAACAAAGACATGGTCCTACTGGAAACGTAATGCTCGAGTTTGAGGCAATGTTTACTAAATTTAAAGATACTCAAAATAGCTAAATTCCAATATAAAAGGGGTTAATGATAACCCAATTTTATCAAAATATTATACTCAAAAATCCCAAATCTATTTTCATAATTTTATTGATAACATTAATTTCCTTTGGCTATCATTCTAAAGATTTTAGATTAGATGCTTCTTCTGAAACTTTATTAATTGAGGGTGATCCTGATCTTAAGTATCTTCAAGAAATATCTGAAAGATATGGTTCAAAAGAATTTTTAATTTTAACTTATACCCCAAATGAAGCAATGGTTTCAGATGTATCAATTAATAATCTTTTAAGTCTTAAATATAAAATTCAAAGTTTAGATTGGGTTCACAATGTAGTTACATTGCTAGATATTCCTTTACTAAATAGTTCAGATACACCTCTTCAAGAAAGGCTTAAAAGTTTTAAGACTCTCAAAGATGAGGAAATTGATAGAAATAGAGGCTTTAATGAAATAGTTAATAGTCCAGTTTTTAGAAATTTTGTAATTAGTGAAGACGGAAAAACAAGTGGAATTATTGTATACATAAAAAAAAATGAACAGTTAAAAGATATTCAAGAAAAAACAAAAGAAGAGATTGAAAAATATAAAGATCGATTAAAAAAACAAAATCATAAAAATATACTTGAAATTAGAGATGTTATAAAAAGTTATGAAGATATTGGTAAAATACACTTAGGTGGTATACCCATGATTGCTGATGACATGATGTCATTTATTAAAAGTGACATAATAGTATTTGGTCTAGGAGTTCTAATATTTATTATTACAACTTTGTGGTTTGTTTTTAGAAGAATAATTTGGATTATAGTTCCAATTAGCAGTTGTTTCTTTTCTGTAATAATCATGATGGGAATATTAGGTTTACTTGGATGGAAAGTCACAGTTATATCCTCAAATTTTATAGCTTTAATGTTAATTCTAACAATGGCGATGAATATACATATGAGCACTCGATTTTTACAGATCAGAGAAAAATATCCTCAAATGAGTACTTTAGAACTGATAACTTTAACTACAGAAAAAATGTTTTGGCCTATACTCTATACTGTTTTAACAACTATAATCGCTTTTCTCTCTTTAGTATTTAGTGAAATAAAACCTATTATTGATTTTGGTTGGATGATGACTTTGGGTCTTATTACTTCTTTCATAATTACTTTTACACTTTTACCATCTCTAATTAATTTTGTACCTATAGAAAATATTTCAATAAAAGGAAATAAAGACTCGATAATTACATCTTTTTTTTCAAAAGTTTCACAAAGTAATCATAAAATTATTTTTATGATTACTGGTATATTAATTATATTAAGTCTTATAGGAATAAGTCGTCTTGAAGTTGAAAATAGTTTTATAAATTATTTTAATAAAAAGACTGAGATTTACAAAGGAATGAAACTTATAGACCAAAAACTTGGTGGGACCACGCCACTCGAGGTTATTTTAAAGTTTCCAAAAGAAGAAAAAGTAAAAATTGAAGAAGATGATGAGTTTGAAGATTGGGGGGAGGAAAACGAAAATGATATAGAAAAATATTGGTTTACTAAAGATAAAATTGAAAAAATTTCCTTAGTTCATAACTATTTAGATAGTTTGCCTCAAGTTGGTAAAGTCCTATCATTTTCCTCAATTATTGATGTGGCAACACTACTTAATAATAATAAACCTTTGGGTACTTTAGAAATGGGAGTTTTATATACAAAAATACCTGAGAGTATAAAAACAGAAATTATTGATCCTTATATATCAATTAAAAATAATGAAGCACGAATTAATCTAAGAATAATCGACTCTCAAGAAAATCTAAGGCGTAATGATTTAATAAAAAAAATAAATTATGATTTAGAAAATCAACTTGGGCTAAAAAAAGATGAATTCAAACTTGCTGGAGTTTTAATATTATTTAATAATCTACTTCAAAGTCTCTTTAAATCGCAAATTTTAACTTTAGGATTAGTAATAATTGGAATATTTTTAATGTTTGTAATTCTTTTTAAAAATATCAAATTATCATTAATAGGAGTAATACCAAATTTTATTGCTGCATTTTTCATATTGGGAATTATAGGATTGCTTGGGATACCTTTGGATATGATGACTATTACGATTGCTGCTATTACTATTGGTATCGCTGTAGACAATAGTATTCATTATATTTATAGATTTAAAGAAGAGTTTACTATTTCTAAAGATTACAACAAAACAATAAATTTATGCCATTCGACTGTGGGAAAAGCAATTTTGAATACCTCTATTACAATTGTGTTTGGCTTTTCAATTTTAGTTTTATCTAAATTTATTCCTACAATTTATTTTGGAATTTTTACAGGGATTGCTATGTTGTTGGCAATGGTTTCAGTTTTGACTCTTCTTCCATCATTAATTTTATTGCTAAAGCCTTTTGGAAAATAAATTTAAATAATGGAAATCATTAAAGAACTTTATAATTTAATATCTATTATAGACTTAATTTATATAGTTATAACAATTCTCTCTTTAATCAAATGTTACTCAAAAGGCTTTGTACTAAGTGTTCTAGCAATGGCAAAATGGTTATTTGCTTATGTGATAACGTTGATCATCTTCCCAAGAATAAAACCATATGTTAAAGATATAATTGATAATGAATACATCTTAGATGTCACTCTTGGAGTTATAGTTTTTGTAATTGTAGTTTTTTTAGTACTTCTTATTAGTAAAGGTATAGGTAAAGCCATAAAGTATACTGGTCTTGGAAGTTTAGATACTGTATTTGGATTCTTTTTTGGTTTTATTAGATCTTATATTATCTCTGTTTGTATCTTTTCAGCTGTCCATATCGTATATAACTATGATAAATGGCCATTAAATACTGACCAATCATACATCTTTCCATATTTAGAAAAAGGTAGTAATTATTTATTAAAAGAATTTCCTAATGAAAAAACATATCAAGATTCAAAAGAAAAAATTGAGGAACTTTAATCCTAAATTAAAAGAAGAATGCGGTGTATTCGGTATTAGTAATGCTAAGGATGCCGCTGCATTAACTGCTCTTGGTCTTCATGCTCTTCAACACAGAGGACAAGAAGGATGTGGAATTGTTTCATTTGATGGAAAAAAATATTATTCAGAAAAAAAATTTGGGTTAGTTGGTGACAACTTTAATAAAGAAAAAGTTCTTAATAATCTAAAGGGTAGTTATGCAATTGGTCATAATCGTTATAGCACAACTGGTAATAATACTCTAAGAAATATTCAGCCTTTTTTTGCTGACACAAATGCAGGTGGTATTGGTGTAGCTCATAATGGAAACTTAACAAATTCAATTTCACTTAGAAATAAGTTGGTTGAAGATGGAGCTATTTTTTATACCACTTCAGATACAGAAACAATTGTGCAACTAATTGCTAAATCTAAAAGACCAAAAACGATAGATAAAGTTGTTGATGCTATATTTCAAATACAAGGTGGCTATGCTTTAGTAATGTTGACTCAGAACTCTTTGATTGGAGTAAGAGATCCTTATGGAATTAGGCCATTAGTTATCGGTAAATTAGGAAGTAGCTATGTATTAGCATCTGAAACATGTGCTTTAGATATTATTGGTGCGAAGTTTTTAAGAGAAGTGGAAAATGGAGAAATTGTTTTAATAGAAAATGGTGAATTAAAAAGCATAAAGCCCTTCCCTCCAAGAAAAGTCAGACCATGTGTTTTTGAATACATTTATTTTGCTAGACCAGATAGTCTCATAGATAATAAAACTGCTTATGAACACAGAAAAAATTTAGGAAAAGAACTTGCTAAAGAAAATGACATTAAAGCTGATATAATAGTTCCAGTGCCAGACTCAGGAAATGCTGCAGCTTTAGGATTTGCACAAAATTTAAATATTAATTTTGAACATGGTTTAATCAGAAATCACTATGTTGGTAGAACTTTTATCGAACCAAGTCAAAAAATTAGAAGTTTAGGTGTTAAACTTAAATTAAATGCGAATGAAACTACAATTAAAAATAAGAAGATAATTCTTATTGATGACTCTCTTGTGAGAGGAACCACATCACACAAGATTGTAAAAATGTTATATGATGCTGGAGCAAAAGAAGTTCATGTAAGAATAGCTTGCCCAGAGATAAGATATCCAGATTTTTATGGAGTTGATACACCCACAAAAAAAGAATTACTTGCAGCAAATAAATCAAATGATGAAATAAGAGAGTATATCGGTGCCAAATCCCTAAAGTTTTTATCTATAGATGGTTTGTATAGAGCTATTGGTTTTGAGAAAAGAAATGAAACTTATCCACAACTAACAGATCATTATTTTACAGGAGATTATCCAGTAAAACCAGTTGATGAATTAGGTGACAGTAAAATAACACAATTATCATTATTAAGTACAGCTTCAAACAACTAAAAATGAAAAAAGTAAGTTTTACAGAAATGAAAAATGGAACTAAAGATGATTATCTTTTTTTAGATAAACATGAAAAAGATTTTGCTTATAAAACCTCCGATAGAATATTAGATTTTATGTCTAATCTTACTGAAACACTTGAAGGTTACCAAGTGTCAAGATTAGAGCATTCACTTCAAAGTGCAACTAGAGCCTATAAAAATGGTGAAAGTGAAGAAATGGTTGTTGCAGCTTTGTTGCATGATATTGGAGATGAACTCGCTCCTATGAATCATTCTGAATATGCTGCATCAATTCTTAAACCATATGTTTCAGAAAAAACCCATTGGATAATAGAAAAACATGGAGAATTTCAGATGTATTATTATGCCCATCATTTAGGTGGGAATAGAAATAAAAGGGATGATTATAAAGATCACAAATATTATAATGACACAATCAATTTTTGTGAAAAATATGATCAAAATTCATTTGATCCTAATTATAAATCATTGCCATTGGAGTTCTTTAGACCGATAGTTAAAAAAATTTTTTCTAGAAAGCCGTATTCTTTACTTTAAATCTAATAATAAAGTACTATTTATTATCTAATGATCTCATCCAAAGAACAAATAATAGAATATTTTAAAACTGGTATTAAGGAAACTAAAAATTTTAAAATCGGGATTGAGCATGAAAAATTTCTATTTAATAATGATGATAACAAAAGAGTAAATTACTCTAAAATAAAGGAAATGTTTACAGCTTTACTTGAGTTTGGCTGGCATCCAGTTTTAGAAAAAGGAAATATAATTGGTTTAAATAAAGGTGGTAAAAACATTACTCTTGAGCCAGGAAATCAAATTGAACTATCTGGAGATAAATTAAATACTATCCATGAAGCATGTGCAGAATCACATGATTATTTGTTTGAATTAAGACAAGTAACAAAAAAAATAGGTATTAAGATCGTAAGTGCAGGGTTTGACCCAATTTCAAAACTTAATGAAGTTCCTAACAATCCAAAAAAAAGATACGAATTAATGACAAAAGATATGCCTGAAGGAGGTGAATTAAGTCTTGATATGATGTATCGAACTTGTGGAACTCAACTCAATATCGATTACAATTCAGAACAAGATTTTATTAAAAAATTTAAAATTGTTAATTCTATCGTTCCAATTACAATTGCTTTATTTGCTAATTCTTCAATTAAAGAAAAACAAAATAGCAATTATTTATCATACCGATCTAAAGTTTGGCAAAATACATCAAGAGGTGGATTACCAAAAGTTTTTTTTGAAAATTTGAATTTTGAAAAATATGCTGAATTTGTCATGAATTTTCCAGTTCTATTTATTCAAGAAAAAGAAGATTATATTTCTGGAAAAAAATATTTATTTAAAGATTTTATGAATGGCAAAATTAAAGAGATCAAAAATTGTTTGCCAAATGAAAATGATTTATCTACTCATCTTAGTACAATCTTCACAGAAAATAGATTAAAAAAATACATAGAACTTAGATCAATGGATACATGTGGGTGGGATTGTTTATGTTCAGGTCCTGCTTTTAATGTTGGAATGTTGTATGGTAATCTTGATGAGGTTTACGAATTGATATCTAAATGGGATAAAAATAAGATAATTAATGCTTATTTAGAAGCTCCTAAAAAAGGATTTAATACTCAATTAATGGGTAAAGACCTACTTTACTGGGCCTCATACTTACTAGATTTATCTAAAAAGGGTTTAGAAAAAAGAGACTTACTTAACAAAAGTAAAAAAAATGAAACTTTATTTCTCAATCACTTACAGAAAGTAATTGATAATAAAAAAACAAATGCAGATCATATGATTAGTAAATTTTCTAAAAATGAAGATTTAAATGAATTGTATGACAAATAATATTGTTGCTATCCAAGGTAATCATCCTTCTAGACTTGACCCAATAACTGACACAAGTATTTTTTTAGCAAATGAAATTCAGAATAAAAATTATAGAATATTCTATTATGATCCTAAAAATTTATCGATAATTAATTCTAAAGTAATAGCAGAAGGATTTTTTATTAAGTTTACGTACAAACAAAAAAAGTTTTTTAAAATATTAAAAAAACAGAAGTTAGATCTCACAAAATGTAAGTTTATCTTAATAAGACAAGACCCTCCATTTAATCTAGAATATATTTCAACAACTTATATTCTAGATTCTATCAAAACTAAGGTGAGAGTTGTTAATGATCCATCATCAATTAGAAGTATATCTGAGAAACTTTATTCAGCTAAATACCTAAAATTTATGCCTAATACTATTTTTACTCAAAATATTAATGAAATAAAAAATTTTTTTAAAAAGAACAAAAAAATTATATTAAAACCTATCAATAGCTATAGTGGAAATAATATTCATTTATTAAAAAAATTTGATTTAAAGTTAATTAAAAAGTTTATAAAAAAACATGATCACATAATTTGTCAAAAATATTTACCAAAAATAATACATGGAGATAAAAGAGTTTTTTTAATTAATGGTAAAATTGTAGGTGCAATATCAAGAGTCCCAAAAAAAGGTTCTTTTTTAAGTAATATGAGCAAAGGGGCTAGACCAATAAATACAAAGTTAACTAGAGTAGAAAAAAAAATATCAAAATTAGTTGCTCATAATTTAAGAAAAGAAAATATTTTTTTTGCTGGAATTGATTTTATTGATCAAAAACTAAATGGTGATATCAATGTTACATCCCCTACTGGGTTAAAAACTTATTACGATTTAACAAACATTAATTTAGCCAAAACATTTTGGAAAGAACTTAAAGCTTGAGCAATTTAACCGATCAGCAGAAAGGCTCTTTACTTGCGTTTATTGCAGTAATTTTTATCACTCCAGACTCTTTATTTATAAGACTTTCAAACGTAGATACTTGGGGGCTAGTTTTTTATAGAGGTATTATCCCTTTTTTTACAGTTTTTTTTGGTATGCTGATAATTTATAAATTAAATTTTTTTAAGATACTTTTATCTAGTGGGTATCATGGATTAATTTATGTTGGAACATTTAGTATAACAAATATTACCTTTGTTGTTTCAATACAAAATACTAATGTGGCAAATACTTTAGTCATGATTGCTACAGCTCCGATGTTGTCAGCTATTCTTGGGGCAATTTTTTTAAAAGAACCTCCAGATAAAAAAACATGGATTTCTATTATTATTACATTTATTGCAATAATTTATATTTTTTTTGACTCTTTAAAATTAGGAAATTTCTATGGAGATATTTTAGGATTTATCACAGCTATTGGATTAGCTGTTGGAGCAGTAACAATTCGTTCGGCGAAATCTAAAAATTTAGTCCCAGCAGCTGTAGTAGGTAAATTATTTGTAGCCACTTTTGCTCTATTTTTCATTGAAAGTTTTGTTCTTGAAAATGAAGACTTAATTATTGTCCCTTTAATGTGCATTCTATGTGTTGCTATACCTTTTGTATTAGTCACAATAGCCCCAAGATTTATACCAGCTGCAGAGGTAAATTTATTTTTCTTATTAGAGACAATTATAGGTCCAATATGGGTTTGGATGATAATTAAAGAACAGCCGAGTGTTGAGACACTTTATGGAGGTGCAGTTATAATTATCACAATCGCTACTCATTCATTTTTAAAGCTTAGAAATTGATAAGCTTGTCACAATTAAGACTTGATTTAATAATAGATCGCGAATAGTTACATCGGTTTTATGAATAAAGTTTTAAAAAATTCTTGGGCGCTATTTTTAGGAATGGGTTTCTTAATGATGGCTTATGGTTTTCAAAGCTCATTATTAGGTGTGAGAGCTGTACAAGAAGAATTTAGTTTAACAGCAACTGGGTTTATGATGTCTGGCTATTTTGTTGGATATTTTATAGGTGCAGCAACTATTCCAAATATTGTTTCTCAAGTTGGTCATATAAGAGTCTTTGCAGCTTTTGCATCATTAGCCTCATTGGTAATTTTGGTACACTCTATTTTAATCAATCCATTTATCTGGTTTTTATTAAGAGTTCTAACAGGAATAAGTATGGTTTGTATTTATACGGTTGCTGAGAGTTGGCTGAATGATAGATCAACAAATAAAAATAGAGGAAGTGTACTATCAATATATATGGTCATTTTATATGGTTCGATGGGCACTGGAATGTTTCTTCTTAATTTTAGCAGTCCAGAAAATTTTCAGCCTTTTATTTTGATATCAGTAATTACTTCAATTGCTCTAATTCCTATCTTGCTTACTAAAAAAAAACCACCAACTTTTAAAAAAATTAAAGCAATGAAGCTTATGGATCTTTATGAGGCATCTCCTTTTGGTATGGTGAGCTCTTTCTTCTATGGAACAATACAAGCAGCTTTATTCACTTTATTAGCGGTATATGCAACATCAATGAATTTTACGATACTTGAAATATCTATTGTAACATTTTTGTTAGCAATCTCTGGTGCAGTATCTCAATTTCCAGTCGGAAAAATATCTGACATGTATGATAGAAGAAAAGTAATAGTTATTTCTACATTTGGTGCATCTATATTTGCTTTACTTGCAATATTAGTTTCTAGACAAATGTATTTACCAGATGGATTAGCAACAAGTAAAACTTGGTTTTATATTTTTTTAATTCTTTTTTCTTTTTGTAGTTTACCTATGTTTTCACAAATTTTAGCACATACTAATGATTATATTCCAAAAGAAAAATTTGTAGCAGCGGGTGCAGGACTTCAATTTGTATTTGGATTAGGTGCAATGAGTGGTCCATTTTTGTGCTCAATATTCATGGATGTGGTTGGTCCAAATGGATTTTTTATTTTTCTTCTTTTCTTCCATGGAATTATAGGAATTTTTGGAATTTATAGAATGAGAGTAAGACAAACTGTAGAAAATCCAGACTCTCAATTTGTTGCTATGCCATCAACAATTACGCCTGCAGGAATAGAGTTAAATCCAACAACAGAACCAATTGACGAACCAGAAAAAAACCGTGAAGAAATTAAAAATTAATAATTTTTTTAAAAATAAAACACTTTCAGGTTGTACCCAATTTAATTAGTTCAAAAGTTAATTTCATAAAAAACTTATTGAAAAAAATTATTTTCTCTAGTGAAATAGTTAAAATATAAAATGGTTAAAAAACGAAAAAAAAGAACAAAAGACACTCATAAGAAAAATGGGTTAGCTAAAATAGCAAATTTAACTTCAAAATCTTTTAGTAGTGTACTTTCAAGTTATAAAAAGAATAAAGAGCTTGAAAAAATAAGAACTATTAAGCTGCAAAAACTTGAAGAGAAAAGTCAAATCTTAAAAGAAAGAAAAGATCTTAAAATTTGGGAAGAAAGATTAATCAAAGAAAGTAATATGATTAAACTTAACGAAGATGAATTAAGATTGAAAGAAAAAGAATACAAATTTAAAAATGAAAAACAAAAATTAGAGTCTGATCGTTTAATTAAAAAAGATGATGATTTAATTCAGATTGCTAAAGAATTAAGAATAAAAGAAAAAGAACTTAAATCCAAAGAAGAGGAGCAGAATAGGAAAGATATTGATTTAAAAGTAAGAGAAGAAGAACAAAAAAATCTTGAGCTTAAAGATAAAAGAAGAAAAGAAAGAGCTCTTAAAATAATCAAAGAAGAAGAGGCAAAACAGAAAGAATTAGAGTATATCAAAATCAGGGAATGGGAGGAAAAATTTGATCGTGAACAGAAGGCTAAGGAACATAGAGAGAATTTAAGAGAACAAAGACTTAAACAAAAAGAACTTGAAAAATTGGGAGCTTTTGAGGAAAAAGAAAATGATATGTCATCAGCTTTAGAAAAGTTTAATGTAGACAAAACTAAAGAACACTAAAAAATTTCAAATTAAATTCGTTAAATGAATAAAGAGAATGCTAAAAAATTGTGGATAATTATTCAGGAAGCTGGCGATTATTTGGAGGGTCGTTTGCCAAACCACCCAAATCATCCTAATGGAAGAAATCCATATGCTCATGTAGCAATTTCTATCAAAAATAAATTTGATTCCAGTTACAAAGATATCCCTGATGATAAGTACGAAGAAATCTTAAAATATATAGAGTTTTTAAAAAAAAACCCAAGTTAGACTTTATTGGTTAGGAAAATAGTCTTTTAATTCACCTTCTCTGTGAACGTCTGCAGTGCAGCAATGAAGTCCCCCACCAAAAGCATAGGCATCTCTTAAATCCACCGGAATTACTTCCATGCCAAGTTTATCTAATTGTTCAGATTGATATTTTTCACTTTTTTCTACACAAACTGTTTTTGAGTCTAAAACTAAAACATTCATTGATAGCCAAACTGATGAATAACAAAGTGGTGGAGGTTCATTATGAGCTGGTTGAGCTGCATCAATTATTTTCCAATCGTTTTTTTCAAATAATTTTCTTTGTTCATCAGGAAGTCTTCTTTGAGGATTGTTTATAATTAATCCCTCTTTTATTGGTGTAAAAGTTGCATCTATATGAATTGGATATGGATCACCCGGAAAGTTTACTGCATGAACTCTATGATCTTTAAAATGACGTCTTAACCAATCAATCCCTTTTAAATTGGTAGTAAATCCATGTTGAACAATTAAGTCTTTACCAAATCTAAGTACATCTGCTGCATCGAACAATGGTTCTTCTTCAGTGGTTACAAAAAATTTATCTTCAGTCCATTTTAATCTTTTTTGAATCCCAATCTTATCAGATAAATAATCTTTTCGATAATCTGCATCAGTCAATCTTGGTTTAGGCGCAGATTCATGTTTCATGTTAGGATCTGAGTTATAATATTCTTTTAAAAGAGGTCTATAACAGAGGTATTCAAACCATCTACATCTATAACTCATAGTTGCCTCTAATATTTCATTTCCAACAGTTAACAAAACATCCCTTGGTGGCATACAGCCAAACATAGTTTCAGCTCTCCAGTCAGGTGTTGATATTTTTTGATTAAAATTTATTGGTGAAGGTCTATCTACTCTTATACCTCGTTTAGTTAGCATGCTGGAAAAGTCATCAAGTAATTGATTAGCTTTATCTACAGTATCTTTAGTTCTAGGGCCAAATTGCCCTATCATATCAGAGTCTTCAGGAACTTTTGCATCTAATGCAGGCTCAGGAGCAGGTATACAAACACCATCTGCCTTACCAACTATTACATGCTTTAACGGATCCCACTCATTCCAACTGTTTACAATTATTTTATCTATACTCATTCGTTAAGAAATTAATTGAGAGCAATATATCTCTTATTCCATCTCATTATTAGGCTATAGTAGATAAGAGAAACAAAAAGAAAAAAGCCACCTACTATTGTATTTGTTGATGGTATTTCATTAATACCAAAAAATGGTAACCATACCCAAAAAATTCCACCAATTACTTCTGTTAAAGATAATAACGTTAGCTCTGCTGCTTGTATTGCTTTTGATCCAATAGAGTATAATATTAAACCTAAACATACTATTATTCCATGCAATGAAAACATTGCACTATTATAGCTAGTAGCAAAGAATGTTTGATTATTTGCTAAAATCATAATTGTAGCTATGACAAAGCAAAATAAACCAGCTACTGCAACTGTTGTAAACTTTGGAGTTTCTTTTCGCCATCTTAATGTCACTGAAAATATAGAAAAACCAATAGAGGATGTAAGTCCAAAAACGAAACCTATTAAAGAATTTTTTTCTGTATTTCCTAAAGCCATAATTATTATTCCTACTGTAGCAATAATCATTGATATCCAAACATTAAGAGAGATTTTTTCTTTTAAAAACAAAAAAGCAAGTAAAGCTGTAAAAAATGGCATTGCAGCTAAACATAAAAGTGTAATAGCTGCAGTAGTATTAGTTATAGAATAAATAAAAGATATCATAGCTATACCTAAACCCATTCCTCCAACAAGTCCTGACTTACCAACTTTTTTGTAATTTTTATAAAAGTTAATTCCCTCTTCAAAATATAAGTACAAATTTAATATGATAAAAATAGTTAATCCTCTTCCAAATATATATTGCCATGGAACCATGTGAGGATCATTCATGTATCTGACGACCAATGGTCCAAAGGACCAAAGAATACCAGCAAATAAAACTATAGGTACAGCGATTTTTTCATTTCTTAGTTCTACCATATTTAAATATTTAATTCTTATTGGTTTGAACTACAACAAAAATTAGATCTTTATACAAAAATTTTATTCAAATTTAATATAATCTAAGATAATAAATTCCTATGGATTTAGAAATTCTTAGAATTGCCTCAGATAATAATAACAATAAATTTATCCAGAATCATACCCACCATTCAAAGTTGAAAAATCCATTATGTGGTGATGAAATGCAAATAAATCTAATTATAAATGAAGAGAGAATTATTGATTTTGGTTATCAAGGTAAATGCTGTGTTTATTGTCAGGCATCTGCAAGCTTACTAGCCAAGATTTCAATAAATAAAAAAAAATCAAAAATAAATGAATTATGCGATGATGCAAAATCTTTTTTTGATGGAAATATTAAGATTATGAGCAAATGGAAAATTATGAATAAATTATTTAAAGAAAAAAATCAGTCACGTAAAGAATGCATTTTATTACCTTTTAAAGCAGTAAAAAAAATTATATCTCTATAATTTTTTTTGAACTATTTAATTTTTTGATTATATCAAATTTTAAATAATAAAAAGAATTAACTCTTATTTAAATTAAAAAATTATTTTCTATTAATAATCCTATTAAAATTCCTACCAATAATGCAAAAATTAATTTTTTTTTATTCACTTTTAGGATTTTTTTAATGATTTTAAATTTTTTATGTTCGCAGATAAGAATTTAGAACGCAATTTTTGTTTTAAATTTTCCCAAAGCTTTGCCATCCCAAGTGGTTCATAAATCATGAAAACAATCATTAATAGACCAAATATCACTTGCTCTATAGATGAAATAATTGTAGCGTCTATAGCTCCATGAAATACATTGTTACCAACAGCATTCAAAAAAACTGGGAAGAGTAAAATAAATGCTGCTCCTATAAAAGCACCATTTATAGTCCCTAGTCCCCCAAGTATACACATAAATAAAATTTTAAACGATAATTTAATATCAAAGGCAACTGGTTCTAAGGATTTAAGGTAACAAAACGCAAAAAGAGCACCTGCAACTCCGCAATAAAATGCACTAATAGCAAATGCCTGTACTTTTGTTCTTAGTAATGAAACTCCCATTGACTCTGCAGCTATATCCATATCCCTTACTGCCATCCAATTTCTACCAGTGCTACCCCTAGCCATGTTCATTGCTAGTAAAGTTAAAACCGTGGTGACCGCTAAACATACTAAATACATAGCTAATGGAGTTGTAAATGGTTTTCCTAAAATAACTATGTCTTGTGCAGTTATAATTCCTGATGAGTCGTAGTTTTTAAACCAACCAAATTTATCTATCATCCATATTATAAAAAACTGAGAAGCTAATGTTGCAACCATCAGATAAATTCCTCTTACTTTTAAACTTGGCAGACCAAATAAAATCCCAAAAGCTGCAGCAATTAAGCCTGAAACTATTAATGAGCCTACAAAACCTAGATCTGGTACTCGTAAAATAAGGTTAAACATTGCAAAAGCACCAGCAGCCATAAAGCCAGCAGCACCTAAAGCCAATTGCCCAGTATAACCCATAACAATTTGTTGTCCGATCGTAGCCAATGCTAAACACAACCAAGGTATTAAGATTGATGTGTACCAATATTCTGTTTTGATAAACGTTGGTATAATTATTAAACTTAGAACCATACAAACACTTAAGTTAATTAGGTCTTTTTTTGTATAAGTCATAAAAATTGGTTTCATAAATCAGACTCTCCTAATAATTTTTTCTCCAAATAAACCTTCTGGTCTATATAATAAAAAGAATATTGCTAATACATACGGAGCCCATCCTTCAATAGCACCACCAAAAAACGGTCCAATATAAACCTCTAATATTTTTTCTACTGCACCAATTATTAAACCTCCAATAATTGCTCCAGGGATAGAAGAAAACCCTCCAATTATTAAAACTGGTAAAGCTTTTAAGGCTAGATCAACAAGAGCAAATTGAACACCGGCTCTTGCTCCCCACATACAGCCAGCGACTAAAGCTACAACTCCTGCAGCTGACCAAACTAGTAGCATTATATGTTTTAGAGGAATTCCTATAGAACTAGCAGCTCCTGCATCGTCAGCAACCGCTCTTAGTCCAAGACCAATTTTAGTATATTTAAATAAAAGAAATAATCCTATTATCATTATTGCTGCTACCAATCCTGCAGTAATATCAAGCGCACTAATGAACAGTTTTAAGTTATCAGCAATCCATGGCACAGGAAAATCTCCTATTCCTAAATCTAATCTTCTAACTTCAACTCCCCAAGCAGCTTGTGCAAGTCCCTCTAAAACATATCCTAGACCAATTGTGGCCATTAGCACTGTGTCTTCGCTAGCGTTCATCAGAGGTCTTAAAACTAATCTTTCAGTACATAAACCTACCACTACCATTAAAAGAGCAGCTAAAATAAATGCAAGTACAAAAGGTATATTAAAGTCTTGCATGAAACCACAAAAAGCAAGTACTGAGAAAAAAACCATAGCCCCTTGTGAAAAGTTAAATGTTGCTGAAGCTTTAAAAATTAAAACAAATCCTAAAGCAACTAGAGAGTACATGGTACCGGCAAGCAAACCACCGACAAGAACTTCCATAAAAAATAATAATTCGTCAATCATATTTTATCTTAGTGTTCTACTCCTAAATAAGCGTCTATTACTTTTTGATTTGCCATTATTTCATCCGGTGTTCCATCACCAATAACTTTACCATAATCAAGTACAACAACTCTGTCTGATATATCCATAACTACTCCCATATCATGCTCAATAAGGACCATAGTCGTACCTAGTTCATCATTTACTTTTAAAATAAATCTACACATATCTCTTTTTTCTTCGACATTCATACCAGCCATAGGCTCATCTAATAAAATTATTGTAGAATCTGTTGCAAGAGCTCGACCTAATTCAACTTTTTTTTGTAACCCATAAGGAAGTTTTCCAACTGGTGTATCTTTAATATCTTCAATCTCTAAAAAACTAATTATCTCTTCAGATCTCTCCCTGTTTAGTTTTTCCTCTTTTTTTACTTTAGGAAGCTGTAAAGCAACCTCAAGGAAGTTTGTTTTTGTATGAAGTTTTCTGCCAACCAAAATGTTGTCTAAAACTGACATTCTTTTAAATAGAGCTAAGTTTTGAAAAGTTCTAGACAAACCCATTTGAGCCATAATATTTGGAGTAATATTATCTATTTGTTGACCTCTAAACGAAACAGTTCCTTGTTGAGGTTTATAAATTCCATTAATGCAATTTAACATTGAGCTTTTTCCAGCGCCATTAGGTCCAATTATAGCTCTAACTTCGTGCTCAAGTACATTGAAAGAGGTATCTGTTATTGCTTTAACACCACCAAAAGAGAGAGAGATATTATTTACCTCTAATATTGGTTTTCCTATTTTAAATTTTCTTTCGTATTCCATCTTTAATTACTTCTTTTCTTTAAACTTTCTTCTTTAAGAACATCTCTAAAGTTTTTTCTACCTTTCTTTGAAATTCCTAAATATAATTCTTTTACTTTATCATCATTTAATAAACTTTCTGCGGTACCATCTAACATAACTCTACCTGTTTCAATGATATAGCCGTAGTCTGAATTTTTTAGTGCAACGTTAGTATTTTGTTCAGCAAGTAAGATGCTAACACCCTCTTTGGTATTTAACTCTTTTACAATATTAAAAATCTCAGCAACTAATTGAGGTGCAAGACCCATTGTCGGTTCATCCAATAATAGCATTTTAGGTTTAGCCATCATTGCTCTTGCCACTGCTATCATTTGTTGCTCTCCACCTGAGGTGAATGCTGCTTGACTTTTTCTTCTTTCTTTAAGTCTTATGAAATAAGTGTAAATTTTCTCTAATTCTTGATTAATATCACCTTTAGATAATTTTCTTGAATATGCTCCTGAAATTATATTTTCTTCAACAGTAAGGTGACCAAAACATCTTCTGCCTTCTAACACTTGGACCATTCCTAACCCAACCATTTGCGAAGGAGTTTGTTTGTCTATTGCGTTTCCATCATATTCAATTGAACCATTTGTAACTTTGCCTCTTTCTGAAGCTAACATGGTTGAAACTGCTTTTAATGTAGTGCTTTTACCTGCACCGTTTGCACCTAATAATGCAACTACTTTTCCTTTAGGAACTTTCAAAGATACATCGTGTAAAGCTAGAATAACGTTATCATATCTGACTTCAATATTCTTTATGTCTAGAATGTTTGCTGAAGTGTTACTCATTAAGGTTTCTTTTTATATTAAATTAAATTTTATTTAAAGGGGGAGTTTAAAATAATTCAATTATTTAAACTCCCCCTTCGATTGGTATTAATTTATCTCTAAATTAATTAACCGCATTTTTTCGGTGTAATGTTGTTCTCTTTAGCAAACTTAGCTGCAGATGCCTCTACTAGACCTCTAATAAATGCAGGATCACCCGGAGCTTCCCAACCAGTTACCTGATTGAATTTTGTTCCATCCCACTGCATTACAGCAAATTTACCGGCACCTTCATGGTTTGCACATGAAATAGCAAATGGAGCTAGCATTCCTCCAACTCCAAGTTCTTCAAGTCTAGCTTCAGTCATGTTTAAGGCTTCATAACCATCTCTAAACTCAGCACCAGTTACTGCTTTACCAACTTTGTTATGCATCTTTTGAGCATTTTTCAAAGCCTCGATCCACATAACTGCAGCACCTAATCCTCTATTCCAGTAAACTGAACCAATCCTATTTGGATCAGCTAAGTTACCTTTTCCAGCACCATATACTTTATCTTTGATGTCTTTAACTAACGGATATTCTCCTGGTAAAGCATTAGCTACGGCATAAGTTCCTTTAGCTGCATCACCAGCTGGATACATATCCTCTTCGGCAGCACCGAATGTTACATACATCATTCTATCTCTTGGAAAATTAATTCTAGCAGCATTAGTCATTGCTGTTGAATTCATTCCTGAACCTGCACCCCAAAAAGTAACCCAATCAGGCTTTTCTCTTCTAATTTGTAACCATTGAGATTGTTGTTCTAGACCTGGAGGTGGAATTGAAATTTCTACCAATTTCATACCCCAATCAGAAGTAATTTTTCTCATAGCTGGAAGTGGTTCACGGCCATAAGCAGAGTCAATATGAAGATGAACAATTTTCTTGCCCTTCATTTTATCAATACCACCCTCAATTTGAGCCATAAATTTTAATTTAACAGCTATTTGTGACCAATAATGACTTGCAGCATTAAATACCCAAGGCCATACTCTTCCATCAGCACCGTCAGTTCTTCCATAACCATATTGAGCTAAAACAACATTGTCTTTCGCCATACGGTTAATAACTGCATATGCTCCTGGTGTTCCAAGAGTGTCAAAAACAACTATTCTTTGACCATCTTTTTCAAGTAGTCTCTGATAACACTCAACTGTTTTTACAGCGTTGTACTCAGTTTCACATTCTTGCCAAGTAAGCATAACTCCATTCACTCCACCTGTCATGTTGACGTAGTTCATGTAATCGATCTGCGCCCCATAGTAACCAGTTCCCATTGCTGAGTAAGGTCCAACACGGCTGCTAGCTACTGGAAAGTATTGGGTTTCTGCACCAAATACTTTTTGAGGTAAAGCGAGTGAAGAAAATAAAGCTACCACTACTGTTAAAGTAGATGCTAACCTTTTTAATGTTTTTTTTAACATTTTCTCTCCTTTTGTTATCTCTCTATATGTTTTTTTTTCTTAATAGATATGATCTAATCACATGGCTTTAATAGATGCAATTAATAATCATTTTAAATTAAGCAATACAACTTGAACAAGAATTATATAAACTTGAGGTTGAATAATTTAAATTTTATTTGATAATTATACTTAATCAGTGTGGTAAATATTTAAATGAAAAATCTTGAATTTAAAAAAGCTTTTATCGCTGGAATTTTTTCAATAATTACAATTGGTTGCTTAACACTATTAACTTACAAAACTGAATTTGGTGTATTTCTAATTGCATCTTTTGGATCAACAATGGTTTTGTTATTTGGATATCCAGAAAGTCCATTCGCTCAACCTAAAAACATTTTTTTTGGGCATTTGTTGACCGCATTGGTAGGTGTAATTTTTGTCAATCTTATTCCTTTGCCAATTTTTATCACTATCCCATTAGGCGTAGGAATAGGAATTTTTTTAATGATACTATTTGGGGTGACCCATCCACCCGCAGGTGGAAATCCTATAATTGTAATAATAGGGTCAGCTTCATTTAATTATATTATCAATCCAATTATAATTGGGACTATTATAGTTATAGTTTTTGGAATAATTCTAAACAAACTTATATTAAATAAAGAATACCCAAAAAAAGATATTTCTATTTAAACGAATATTATTTGCAGAGTATGATTAATGTGCTAGACTTTAAGGAATAAATTAGAAAATTAGTAAATAGTGGAGATAGATAATGAAAATACTTTGTATTTTATATGACGATCCAAAGGGAGGAATGCCAAAATCTTATCCTTTGTCAAAATTACCAAAAATAGAAAAATATCCTGACGGAATGACACTACCTTCGCCTAAAGGTAGAGATTATACTCAAGGTCAATTACTTGGATGTGTTTCAGGTGAACTTGGTTTAAGAAAATTTTTGGAGAGTAATGGGCATGAATATATAGTTACTAATAGTAAAGATGGAGATGGCTGCGAGGCTGATAAACATATTGTGGATGCAGATATTGTAATATCACAACCCTTTTTTCCCTACTATTTAACAAAAGAGAGAATTGCTAAAGCAAAAAATTTAAAAATGGCAATAACGGCTGGTATTGGCTCTGACCATGTTGATTTACAAGCAGCAATGGATAATAAAATTGATGTAGTGGAAGTTACTTTTTGTAATTCAAGATCAGTGGCTGAACATATTGTAATGATGATCGTTTCTATGGTTAGAGATTATCATAACCAACATAGAATTGTTAATGAAGGTGGTTGGAATATTGCTGATGCAGTTCAAAGATCATATGATGTTGAAGGAATGCACATTGGTACTGTTGCTGCTGGACGTATTGGTTTAGATGCTTTAAGAAAAATGAAACCTTTTGATACGCATTTACATTATTTTGACAGACATAGATTGCCTGAAAGTGTAGAGAAAGAACTTAATTTAACTTTTCATGAAACAGTAGAGTCAATGGTAAAGGTTTGCGATGTTGTGACAATTAATTGTCCACTTCATCCTGAGACAGAAAACTTATTTGATGATGCAATGATAAGTAAAATGAAAAAAGGTGCTTACATAGTAAATACTGCTAGAGGAAAAATTTGTAATCGTGATGCGATCGCTAAAGCTCTGAAAAGTGGTCAATTAAGTGGTTATGCAGGAGATGTATGGTTTCCTCAACCAGCACCCAATGATCATGTTTGGAGAAGTATGCCAAATCATGGTATGACACCACACACTTCTGGAACATCTTTAACCGCGCAAGCAAGATATTCCGATGGTGTAAGAGAAATATTAGAGTGTTTCTTTGAGGGTAGTGAAATTAGAAACCAGTATTTAATTGTAAAAGATGGTCAGTTAGCTGGTATGGGCGCTCATTCCTACAGTAAAGGTTCGGCAACCGGTGGATCCGAAGAAGCAGCAAAATATAAAAAGAAATAATTCTTTATAAAGTTATTAAAGGTAGATTACTAAAATGTAGCTACCTTTAATAGTATAGACACATCATATCTATTTTGTTTATGATATTTTATGAAATATTTCATAATTATTTTAATCATTTTAACTAACACAAATTTTTCATATTCAGCTCAAATAAATAAAGCTTATTTTGCTGGAGGATGTTTTTGGTGTGTTGAAGAATCTTTTGAAAAACTTAACGGAGTTGAAGAAGTGATATCAGGTTACTCAGGAGGGAAAACCGAAAATCCAACATATAAAGAAGTGACTTATGGTAATTCTGGCCATTTCGAGGTTGTTGAAATTATCTATGATAAAGAAATAATTTCATACAAAGAACTGCTAAAAAATTTTTGGATAAATATCGATCCTTTTGATGCTTATGGTCAGTTTTGTGATAAAGGATATAGTTATAGATCTGTTGCATTTTATCAAAATCAAAATGAAAAAAAAATGATAGAAGAAGATATTGAAAATTTAGAAAAGAAATTTAATAAAAAAGTAGTTACATACCTTAGAGAGTTTAAAAAATTTTATAAGGCAGAAGATCGTCATCAAAACTATTATAAAATATATTTACAAAATTATTTAGCTTATAAAAAAGCTTGTAAAAGAGAAGAAATCCTAGATGAAATCTGGAATAAATAATATTAATTGGAATTTTGATAATTCTTACTCTAAGCTACCTGAATCATTTAAAGAACACATTAAACCAATCAAAGTAAAAAGACCTGAATTAGTTTTATTAAATGAAGGTTTAGCTAAAGAGTTGGACTTAAATTTTTCACATGTAGGTAAAGAGGAATTATCAGCTTTATTTGCGGGAAACGTATTGCCTGAGAATAGTAACACAATTGCTCAAGCCTACGCTGGCCACCAGTTTGGTAATTTTACGATGCTTGGAGATGGAAGAGCAATCCTTATTGGAGAACATTTGTCTAAAGATAAAATTAGACATGATATCCAATTTAAAGGATCTGGAAAAACAGCATTTTCAAGAAATGGTGATGGCAGAGCAGCGTTAGGTCCCATGTTGAGAGAATATATTATAAGTGAGTCCATGCATAACCTTAATATACCTACCACAAGAAGTTTAGCTGTAGTTAAAACAGGAGAAAATATAATAAGGGAAGTAAATTTAGAGGGTGCAATACTTACTAGAGTGGCCTCAAGCCATATTAGGGTTGGAACATTTCAATATATTGCTGCAAGAAATAAAATAGATGAATTAAAAATATTATTTGATTATGTAGTTAAAAGACATTTTCCTAAACTTGATGAGTCTAAAAATAAACCGATAGAATTTTTAAAAATTGTTCTTCAAAAACAGATTGATCTAGTTGTAAACTGGATGCGGGTTGGTTTTATTCATGGAGTGATGAACACTGATAATATGAGTATTGCTGGTGAAACTATAGATTATGGGCCATGTGCTTTTATGGATATTTATGATCCAAAAACAGTCTTCAGTTCAATAGATCAAATGGGAAGATACGCTTATTGCAATCAACCAATTATAACCAAATGGAATCTATCAAGACTAGCAGAATCTTTGATACCGTTAATAGATGATGAACAAAACAAGGCTATCGAATTAGCTACTAAAATTATTAACTCATTTGAAAAAAAATATGAGGATAAGTGGCTTGAAATGATGAGGCAAAAAATAGGTTTATTTGGTGAAGAGGAAAAAGATAAATTTTTAATTTTAGATTTACTGACTTGGATGCATAAAAAAAAAGTTGATTATACAAATACTTTTGGTCATTTAATGAATGTAGAAAATATAAAAGATAAAGTTTATGATGATATTGAATTGAAAGAGTGGAAAAAAAGATGGGAAAGAAGATTGTTAGTTAATAGTAGCTTAGAAAAAAGCATGAAACTAATGAAAAGTGTTAATCCTCTTATAATACCAAGAAACCATAAAGTGGAAGAATCTTTGCAAGAAGCAAATCAAAATAACTTTAAACCACTCAATAATTTAATTAAGGTTCTTGAAAAGCCTTATAATAATCAAAATGACATTCAAGAATATCAATACCCAAAAAATTCAAAAGAAAAATATCAAACTTTTTGTGGCACTTAAAAATTTTACTTAAAGCACGTATGGCTCAGGTCTTGCCTCTTTACCAAGAACTCTTTCTACCGCCATATTTGAAATGTCTATAGATTGATAGGAACCGGTTGTGATTAGTTCTGTCAAAGCCCTTCCTATTCCTGGAGCCTGCATTAAACCTCTGCCTGTAAAACCAGTTGCTAAATAAACATTATCAAATTTTGGGTGTTTTCCTACAACAGCGTTATTGTCAAGCCTATTACAATCATAATATCCAGCCCAACCTCCTGTTAATTTCAATTCCTCCATCGCCGGTATTCTCTGCGCTAAAGCTGGCCAAACAAGTTCTTCAAAATCATTCCATGCAGGCTCGAGATCCTCAGCATCAAATACTGACTTAGGGGATCCTGCTAAATATTCTCTACCCTCTGGTCTCCAATAAACACCTGTTGTCAAATCACCAGTCAGTGGCATTTCAGGAATGTGTTTTGGGCATTTAACTCTAAAAACAGTATGCTTTTGGGGTTCAACAGGAATATCTTCCAGAAGTTCTTTAGTCCAACAACCAGCTGCAGATATAATTGTTTTAGCTTTTATCTCTAAAAGTGTTTTAACTTCTCCTTTTATAAATTCTGCTCCAAGCTCTATTGCTTTACTTTTTAAAGCACTATGAAACATAAAAGGATCTATCCACCCCTCGCTCTGATTATCAGTAAATGTAGCAGTTTCAATACCTTCACCATTTATATAAGGAAAATATTTTGTTAATTCAGATCCTTTAATGTTTTTTGTGCCTGCTTCACATGCTTTATGATTTTCTAAAGCTTTGTACTGCTCTTCTGCATGCTCAGGTCCAAACATTAATAAATATCCATTTGTCTTCATACTAGCAGTTGGTTTTGGATTTTTTTCTGTTTTAAGAAGTTCTGGTATTTGAAATATAAATTCTCTAGCAAATTTACCTAATAAAATATTTTCTGTTTGAAAAAATTGCCGTCTAAACCCCCCCAAGGAAAGAGGAAAGGAAGCTGTTTTGTAAGTTGGATCTCTTTCAATTACTTTTACTTTTCTGCCTTCTTTTGATAAGAAATAAGCAGTTGCTGCACCAATTATTCCACCACCTACTATAACTACATCGTCCATATTTAATTTAATACTAATAAGTTGATATTCAGAAATAATGCATAGAGTGTCCAAAGTAAATAGGGAAACATTAAATAATAGCTTATTAAATTGACACGTTTAAATTTTAAAATAAGTGTAATTATTAAAAAAATTAGTGCTAAAAGTACAACTAGTGCTGCAAAAATTTGATGTAAACCAAAAAAAACAATACTCCAAGTTGTATTAAAAACTATATGGATGAAGTAAATATAAATTGTATTTAGATCTCTGTTTTTGCTATGCCAAAAAAGCCAAATTGCAATGGTCATCATCAAATATAAAGTTATCCAAACTGGCGCAAAGATCCAATCTGGTGGATTAAAATTTGATTTGATTAATTGTGAATACCAAGGTTCTTTAGAGCTTATTGTTACTAGTCGCCCCACAAATGAAGCTGAAAACGTTATAAAAAAAAATAGGACGAATGATATAAATTTGTTTTTTAACACATAAGTATTATACATCAGTATATGATTAATAAAAAAACTATTTGGATAACAGGTGGTAGTACAGGAATTGGAAAGGCTCTCGCAATTAAATTTGCTAATGAAGGATGGAACGTAGCAATTTCAGCTAGACGGGAAAACCTTCTCAATGAAATTTCCAATAATGAGCAAAATATTCATGGTTTTCCTTTAGATGTAACTGATAAACAAAAATGTAAAGAAATATTTGAAGAAATTAAAAAAAAATTTGGAAATATTGATATCTGCTTCTTTTCAACAGGGACATGGGACCCAAAGAAAGAAAAAGATATTGATGTTGATCAAATTGAAAATGTATTTAAGGTAAATTTTTTTGGTACTTTAAATAGTATAAAAGCTGTTGAGCAATATTTTAAAGATAAAAAGAATGGAACTATTTGTATAGTCTCATCCATAGCAGGATACAGAGGTTTGCCTAATTCAACCGGTTACGGTCCATCTAAATCTGCTTTAAATAATTTAGCAGAAAGCTTATATTTTGATTTTAAAAGATCTGATGTTCGAGTTTGTTTGGTTTCTCCTGGATTTATTAAAACCCCAATGACAGATAAAAATGATTTCAAAATGCCTTTTTTAAAGACAACTGAATACGCAGCTGAAAAAATTTACGATGGATTAGTTAATAAAAATGTTTTTGAGATCCACTTTCCAAAATCTTTAACAATAATTTTGAAAATATTAAGTTTTTTACCAAGTAAAATCTATTTTGGTTTGATTGGAAAAATGACGAAATACCAAAAAAAAAATTAGTCTTTAACAAATACAACAGTCAATTCTGCTACTTTAAACCCAAATTTTGTCATTGTTGCTCTATTTATGGCTACACGATCGTCTTGTTTAAAAATCCAATCATCAAAAGTTATTTTAATTTCTCTGCCTTTAACTGGTACTAATAATACATATTCAAACTTAAAAGCAGGTCCATAAGAAAACCCTTTTGCTGTACCTACGACATCACCTGCTGTTCCCTCATAATTATTTTCATCTATTTTGGTAATTTGCCATTGTCGAGTTTGTACTTCACCATTATCCCAGTCAAATTTTTCATCAAGTATTAATTGTTTTCCATCCCATTTACCATTCAAATCAGCTGAAAACTGTCTAGTAACTTTGCCTGATCTATTTTGAAGAACACCCCAAGCTTTAACACTTCCGGAAAGATATTCTTCAATGACTAATCTCGGTTCTTTATTTTTAAAATCCTCAGGTTTCATAGAGCTATTATTTGAACAACTTGTAGTTAAGAATAATGCAATTATCAACAAAATTGATTTAATCATTTTTGTTTTGAACATATATCTCCTTTATTCTTATTTGTTTTGAATCGAAAATTGTATCAGATCAATATTTTTAGATTTAAATCCAGCCTCACAATAAGAAAGGTAGAACTCCCACATTCTTTTAAAAGTCAAATCAAAACCCTGATTTTTAATAAGATCCCATTTCGTATTAAATTTATTTTTCCAGATTGATAACGTATTCGCATAATGGTCAGCATAAGAGTCATAGGACTTGATTGTTAAGCCATTTTCTGAAACATATTTATTTAAGCTATTTTTGCTTGGAAGAAATCCTCCTGGAAAAATATATTTTTGAATAAAATCTTGTTTAGTTTTATATCTTTCAAATAAATCATCATCTATTGTAATTGCTTGAATAGCTGCCCTTCCATTTGTCGACAAATTTTTCTTAATAGTTTGAAAGTAACTCTCCAAATAATTTTGGCCTACTGCTTCGATCATTTCAATGGAGGCTATTGAGTTATATTTATTCTTTAGATCTCTGTAATCTTTAATTTCAATATTTACTTTTTCGTTTAAACCACATTTGTAAATTCTTTCTTTTGCGTACTCAAATTGTTTTTTTGAAATAGTAATACAATCAAGTTTTACATCATATTTTTTTCCTAGATATTCAGCAAAACCACCCCATCCACATCCAATTTCTAATACTCTATCACCATTATTTGGTCTAATTAAATCAATCATTTTTTGATATTTATTATTTTGAGCATCAGAAAGATCCTTGGTATTCTTGTTAAAAATTCCACTCGAATAAGTCAAAGTTTCATCAAGCCACAATGAAAAGAAATCATTCCCCAGATCATAATGTTTTGCAATATTTTCTTTACTTCTACTTTTTGTGTTTTTTACAAATATGTTCTTGAAAAAATTTACAATTGGAAAATCAAGTAAACCTGAAAACTTGTAGATAATTTTAATATTTCGGGCTGTTATTTCTATCAAATTAGATAAATTATCAGTTTCAAATTCTCCTCTCATATAAGACTCGGCAAATCCAACACTGCCACCTTTTATTAAATTTAAAGAAAAATTTGGTTTTTTAATTATTAATTTAGCTTTTAAATAAGCTTGAGGATTACCGAATCTGAAAGCTTTACCATGATAATTTGTAATTTCTAGATATCCAACATTTATACCAGTCAGTATATTAAAAACTATTTTATCTGCAAATTTATATAATGGCATCAATTCTCGAAAGATATGTTGTTTCTTATTTTAAATTTTTTTTTAATTAACTTTATTCCTTTAGCCCATAATTTAAACGCTTCAAAATGTATCGCTGCAATAATTTTAAATGTCATTAATGGATGTTTTAAATAAGATTTGATTAACTCTGAAGTTGTAAAATCTGATCTTTTACCATCTTGAGAGGCGTATAATAATTTTTCATTTAATTGATATTGGTCTATTATAATGGAGATCTTATCTGCAGGTTTTAAAATTCTAAAAAAATAATTACAATTCATCTCAATGAATGGCGAGACATGAAATTTTTTCTCACAATTATGTTGTAATAAATTATTATTTTTTACTTTAAAAATATAAGTATGTTGCTCACCAAAAGTGTTTTTAACTTCATATAGTATTGATATTAGGTCGTTATTATTATCGTACACATAGAAAACACTTAAGGGATTAAAAACATATCCAAATATTCTCGGGTAACATAAAAGTTTAATTTTTATATTTTCATAACTGATATTTTCTTTTTTTAGATTTTTTTTAACCCAATTAATTAGTGGAAAGCCATCTCTATTACCATGATCTTTATCAAAAAAACTTACTAAATTAAATTTATTATATGAAAAAAAATTAATTGTTTTGTCTAATTTTTCTAATTCTGAAAGATCTATTAAAAGTGAAAATACCTTATATTTAAAGAAATGTTTTTTTGGTTTAAATCTTTTATGAATTACAGTGCCATTATAAATATAACTAGTCATAAAAGGTTTTGAGCATTTCGATAGATGATTTTATTCCATCTTCATGAAAACCGTAACCAAAATAACTACCACAAAAAAGGATATTTCTTTTATTTTGTAAATTTTTGAGCTGACTTTGAAAATTTAAAGCAGATTGATCAAAATATGGATGCGTAAATCTTACTTTTTTTAAAATTTTCGTTTCATTGATCTCAAAGTGAGGATTTAAGGTAAGGAAAATATTTTCTTCACATTTAAGATTTTGTAATAAATTTAACCAATATGTAATTGAATTTTTTTCAATTTCATCTTTTTTGATTGAAGAGTTCCATGAACACCAAGTTTTTTTATTTTTTGGCATAGCTATTTCGTCAGTATGAATATAAGCGATATTCTCTTTATATTTATAATTTGATAGAATATTTTTTTCCTGGTCAGTGGGTTGATCAATTATTGATAGTGCTTCATCTGCGTGTGTTGCTAAAACAACTTTATCGTAATCAAAATATTCACTTTGTCCTCCATAATATAAATCTATTCCTGTTGATTTAGTTTTGATTTTTTTGATTGAATAATTTTTAAAATATTCTCCACTAATTTTTGAAAGTATATTATTAACATAAGTTCTGCTCCGATTAGAAACAGTATACCACTGGGGTCTATTTTTTAATTTAAACAAACCATGATTTTGAAAAAACTTTAAAAAAAATTTTAATGGCATTTGGTTGGCAGCACTAGGTGGCATTGACCAAATAGCTGAAACCATTGGTATTAGATGATAATTAATGAACTCTTTTGAAAGATTTTCTTTATTTAAATAGTCACCAAGCGTTATGTCTTCTTGAATTTCTTTTAAATTATCAAATTTTTTATAAAATTTAATAATATCAAAAAACATTTTTAGAAATTTAAAATTAAATAAATTAGTTTTATTTGAAAAAATCCCGCTTAATCCTCTGCCACAATACTCAAATTTAGAGTTTTCAACTGACACAGAAAAAGACATATCACTTTTTTCAATAGCAATATTATTTTCATTAAAAAATTTTATTAAGTGAGGGTAAGTTGCAAAATTAAATACAATAAAACCAATATCTACTGAAACTTTTTTTGTGCCGAATGATAAATCAATAGTATGAGAATGACCGCCAAAATGATCCTCCTTTTCAAAAAGATCTACATGATGTTTCTTTGATAAATAATATGCAGCACTTAATCCTGAAATGCCTGAGCCAACAACAGCAATTTTCATTAATTATTAAGCTGCATCTTCTTTAAATTCATCAATGCTTGGGCAAGTGCAAAATATATTCTTGTCACCATAAACATTATCCACTCTTGCAACTGGAGGCCAGAATTTACTTGATCGTAAAAATTTTGCTGGATAAGCTGCTTCTGTTCTTGAGTATTTATGTGTCCAGTTATCAGAAGCGAGTTCACTATCTGTGTGCGGAGCATTTTTAATTGGATTGTCTATCTTATCAAATTTACCTGATTTAATTTTTTCTATTTCTTTTTTAATCATAATTAGAGTGTCACAAAATCTATCAAGTTCTGATAAACCCTCACTTTCAGTAGGCTCTATCATCATAGTACCAGCTACAGGCCATGACATCGTTGGAGCATGAAATCCAAAATCTATTAACCTTTTTGCAATATCCTCTTCTGTTACCCCTATCTCTGATTTAATATTTCTAATATCAATAATACATTCATGTGCAACGTTACCATTTGACCCTTTATATAAAATCGGAAAGTGATCTTTTAGCCTGTGAGCAATATAATTAGCATTTAATATTGCAATTTGAGAAGCAAGCTTTAATCCCTCAGATCCCATCATTTTAATATACATCCAAGAAATTGAAAGGATACTTGAACTGCCCCAAGGTGCTGCTGACACTGCTCCAATTCCAGTAGTTGGTCCACAATCTTTTATCACTGGATGATTAGGCAGATAAGCTTGCAAATGTCTTTTACAAGCAATAGGTCCCATACCAGGTCCACCCCCACCGTGAGGAATACAAAAAGTTTTATGTAAATTAATATGACAAACATCTGGACCAAAATTTCCTGGCTTTGCAACTCCGACTAAGGCGTTTAAATTTGCTCCATCCATGTAGACTTGGCCACCATGTTTATGAACTAACTCACAAATATCCGTTATTTTTTCCTCAAATACTCCATGGGTAGATGGATAAGTTACCATTAATGCCCCAAGGTTTTCAGAATGTTGCTCTACTTTTTTCTTTAAATCATCAAAATCAACATTTCCCTCTTTATCACAATTCACTACAACTACTTTCATTCCAACCATTTGTGCGCTTGCTGGATTGGTTCCATGTGCTGAGCTTGGAATTAAACATATATTACGATTAGCCTCACCTCTATCTAAATGATACTTGCGGATAACCATTAAACCTGCATATTCACCTTGAGCACCTGCGTTAGGTTGTAGAGAAACACCTGAAAAACCAGTAATAGATCGCAACCAATTTTTTAAATCAGTAAATAAATCTCTAAAACCCTCCATTTGTTCTATTGGAACAAATGGGTGAGGTTGAGAAAATTCTTTCCAGGAAATTGGAGTCATTTCAGCAGCAGCATTTAACTTCATTGTACATGAGCCAAGTGCTATCATCGTTCTATTCAATGCTATATCTTTATCTTCCAACCTTTTTAGATATCTAAGCATTTCAGTTTCTGAATGATATGAGTTGAAAACTCGATGTTCTAAATATTTTGAATTTCTTAATAAGTTTTTTGGTAGATTGGGTAGACTTACTGAAGGATCCTCTTTCTTGATTGATTCTGCTGAATTAAAAATTTTTAATAATTGATTTACTCTATAAACATTTTTTCTCTCATCAAATGAAATAGCAAGCATTTTGGAATTCACTTTTCGTATATTAACTTTCTGATTTAAAGCGTTTTTATATATTTGTTCAGTCTTTTCCTTAGTAATAATTGTGACGGTATCAAAAAAATAATTAGAATAAAGTTCATATCCAGACTGTCTTATTTTATCAGCAAAACTTTTTGCTAATTGAGATACTCGTTCAGAAATAATTTTAATTCCTTCTGGACCGTGATAAATAGCATATGCTGCTGACACAATCGCTAATAGAGCTTGAGCAGTACAAATATTACTAGTTGCCTTATCTCTTCTGATGTGTTGCTCTCTAGTTTGTAATGATAATCTATATGCCTTATTACCATGTCTATCAACTGACACCCCAACAATTCTTCCTGGCATAGATCTTTTATATTCATCTTTTGTTGCAAAAAAGGCTGCGTGTGGACCTCCATATCCCATTGGAATACCAAATCGTTGAGAGCTTCCAACTGCTATATCAGCACCAAGTTCCCTTGGTGTTTTTAATTTTGCTAATGCTAATAGATCACAAGCTAATATAGCCTTTCCGTTCTTTTTATGAATTTTGCTTATTGCTTCACTTGGATCTTTAATATCTCCTAAAGTTCCAGGGTATTGTAAAATTCCACAAACTAAATCTTCTTTTAAATGGTCTAAAACTTCATCTTCTTTACCGACTAAAACCTTTAAACCCATAGGTTCAGCTCTTGTTTGAATTACATTTATTGTTTGAGGATGGCAATCTTCAGATACAAAAACTAAATTACTATCTTTTTTATTTAATCTATGACTAAGACCCATAGCCTCTGCAGCTGATGTACCCTCATCTAACAAAGAAGCGTTAGCAATATCCATTCCTGTAAAGTCGACAATCATTTGTTGAAAATTCAATAACATCTCAAGTCTTCCTTGAGCTACCTCTGGCTGATAAGGTGTATATGAAGTATACCAACCTGGATTTTCTAATATATTTCTTAAAATTACATAAGGTGTATATGTTCCATAATAACCCATGCCAATAAAATTTGAATAAACTTGATTTTTTTTTGAAATTGTTCTTAATTTTCTTAACGCTTCGTATTCTGAATTTGACTCACCAATGTTCAGTTCACCGTTAAACTTTATTTTTTCTGGAACAGTGCTGTCAATTAAATCATCTAGTGATTGATAATTTAATTCTTTTAACATTTTTAACTGGTCTTCTTTTGAGGGTCCAATGTGTCTTTTTAAAAAATCTTTCTCTGAATTTGGTAACATTATGCTGATGCCTCCTTTGCAAATCTATCGTAATCATCTTTATTCATTAAAGTGTCCATTTCTGATAAATCTTTTATTTTGAGTTTAAAAAACCATGCTGTATTTTCTGGATCTTCATTAATTTTGGATGGATCATCTACTATGGCTTGATTAATATCCACTACCTCACCGCTCACAGGCGTATATACATCACTAGCAGCTTTCGTTGACTCAACCACACCAGCAGTTCCATCTTTTTCTACTTTTGAACCCTTTTCTGGAAGTTCTGCAAAAACTATGTCACCCAACATTTCAGTAGCATGTTTTGTGATACCAATCGTTGCTACATCTCCATCTAATTTAATCCACTCATGTTCTTTTGAATATTTTACATCACTCATTAATTTGCTCCTTTAACATAACTTTTTTTATAAAACGGCAAACTACAAATACTGGCTGGATGTTTTTTACCCCTTACTTCTAAAAATACTTTGGTATTTTTTTTTGAAAATTCATTTTCTACATAACCCATTGCTACAGGTCCGTTTACACTTGGTCCAAATGTACCACTAGTAATTTCTCCAATATGAATATCTAATTGATTAAAAATTTTTGTTTTCTCTCTAGCAATTATTCTTCCTTCAGGTTTAATTCCAACTCTAATTTTACTGACACCATTATTCAATTGTTTAATGATTATGTCAGAGCCGATAAAATCACCTTTGGAAATTCTTTCTTTCGAGATAGCCCATTTTAAATTTGCCTCCACAGGAGTTTTGTCTTTATCAAGATCATGACCATATAAACATAAACCAGCCTCTAAACGTAAAGTATCTCTTGCTCCTAAGCCTATTAACTTGGATCCTTTGTTGATTAACTCTCTAGTTAATTTATCTACAAAATCATTTGGGATCGATATTTCAAAACCATCTTCACCTGTATATCCAGATCGGGTAATAAAAACTTTCTGATTTTCAAATAAAAACCAGTTTCCTGTCATAAAATTTAAATCTTTTATACCCTCAACAACATCATTTAAGATTATTGATGATTTAGGGCCCTGAATTGCAATTAAAGATCTATATTCATCTAAAATCATTTTGTATTTTTCTTTTAGTAATTCTTTTAAAATTTTGAAGTCATTGTCTTTACATGCTGCATTAAGAATTATCAAAAAACCTTCACTTGTTTTTGTTATAATTAAATCATCTTGTATGCCAGCATCTTTATCCATTAAGAAACTGTATTTTGAATGATTTAATTTTAAATTTTTTAAATCTAAAGGGAAGATTTTTTCTAAATCTTTTATTAGGTCATCACCACCATAAATAAATAATTGACCCATATGTGAAACATCAAAAATACCAGAATGATTTCTTGTAAATTTATGCTCTTCTACAATACCTTCAGAATATTGTATTGGCATTTGATAGCCTGCAAATTCAACAAATTTTGCATTACAATCTTGATGTAATTGATAAAGCGATGTTTTTTTTGTTTCCATATTAACTCATTTTTACCCATCTGTATATTTGCCTGAGAGTTTTGCTCCTTCGGCGAGATTTAAATCTCTTTCCAGAGTTAATATGTTACGGTCCTTTTTGCCTGAGAGATTCCTGGGTGGTTGCTCCTTCGGCGCTACGATATTTTATAGTCTCTCCCGTAAATGAATAATCTTACATGTATGTGAAAAAGTCAATCAGAAACGATTTTTTTTGGCTTATTCAAAAGTGAATAAAACTGAAGTAAAACTGCAAAAAGTATAATTGCACCTCCTATTAATCCAAACATTGAAGGTCTTTCACTTACAAAAAGAAATGCCCATATTGGACCAAGCACAGATTCGGAAAGCATAATAATTCCAACCGTAGCAGAAGGGGTTGTTCTTGCTCCAATTGTAATAAATATAAAACCAAAACCAACTTGAAAAAAACCAGCTAGAAAACCTAAAAAAATATCATGAGTCGATATCATTATTTTAGTTGAGAGCAAAAACCCAACTAAACATGAACATACTCCAGCTACAAATTGAGCTGGGACCATGTCTACTTTTGGATATTTTCTTATTATTATAATTAAAATTGCAAAAACTATTGGCATTGAAAATGCTGCTAGGTTTCCAGATAACTCACCTGGCGTAAGAGAATTTCCAACCATCAATAAAACACCTGTCATTGCTAAAATAATTGAAGTTAAAGTTGTAGCGCTTATTTTTTCTTTTAAAAAAAAATACCCAAATATTGAAAGAAATAGTATTTGAAGTGAAATTATAAAATTAGTATTTGCAACTGTCGTATTATACATTGCAAAAACATAACCACAGAAACCAATAGATAATATTATTCCGCCAAAAAATCCTGGTAAACCTGAAACGTAGAATGATTTAAAAGTTTTTCCTTTATAGCTAATAATTAAAAAAGCTAAAACAGTAAGAGAAAAAAATAAAGATCTCCAAAATAAAATTTGCCATAAAGTTGCACCCTCAAATGATTTAACAAGTAATCCACCAAAACTTAAACTTAATGCTCCTAAAAAGATTAATAATGGGCCAGGTAAGTTTCTTATGAAAGTCATGATATTTGTGAGATTAGGTTTTGAGTCTCTAAGTCATATAGTTTAAATAAAGTTTCTGCGCTAGATAATTCGACTTCTTGGAATCTAATTTTTGAACCAGGCGTAAGTTGAACCAATTTGTCATAATCAGCACTGATAACAACTCCTATTTTAGGATAACCTCCAATAGTTCCATGATCAGAAAGCATAATAATTGGATTTCCATCTGCAGGTACTTGAATTACTCCTTTTATTAAACCTTCAGATTTTATGTTTGTATCAACAATATTTTCAATTTTTGGCCCATCTAATCTCATTCCCATACGATCTGATAATTTTGATACAACAAATTCCTTATCAAAAAAAATATTTTTTCCCTCATCAGAAAAATAATTAAAATTTGTTCCTTTAATAACTCTAATTTTTTCTATTTTTGTATTTATGTAATTTAGCTTTTTATCATTTAGGTTTTTATTAATTTTGGAAATATATATTTTTTGTTTATCTTCTATTCTTTTTCCATTATTCGAACCTATATTTGCTTTTGTATTAATAGAACAGCTAGACCATTGATATTCTAAATCAAATTCACCACTAATTGCAAAATATCCATAAACAGATTTATTAGTTGTTATAATGTCTATTTCATCGCCATTTTCTAATGTGAAAGATTGATAACAGTTCCCTTCAATATCATTATCATTTTTTCTAATTATAAATTTTACATCTCCTACGATTGCGCATTTAATATTGTCACCAAAATACTTCAACAATGGACCTTGATAAGCAAATTCAATTACCGGAGAATTTGTTTCATTCCCTACAAGCTTATTAGAAATCTGAAAATTTCTATTATCCATTGCCCCACTAAATGGAATTCCAATATGATAAAGATTGCTTCTACCTTGATCTTGAAATGTTGTGTTTATTCCAGCTCTTTTAATCTCAAAATAATTTTTATTCATTGTAATTGTTGTATTGATCTTTTGTTATTTGCTCAAAAGTGACTACATCACCTGGGTTAATTAAATTTGGATTGCTCTCCTTAGAACTATCAAAGATAACACTAGGTGTATTCCCAATAATATTCCATCCACCTGGACTTTCAAAAGTATAAACATTTGCAAATTGTTCTGTAAGTCCAACTGAACCCTTTGGCACTTTTACCCTGGGTGTCTCTAAACGTTTTGCTCGCAATTCAGTTTCTAGATCACCCAAAAAAGGCATCCCTGCAATGAAACCTGTCATGTAACAAAAAAATTCCTTATTAAAAAATTTTTCATAAATTTTATCACGACTTATTTTTAATTTTTCCTCTAGTCTTTTTATGTCCAGTGAAAATTTTTCATCACAACAAACTGGAATCTTAATTTTGTTATTCTCTAACTTATCGTCATTAATAACATTTAAATTTTCGATTGATTTTTTAATATTTTGAAAATTTTTTTTACGTAAATCAAATGAAATTATTAATTTATTATAAGATGGAGTTAAATTATTAATGCCATCAATATTTTCTTTCTGAATACTTTTAAAATAACGTATTACTTTATTATTTACTTCTTTATTTACCTCAGTTCCAAAATCACAATATAAAGCTGCGTCACCAAGATTTGATATATTTTTTATCATGCCATGTTATACTTACAAATAATAAGTATGGAAATTAATATAAATTGTGATTTAGGTGAAAAATCAAAACATTACTCAAATAAATATGATCCAGATTTATTAGAAATCGTCAATTCAGCCAATGTAGCTTGTGGTTACCATGCTGGGGATGAGGAAACTATGAGTCAAGTGGTAAAAATTTCAAAAAATAATGGTGTAAGTATTGGTGCACATCCCTCTTTTAAAGACCCAGAAAATTTTGGTAGAGAAAGAATGAATCTTTCTGAAAATGAAATAAAAAAACTAATAATTGATCAATACGAGACACTGCAAAAAATAGCTTTAACCTTCGATGAAGTAGTATCTCATGTAAAACCTCATGGAGCATTAAATAATATGGCTTGTGAAGATATTGAGTTAGCCACAATATTAGCCAAAACTATTAGGGATATTAATAAAGATATAATATATCTAGTGCCTACAGGATCAAAAATGCAAGAAGCAGCAAAAAAATTTGATATGAAATTTGCTTGTGAAATATTTGCTGACAGAAATTATGAGGATGATGGTAATCTTGTATCAAGAAAAAAATCTCATGCATTAATTACGAACCCTGAGCAAGCAAAAAAACATGTATTAAAAATGGTTCAAACTCAGTCGCTTAATTGTCACAGTGGGAAGCAAATACCTTGTGAAATCGACTCTGTTTGTATACATGGAGACAATCTAAGTTCATTAGCAACAGCTAAATCAATAAAAGAAAATTTAATTGAAAATGGCTTAGAACTTAAAAGTTTAAACAAAATGAAAAAATTTATTTAACATGAAAAAAATAATTTTATCTTTGTCTATATTATTTTTAATTACTGGAAACGTATTTTCAGCAGGCTCTAGTAGTAGTGATAATAATACTAAAACTAAATCAAATTATGAAAAAGCTGTAACTCATATAGAAGCGGCAAAAAAACATGAGAAAAATGGTAAATTAGAAATAGCGAATAAAAGATATGCAAAAGCACAGGGGCTATTGATAAAATCAAACAATAAAAAACCTAACGATGCAGATACCTTAAATTATTTGGGTTTTACTACTAGAAAACTTGGTGATTTTGAAAATGGGGAAAAATATTATCTTCAGGGTTTAGCTATTGATCCTAATCACAAAGGTATTAATGAATATCTTGGTGAATTATATGTAGCAACAAAAAGGCATAACCTAGCTGTTGAAAGATTAGAAGTTTTAAAAGGTTGTAATTGTGAAGAGTATGAACAATTAAAAGCTGTAATTGCTGGGAAGCCTTCTAAGTATTAATTTAAATTTTTTACCATTTGTTCTGGCATCCATAAAGCAATTTCAGGAAATATAACTACAAGAATTACTGCTAAAACCATTAACAAAAATAATGGAAAAGCACTTCTTGCAATATAGCCCATATCTTTATTTGCCATTCCTTGAAGTACAAATAAATTAAATCCAACAGGAGGGGTAATTTGTGCCATTTCAACTACAATAACTAAAAAAATACCAAACCAAATCATATCAAAACCAGCTTGTCTTATCATTGGCTCTATTATTGCCATTGTTAGTACGACAGCAGATATACCATCAAGAAACATTCCTAAAATAATATAAAAAATCATTAAAACCAAAATTAAAACATAAGGGGAAAGTTCCATGCCTTGTATCCATATTGCTAAATTTCTCGGTAATCCTGTAAAACCCATTGCTAAAGATAAAAAAGTAGAACCAGCTAAAATAAACGCAATCATACATGAGGTTTTAGTTGCACCTAATAAAGAAGATTTAAATGTTTCTAGAGTTAAGCTTTTTTGGAAATAAGATAGAATTAATGCACCAACGACACCTAATGAAGCAGCTTCAGTAGCGGTTGCTACTCCAGTATATATAGACCCTATAACTGCAGAAATAAGTAATATTACTGGTAAAAGTTGTTTTGATCTCTTAATTTTTTCCAAGAAAGAATATTCCTCAAGAATTTTTGGCATTTCTTTCTTATTGATTAAAGACCATATAATAACATATGACATAAATATTAGTGCAATCATTATCCCTGGAATAATTCCTGCTATAAATAGTTTTGCTATGGATTCTTGAACAGCTACACCATAAATAATTAAAATAATTGATGGAGGTATTAATAGTCCCAAAGTACCTGAGCCAGCTAAGCTACCTAATAAAATTTTTTCTGGGTAATTTCTTTTTCTTAACTCAGGGATAGACATCTTTCCAACTGTAGCTACAGTTGCCGCTGATGATCCTGATATTGCAGCAAATAGAGCGCATCCAACAACATTTACATGAATTAAGCCTCCTGGGAGCTTTTGCATCCAAGGAGATAAACCTTTAAATAAATTTTCTGAGAGCTTAGTTCTAAAAAGAATTTCACCCATCCAAACAAATAAGGGCAATGCAGTCAAAGTCCATGACGATGCAGTTCCCCATATTGTAGTCGCCATTGCATCACCTACTGGTCTTGAAGTAAACAACATCATGCCAATTGCTGATACCCCTATCATACTTAATGCAACCCAGATACCAGAACCTAAAAAAAACAATAAAACACTAATAAAAAAAATTGTTAAAAATATCTCAGCCATTTATCTTTTTTTTATATTTAGGATGAATTTATGAAAAACACATATAAAAAATATTGTTGAACCTATTGCTACACTTGTTTGAGGTATCCATATTAATATTTCATCTGCCCCCTCACTCCTTTCCTGAAATTTGTAAGATATAATTAACATTTTAATAAAATAAAATGCTAAATATCCTGAAAAAAAACTGGCCAAACTCAAACACCAAATTTCAATCAACCATCTTTTCCTACCTGAAAGTTTTTCTAAAAAAAGAGTAATTCGTATATGTCCACCCTCTACAAAAGTATAAGCTAATGCAAAGAAAGATGCCGAAGCCATACAATAACCAGAATATTCTGCTAAACCTCTTATATAAAAACCAAATATTCTTGACGAAATACCTATAAGAATAAAAACTGCAACTAATATTAAAAAAATTGCAGCAATATAACCAGAAAATTTATAAAGTTTATTTAGACTTTTATCAATATTACTTAACATAATAATTTAAGGCCACTCAAAATTTTTAAGTGGCCTTAAGATATATTTAATTTAATTATTTATAAGTTGATAAAACAGACGCTCCTCTTGATCCAGCTTTTTGAGACCATTCTTTAGCCATTGTCTCTCCAACTTTTTCAAAATGAGATTGTAAAGATGCATTAACTTTTCCAACTACCATACCGGCATCTGCTAGAGCTTTTTTATCTCCAACATTTCCTTGTTTTGATAATTGCCAACCTTTTCTTTCTGCTAAGGCTGCTTGCTTCATTACTAAATCCTTAGTTGCTTTATCCAATTTATTCCAAGACTCTTTATTAACGATCACCATATTTTTCGGAAACCAAGCTGCAATGTCATAAAAATATTTCACACCATTCTCCCAAATCTTAGAATTTTTTCCTGTCGTTGGAGATGTAATCATACTTTCAACAGCACCTGTTGAAAACGCTTGACTTATTTCTGCTGCTTCTATTTTGGTAGGAGCCATTCCAGTTAATTCAGCAATTCTTATTGTAGCAGAATTGTATGCTCTAAATTTTAAGCCTTTTAAATCATTAACTGAATTAATTTCTTTCTTACTATACAAGCCTTGTGCTGGCCACGGTACAGCATATAGGAAGACAAGCCCTTTAGCATCCAAACCTTTTATAATTTCGTCTTTTGATGCTTTATATAATTTCATAGCATCTGAGTAAGATGATGCCAGGAATGGTTGTGAGTCTATTTCCAATAATGGATCTTCTTTTCCTAAAGCTGACATAAATCTTTCACCAATTTGTGCTTGCCCAGTTCTCACTGCTCTAAAAATTTCTCCACCTTTAAAAAGTGATCCACCTGGATGAGTAACTATTGTTAGTTTACCACCACTTTTTTCAGTTACATTTTTTGCAAATTCAGTTGCGTTTGCAGAATGAAAATTCCCCGCTCCATAAGCAAGAGCCATGTCCCATTTCTCTGCAATCGCAAGATTAATTGACAAAGTTAATGAAACTAAAACAGTTATTAAGTATTTTATGAATTTCATTTTTCCTCCAATTTATTTAAATGTATTTCATTATGTATTAAAAAGATTATCAATAAAAAAATAATACTACTTTTGATTGAATTATTATTAATATCTAATACTATGCTTCTACTTTGTTACAAGAATTACTTATATTAGCTCAAATTATTTTTATTACAATTATCTTAACAGCTGATAATGCAATAATCATTGGTGTCATTTCAGCAAATTTTATTCCAAAAAATAAAAAACAAATAATTTACTGGGGTGTTGCTGGTGCTCTGATTTTTAAAATTATATTTGCACTTTTTGCCACTTATTTATTCAAATTCTACTTTATAAAAATATTAGGTGGTCTACTTTTAATTTGGATAGTAAATGATTTAAGAAAAGACCTTTTTGAAATAAAAAAAATAAAATCACCAACTAAAAAATCTAAAGAGCCATCTTTCATACAAAGTGTTTATAAAGTTTTGTTTGCAGATATAATGATTAGTTTTGATAATGTAATTGGAGTGGTTGGTGCAGCTAAAGGAAATTTTGGTTTTATGATTTTTGGACTTGTGCTTTCTGTTGTTCTAACAGGAGCTCTAGCGACTTATCTTGCAAGCTATATTCAAAAACATTTATGGATAGCTTATATTGGTCTAGTTTTTATCTTATTAGTAGCGCTACAACTCGTGATTGGAGGATTAGTTGACCTAGATATTTTATCTATCAACGAACAATTTAAAAAATATTTCTAATAAGAGTGTTTTTTTGTAGGATATTTCTTTAATTTAACATCTTTAGAAAATTTTTTTAATCCTATATTTATATATTTTTTAATATTAATAAATTTTTTAACAAATCTTATTTTGGTACTATTTAATCCAATTAAATCATCTGTAACAAGTACTTGGCCATCACAATGAACTGATGATCCAATACCTATTGTTGGAATTTTTAAGGATTGAGTAATTTTTTTCGCAGTAGCTCCTTTTACACATTCTATAACTATAGCGAATACTCCACTACTTTGAAGCAAAAGAGCATCTTTTATTAATTGTTTTGTTTCCCTAGTTGATTTACCTTTTGACTTAAATTTTCCTTTAGCAGATTGGGGAAGAAGACCTAAATGGCCCATAACTGGAATCTTTTTTTTAATAAGATATTTAACTTGTGTAATAATTTTTTTTCCACCCTCTAATTTAACTGCGTCACATTTTGTTTCTTTAATGACTCTTTTCACATTTTTATATGCAGAGATGTTAGACTTATATGTATTGAAAGGCATATCTACAACCATTAAACTTTTCTTGACACCAAGCCTAACACTTTTTGAATGATCAATCATATTAGTCAAAGTTACTTTTTTTGTAGTATCGTAATTATATAAAACAGACCCCAATGAGTCTCCGATTAAAGTAATATCAACATATTTATCTATTAGCTCAGCAAAATTTTTTGAATATGCTGTGAGACACAAAATTTTAGATTTATTTTTTTTTTTGAGAATATTTTTAATCTTGGTATTCATTTTATTAAACTACTCTAATTCTATAGTGCTTGGTGGTTTTGAAGTTATATCGTAAACTACCCTATTTATTCCTCTTATGCTATTTACTATTTTATTTGAAATCATTTGTGCAAATGATTTTTTAAACTCATAAAAATCAGCAGTCATACCATCTTCTGAGGTTATGGCTCTCAGTAAACACAAATATTCATAGGTTCGATTATCACCCATTACACCAACAGTTTTTACTGGAAGTAAGGCTGCATAAGCTTGCCAAATTTTATTATACAGACCATGTTCTTTAAGACCCTGTATAAAATAATAATCAGCTTCTTTTAAGATGTTAATTTTTTCTTTAGTTATAATACCAGGCATTCTAATTGCTAAACCTGGACCTGGAAAAGGGTGTCTTGAAATAATTTCTGTATTCAAATTAAGCTCTAAACCTAAATTTCTTACTTCATCCTTAAATAAGAATTTAAGAGGTTCAACTAATTTTAATTTCATTTTTTTTGGTAATCCACCTACATTATGATGAGATTTGATTTTTGATGTTTGGCTTCCTGTTACTGATCTGCTTTCAATAAGATCTGGATAAAGTGTTCCCTGAGCTAAAAATTTTACATTCTTAATTTTTTTTGCATATCTTTCAAAAATTCTAATAAATAAATTTCCAATTATTTTTCTTTTTCTTTCTGGATCTGAAACGTTTGTTAACTTTTTTAAAAATTCTTTTTCAGCATTAACGTATATTAAATTCATCTTGAGCCTTTTCTTAAAAGTATCAACTACTTGTTTTTCCTCATTTTTTCTGAGAAGACCGGTGTTAACAAAAATACAATATAGCTTTTTACCTATAGCTTTATTTAATAATTGAGCAACTACACTACTATCAACTCCTCCCGAAAGGGCACAAATAACTTTATTTTCACCAATTTGATTTCTAACTTCTTTAATTAATTTCATCTTTTGATCTTTTGATGACCAGTTTTTTTTAATTTTACATATTAAAAAAATAAAATTTTTAATAATTTTTTTACCATTTTCTGTATGTGTAACTTCAGGATGAAATTGAACACCATAAAATTTATTTGTCTTGTCTTCTACAATTGCAAATTTCGAATTTTGACTTGATGCAATTACTCTAAAATTTTTAGGTAATTTTGAAACTTGATCAGCATGACTCATCCATACTTTATGAATTTTTTTTTGATTAAAGAAATTTTTTATTAAAAGACTATCTTTTTTTTTATAGACATTAGCTAAACCAAACTCTCGATGCTTTGATTGTTTGACCTTTCCACCATTTAATTTTGACAAAATTTGGTGACCAAAACAAATACCTAATATTGGTATATTGTTTTTAAGTATTTCTTTATCGAAAGAGTATCTATTAATTTCATAAACATTAAGGGGACCTCCTGATAAAATGATACCTTTAATACTACTATCAATATTTTTATTTTTAATCTTTTTATGACTAATAATTTCTGAGAATACCCCTAGTTCTCTTATTCTTCTGGCGATCAATTGTGTAAATTGAGAACCAAAATCTATGATTAATATTTTATTTAAACTTTGATCAAGAATCATTTTTTGGCTCTATATTCGCCAGAGTCTCCAAAATATCTTTATTATCATCACATAGTTTTTTACAAACTTTTGTAAAAGTATTTGATAGATCTTTTACTTTTGAATAATTTGATTTTTCTAAAGCTATTTTCATTAACATCAATATTGCTTCTTCGTTATCAGGATCGATTAATAATGTTGTTTCTAAATTTTTTTTTTCTTTTTTTTGATCTTCTTCAAAATTATAAATCTTTGCCAAGTACAAATATGAACTTGAGTCTTTTGGATTAAAAACAATACTTCTTTCGAACATAAATCTTGCATCGTCATATTTTTTAATTTTATAAAGTTCTAAGCCTTTATCAAAAAAATTCTCATTACTAAAAGAAATACTTATTAAATTTATGAAAAAATAAATTAATACAGTTTTTTTTAAGATTTTAATCATTATTATCAATCATCACTTTTTACAATATCAACGTTATGTACCATACTTTCATAAAATCCAGCTTTTGTAATCTTTACAAATTGTGGTTTATTTCTTAAATATTTAATTTGTTTAGAGCCAAGATAACCCATCGATGATTTCAAACCACCAATAAGTTTGAAAATTATTTTTTCAACCTTACCTTTATATTTAGCAAATCCCTCTACACCTTCAGGTACATATTTTGAGATATCTTTTTGTTTTGATTGAAAATATCTATCAGCTGAACCTTTGTTCATAGCACCCACTGATCCCATGCCTCTAAAACTTTTAAATAGCTTTCCACCTCTTCTAATTAATTTACCTGGTGTCTCATCTGTACCTGCAAATAGTGAACCTACCATCACTGCATCTGCTCCTGCAGCAAAAGCTTTAGCTAAATCACCAGAGTATTTAATACCTCCATCAGAGATAATCTTAACATTTTTATTTTTAACTCCATTTCTAACTGTTAAAATTGCACTTAACTGAGGAACTCCAATACCTGCCACTAATCGTGTAGTACAGATAGATCCAGGGCCTATACCCACTTTGATTATATCCACCCCTAATTTTAAAAGAAATTTTGCAGCTTCTGGTGTAGCTATATTTCCTGCACACAGTGCTGTTTTTTTATTTTTTTTTTTTTTAATATA
>CACEEW010000004.1 GCA_902558705.1 uncultured Pelagibacteraceae bacterium
CCAAAAGCATAAGGGAATTAAAAAAGATTTTATCATCTTTTCTTTATTCTTAAATTTGTAGGCTTTTGTCTCTTGAGATTTTATAAATTTTAAGCAATCTTTTTTAATTTTACTAAAACATAAGCTAAATTGATGCATGAAAATTATTTTTTATCTAATGGATGATTTTGACCATCATTTACTGGAACTTCTTTTATATCGAAAGTATTTATTTCATCAATGCAGCCTACATTAAATCCTGTCATAGCAGGATTAATTCTTGGGTTATGATGTGTATAAATTCCACAGTCAGAACAAAAGTAATGTTTTGCAACTTTTGAATGAAATTGATAAAGTTTTAATTTGTCTTCTCCTTTTACAATTTTAAAATTTTCATTTTTCACCATAGACATAATCGCTCCTTTTCTTTTACAAATAGAGCAATTACATTTTATTACTTTAGCTAAATCTCCGTCTAAATTTATTTCTGCTTCTATTGCTCCACAATGACATACTAATTTTTTCATTTTTATTTTCTATCCTTTATATGGTTTTGACCATCTTTTACAAAGGTCTTAAGTTTAAATAATTCATTTGGTTCTATTTCGTCAATACACCCTACATTAATACCAAAAGTATTTGGGTCACTTCTCCTAAGGTTATGTGTGTGAATTCCACACTCTGAACAAAAATGATGCTTGGCTACTTTAGTGTTAAATTGATAAGTCTTAATTTTGCTCTCCCCCTTAACAATCTTCAAATCATTTTTGTTAATTGTTGTAACCATTGTTCCTTTTCTTTTGCACATCGAACAATTACATCTCATCAATTCATCAATATTTTTTTTTAAATTAACTTGAATTTCTACTTCCCCACAATGGCATGTTAATTTTTTCATATTTGTATTAAATTAAACTATCCTTGGTTAAAGTTATCCACAACCATACAAAATGTAGTTTTGATGTTCACGTTTTGATTCACTTTTGATTCAGTTACAGACTCAAAATACAACCTCTTGCGTGCATTGCATAAATGGGCTATAAATTAGAACAAAACAAGAACATGAAACTAACAATCCCTTATTATCTACATAAAGCTGGTGCTGGTTTTCCATCACCTGCAACTGATTATATCGAAGAAGATATTGATCTAAACATGCATTTGATCAAAAATGTTCCGGCTACCTTCATTATCCGCGTGCAGGGAAAATCTATGGTTGATGTTGGGATTAATGATGGAGATTTATTGGTTGTTGATAAAAGTTTAAAACCAAAAAATTTTTCAACAGTTATTGCAAATGTTCATGACGAGCTTGTAGTTAAAACTTTAGTTCAAGAAAGAGATAAAAAATTTCTAACCTCAGGTTCTAAAGAATTTTCTAATAGAATTTTAATTAATGAAGAAGAAGACGTATTTATTTGGGGGGTTGTGACTTATGTCATCCATTCAACGTACTAAAAAATTAGCTTTAGTTGACTGTAATTCTTTCTATGTTTCATGTGAAAGATTATTCAATCCAAGAATAAGAAGAAAACCTGTGGTTGTTTTGTCAAATAATGATGGTTGTATAATTTCAAGATCCAATGAAGCAAAAGCTTTAGGAATTAAAATGGGTGAACCTTATTTTAAAGCTAAAGATATTATTGTTAAAAATAAAGTTGAGGTCTTTTCATCAAACTATTCATTATATGGAGATTTATCTAGAAGAGTAATGAGAACACTTAAAAGATTTAATACTGAAATAGAAGTATATTCTATTGATGAAGCATTTATAGATTTATCAAATTTTCCAGACTCTGAAGTTGAAAAAGTTGGTAGAGAGATCAGAGAAACAGTTTTGCAATGGACTGGTATTCCAACTAGCATTGGTATCGCTAAAACTAAAACTTTAAGCAAAGTAGCAAATCACATTGCGAAGAAAAAACAATCAGGAGTAACCAGCTTAATTGGAATAGAAAATTTAGATCCTATTTTAGAAAAAGTTAAAATAAATGATATATGGGGTGTTGGTAGACAGCTAACAAAATTTTATCAAAAAAATGGTATCTACAATGCTAAACAACTTAAGAATAAATCTAATACCTGGATTAAAAAATGCTCTAATGTTTTAAGCTCTAGAACTGCAATGGAACTTAGAGGAATACCTTGCATAGATTTAGAAACTACACAAACTAAAAGAAAGAGTTGTGTAGTTTCAAGATCATTTGGTAAAAGAATTGAAAAATTTCAAGAACTAAAAGAAGCAGTTGCCAACTACTGCTTAAATGCATCCGAAAAAATAAGATCAGAGTCTCTAGTTGCAAAAGCGATTACAGTTTTTGTTCGAACCAGTCCTTTTCAAAGAGACTATGGTTATTATTCAAATGCTAAAACAGTTGATTTTCCTATTGCAACAAACAATAGTATCGAAACTGTTAAGACTGCAGTTGCGATACTGGAAAGTATATTCAAAAATGGTTATCGTTATCAAAAAGCGGGTGTGATGTTGACTGGGCTGCGGAATGATGATGGCAGAAAAAATTTATTTTCATCTGAAAAAGATGAAAAGATAAAAAGTTTAATGCAATCAATTGATAATACTAATTATAGATATGGTAGATCTACTTTAAGTCTTGCAAGTGCTGGGGTTCACAAAAAATGGAACATGAGAAGACAATATTCTTCTAAAATAGATACAGCAGATTTCTTTTCTTTACCAAGGATAAAAGCTATCTAACAAATCAAATTGTTAACCAGTATTTTTCATTGCAGCCGAAATGCCAGCTATTGAGGTTAACAAGGCATCATTCAAATACTGCTTATTTTTTGAGTTTTTATTAACTTTCAATTTTCTAATTACGATAGGCTGAATTATATTTAATACTTCAGAGTATATATTTCTGACTATAATTTGAGATCTAAATGGTTTTCTAATATCAGCAATCTCTTTTGGTGTTATCTTTTTATTTAATTTCTTAATAGAATCAAATTGAAATCTTAGCTTTTTTCCTACTTTTTTTAGACTTTCATCAGCAAGGAACTCCTCATAAATTTTAGAAATATCTGGATCAACTTTTGAAATTACCATATCAAGCATATCAAGCATTGCATTAAAAAATGGCCAATTTTTTTCCATATCAAATAAAATTTTTCTAGATCTTTTATGATAAGCGTACCTTAATGCCTCAGTGGAACCTAGCCAAGCTGGAAGCATTAATCTAACTTGGGTCCAAGCAAAAACCCAAGGAATAGCTCTCAAACTTTTAATAGTATCAACATTTTTTCTTTTTGATGGTCTAGAGCCAATTGAAAGTTTTCCAAGAGCAACATGGGGTGTCACTATTTTAAAATATTTTATAAAATCTGAATTTTGATTAATATTTTTTCTATAAGAACTTTTGGCTATATCAGACATTTTTTCAGTTAAGTCTCGCCAATTATTTTTTGGAGTTGGTGGTGGATTTAATGTAGCTTCAGTTACAGCACCTATATAACTACATATGTTATATTTAGCCAAAGGTTCATAACCATATTTTTGCTGAATAACTTCTCCCTGATCTGTAATTCTAATTTTACCATTTACAGAATTAGGTGGTAAAGACCTTAAAGTTGCTTGTATTGGGCCACCGCCTCTACCTGCTGAACCTCCGCGACCATGAAAGAAGACTACTTCAATATTAAATTTTTTTGCTAATTTCACTATTTCTTCTTGAGCTTTGTACTGATGCCAGCTTGCACACATCTTACCAGCATCCTTACCTGAGTCTGAATACCCTATCATCACCTCTTGTTTATTTTTAATCAATTTTCTATACCATTTTTGTGAAAATAAACTCTGCATTATCGATTTTGAGTTTATAAGATCATCTAAAGTCTCAAATAATGGAACTACTCTTAGCTTATTCTTAATGTTTGCTTCTTTTTGTAAAAAAGAAACTGACAGTATATCTGAAGCTGAAGCGGTCATAGAAATTACATAGGCGCCCAAACACTCTGCTGGCTCATAAGAAAGAGTTTTAAAAGTGGACCAAACTTCTTTATTCTCCTCATTTTTAAAATTAAAATTTTTGATAATATTTTTCTTTTTACCAATTAATGATTTCAAGAATTTAATTTTTTCTTTTTCACTAAATTTGTAATAATCTTTTTTATATTTTCTTTTAACTAACTCATGAATTAATTGGTTATGTCTTGATGACTCTTGACGTATATCAAGTCTTGCTAAATTAATTCCAAAACATTTGGCCCTTCTCATTAAATCTAACAGATCTCCACTAGCAATATTTTTGTTATTATTTTTTTCTAAAGACTCTCTTACTACCCTTAATGGTTTGAGTATTTCTTCTCTAGAACTCAATAATTTTTCATAATTTAGGGGTTCTTGGCTAACTAAATGTTTTTCAATGGCTCTATGAGTTATTCTCATTTTGTCCCTTAAAGGTCTTAAAAAAGCTCTATAAGGCTCAAATGATTTTCCAACTTGACGTATAATTTGTTTGGAACATTTCTTCATTGAATACGATCTAATAATTTTAGTTAAAGATTTTTCGTATAATTTAGCCGCTTCCCATCTAGATAATAAAATTACATCTTTAGTAATACTTGATGTTACATTTGGATTTCCATCTCTATCTCCACCCATCCACGAACCAAATTCAATTGGATTAAAATTTTTAGGAAGTCCTTTATCCATATTTTTAAGAAAAATTGAATTTAATCTTCTATAAACTTTGGGAATTGTGTCCCATAGACTATCTTCAATCACAGCTAAGCCCCATCTGGCTTCATCAAATGGAGATGGTCTTACTCTTTTTAAATCATCAGTATTCCAAACGATTGTTAATTCATCAAAAAGTTTTTTATCTAAAATTCTCAATTTTGATGGATGATCTCTAAGAAGATCTCTTTGCTCAAGTATTTCCATAATCTTATGATATTTCTGAATAAGTGTTCTTCTTTTCACTTCAGTTGGATGTGCTGTTAGGACTATTCCTATATTCAAATTTTTTGTAAGGTTATATATTTTATTTTGATTAATATTTTTATTTTTAAAAAGGTTTTCAAAAATTTCCTCAATGAATATATTTGTTCTATCGATTTTCTTTTTACTATTTTCATATTCATTTAAACTTCTTGAAGCATCGATATACTCTGACAAATTCATTAGATTCATAAAATGAGTGAATGCTCTTGTTAACTTGAAAGTATTTTTTGGATCCAAATTCTTAATTGTTTGAATAATTTTTTTGTTTGAATATTCTGTTTTTATTTTTTTTTTATTTGCTTTGGAAAGCTTTCTCACCTTTTCAACTAATCTAAAAAAATTTTCACCTTCTTGATCTTTTATAACTTTTCCTAATATCGTACCTAGATACCTGACATTCTCTCTTAATAATTTAGTAGGAATTCTCTCATAATAAAGATCTCTTTTTTTCATTTTAGATTTTTAATATTATCTATATTATTTAATGAATTATTAAGTTCATCAACATTTTCTCTTAGTGCTAAATTTGATATTGAGTAGACAGCTATTAATAATAAAATTAATGGTATAGAAGTAATTATAGAGGCATTACTTTTTATTAGCAAAATATATATCACTATAAAGAGTGCTGATCGGATTAAAAAAGTTTTTCTAAAAACACTCATGATTGAAAGTGAATGTTTTATTAAACTCATAAAGTTCATTTTTGAAGGACCAAAATACCTTATTCCTCTTATAGAGGAGATTGGAATTAAATCGTTCTCAATTTTTTTTAAAGATCCAGAAAAACTATTCCAAGTAGCTTTTTCTTGGATCATTTTTTCAACAGTTTTTTTTGGTAGACAGGTATAGTTTCCAAATCTAATTGACTTACCTGTGAACGTAAATGTAATTAATTTATGGATTTGATAACAAATTTTAAAAAGTAAGTTTTCTGATCTCTTAATTCTTTCTCCAACAATGACTCTATCATTTGTGGCTTGAACATTCTTTATAAACTCTAAAATCTCTTCAGGTCTATCCTCTCCATCTCCATCCATAGGAATAACGTAATCAAAGTCCTCTTTTTCAAAAATATATTTTAGTCCAGTTGCAATACATCTTGCATGACCTTGGTTTATTTTCATATTCAAAATTTTAACTGAGTGAATATTATCTAAAACTTTATCTTCCTCTGGAAGATCATGATTTGAAGCATCATTAACAATTATAATCGATATTTCATGATCTAACCCCTCTAAATAAGAATTGATGTTTTCTAAGAGTTTGAAGACTGATTGCCAATCATTATAAACTGGAATTAAAATTTTAAATTTCATAAATCAAACTTTAAATATTAATATCTTCCTAAACATACATCATCTATACAAATAAATTCAGATGAGTTATTTAGTATATCATCATTTGTATATCCTTCCCACTTAGGTCTAGATTTAAGGTGATAGGAAAGATTTCCAGCTTTCCATTCATCTCCTGTTACAAATTGAATTTTTTTATCAAAATCTTGATCCCAAGTAATTTGAGTTTTAATCGCTATTTCTTTTCCAGGATAGTCTGTTCGTTTATCAGTTTGAGAAATTGATACATATGAATAAATAATTGGTGATAGAAAAAATAAAAATAAAAATCCTATCAAGAAAGAATTAATCTTTTCTAAATTTATTTGAGATCTCAATAGGTAGACAAAAAAGACTCCAAAAAATAGATAAAACGGTGTCATCCACATTGTTCTTATTTTTGATCCCATAACCAACGAGGTTGTAAACATTAAAGCTATAGGTACTAGATTTATAAAAAATAAAAAGAGAAGTTTTTTATCTTTAAAATTAAATTTAAACTTAAATTTTTTTATCAAAAGGAAAACTAAAAAGAAAAATGGAATTAATATTCCAATTTGTTTAGCTAAGAAAATTAATGGGTACTTAATATGATCAAAGATTACAGACTCTTCTAAACCTGTTCTTTTGAGTCCATAAAAAATAGTTATGAATTCATTATCATAAAGCCAAATAAAATGAGGTAACAGTAAAACTAAAAAAACTTCAAGAGTGATTAAATATTTAAAGTCAAACTTTTTGGTCTTCTTGAAAAAAATTAAATATATAAATAATAAATCTATCGATATTAAAAGATATATGAATAAATATTTTGATAAAAAACCAATTGCTGCAAATATTCCAACCAACAAACAATCTGATAATCTTATTTCTTTAGAATTATATATTCTCCAGGAATAGTAAACCACCAAAGACCAGAAAGGTAACTGGCAGACATTCACATTAAATTCAGGAGTGGTAAAGTTATAAAAATATATTGATGTAAGTAATAATATTGAAATTAGGGCTAAACTAATACTGCCTAAAATTTCATTTGCAAATTTGAATACATAATAAAAAGCAATTAACACAAATAATTGGCTTAAAAAGTAATATGCCCAGTCTTGAGCACCAAATATTTGATAAAATACCTCGGGGAAAAAAGCACTCATAGGTGGATGTTTGTTAAATCCCCATTCCAAGTTACTCCCCCAAGCTAGAGCTTCTATGGTATCAAGGGGTAAATTCCTATTTGTAATAGTCGGAACTAAAGTCCAAATAATTAAATGTGAAAAAGCAAAAATAAAAAATATATTATTAATATTTTTGTTAACATTCATAAGCAAATATTTACAATAATTAAGGTTGCTTGACACCCCTATTTTGCTGAATATACTCCCTCGAATTTAATTTGAAAATATGCCTAAAACCAGTAAAGCTAAAAAAAAAGTTTCTAAAGTTAAAAGCAAGCCTGTAAATAAAACAAAAGCAAAAGCGGTTATAAAGCCAAAAATAGTTGCTAAAGTTCCAATTAAAATTTCTAAAACCTATATGCCTAAAGATACTGAAAAATATATGTGTGAAAAACATAAAGTATTTTTCAGAATAAAGTTACAAGATTGGAAAAAAGAACTAGTCAAAGCTAATAATGAGGCACTCTATAATGGGAGTATGGATGATAATAGTATTTCTGCAGATATTGTTGATCAAGCAAGTTCCTATACTGATAAGAACGTAGAAATGAAAGCAATCAATAGACAGATCAAATTAATTTCCGAAATCGATAAAGCATTAATAAGACTTAAAGACGATACCTACGGTTATTGTTTAGATACTGCTGAACCAATTGGGTTAAAAAGACTAATGGCAAGACCTGTTGCAAAATATACAATAGCTGCACAAGAAAAACACGAAAAAAATGAAAAGGTTCATGCAGATGAATAAAAAAAAGAAAAAAAATAAGCAAGTTCATAATCCTATCACTTACAATTTTACAAAAAAATATATTTACTTTTATTACGGTTTTTTTTGGATCCTTTTATTATTATTTGTATTTACTAGATGAATAAAAAATTAGTATTTATAGTTATTGTAGTTTTATTAATTGAATTATCTGGTCACGGGATATTTGCTTCTTTATTTAGATTATTAAATTCAGTAAATTAAGGTTTTGGTATTACTTCATTTTTATTCATAAAAGAAAAACCTTTTATGACAGCTTCTCTTTTTGCAATATCAATGTACCATCTAGTCAAATTTTTATAATTAGAGAGACCTATATCATGCCATTCGTGTCTGGCAATCCATGGGAAGGTTCCAATATCTGCTATTGTATATTCATCACCTGATAAAAATTTTGAATTTGAAAGCCTCTGATCAAGTTCAGCATAAATTCTTTCTGCAATTTTGAAATATCTCTCTTCTCCAAATTTACTTTTTCCTGGATTGTAATGATGAAATTGATGGTGTTGACCTAACATTGGTCCAACATAACCCATTTGAGCCATCAACCACTGATTTATCTGTAATCTATTTTTTTGGTCATAAAATTTTCCACTTTCCTCTGCCAAGTACATCAATATTGCACCAGACTCAAAAATTGTTTTATTTTTATTCTGATCAATAATTACTGGGATTTTACTTAATGGACTAATCTTTTTAAATTCAGGTTTGAATTGTTCGCCTTTATTAAGATCTATCTTAGTAGTTTTATATTCATAACCAATTTCCTCAAGCATAATACTAATTTTTTTTCCATTAGGAGTATTAGCTGAAAAAAGTTCAATCACTTTTTATACCAAGTCTATCTTTGATCGTTTTTGATGAAGTTGTAAATTCAAACCTATATTTTTCATTAGGTCTTGCTAACTTAAAGCATGCTCTAGCAGCTAAAGCTCCTTCATGAAAACCTGATAAGATAAGTTTTAATTTACCAGGGTATTTGCAAATATCTCCTACTGCATAAATGCCTTTTTGGTTTGTTTCAAATTTTTCTGTATCTACATCTATAGTTTTTTTATCAATATTTAATCCCCAATTAGCAATTGGACCCAGTTGCATAATTAAACCAAAAAAACCTAAGACATAATCAGTTTTTAAGTTTTTAGTCTCTCCATCATCACTTTTGATATCAATACTTTCTATTTTGCTCGATCCACTTACGCTTACAAGCTGATATTTTGTTAATAGATTAATTTTTCCAGCACTGGTTAATTCTTTAACTTTATTTAATGTTGCTTGTGCACCTCTAAATTCATCTCTTCTATGTACAAGATTAACTTTTGCAATTTTTGATAATTCAACTGCCCAATCTAAAGCACTATCTCCCCCACCAAAGATTGTAACCGTTTTTCCTTCAAATACTTTTTTATCCTGAACTGAATAAAATATGGATTTATTTTCAAATTTTTCACATTCTTTGGGGGAGAATTTTCTTGGTTCAAAAGAGCCTACTCCACCAGCAATTATAACGTTTGGTGTAGAAAAAGACTTACCGTTATTTGTTTTAACAATCCAATTATCATTGTCTTTTTTTACTTCATCAACTCTTTCACCCAAATGAAATTTAATATCAAAAGGTTTTAATTGATTAATTAAATTATTTGTTAATTCCTCACCAGTACACTCTGGTACAGCAGGGATATCGTAAATTGGTTTATCAGGATATAGCTCTATACACTGTCCACCGATTTTATCTAAATTATCCACTACCTCACAATCTAAACCAATTAGTTTTAATTGATGTGCAGTAAACAAACCAGTTGGTCCTGCCCCAATAATTAATGCATCTGTTTTGATCATTTAAGTTTGCTTTGATGGAATATCCACTATTAATCCATCCAGTTCATCAGAAACTGTAAGTTGACAACTAAGCCTACTATTTGTTTTTGGTTCAAATGCCATATCTAACATATCTTCTTCACCATCTTCTTTTTTTGGAAGTTTATTAAACCAATCTTCTTTGACATAAACATGGCAAGTAGCACAGGCCATTCCTCCTCCACAATCAGCGTCAATTCCTGGAATATCATTTTGGACAGCTCCTTCCATTACTGTTAAGCCATTTTGTACTTCAACGGTATGACTTTGCTTATCATGGGTGATATAAGTTATTTTTGGCATGAGATGTATATAGCCCTTAAAAAAAATAGGGCAAGTATGCAAAAACATACTCGCCCTATAAATTTAATTTAAGTAGTAATTATCTGGCTCTAGCTCCAGCTCCAGAACTTACTGCAGCAGCCCAAATTACTAGACCGAATGCAATTTTGTTAATGAAGTCAGCTAAATTGTAAACGACGTTTAGTGAGTTAGCGTCTACACCACCTGTTAGGTAACCAAATACATAACCTAGTGGGTAAATTGCCCAACCTACTGTAACGATCATTCTCATCGCACTAAAAGCAGTAACAAGAGCTTTGTTTCCACTTTTTGAAGCAGCTTTTCCAGCTTCACCTGAGAATATTTCATAAAGAATGTATACCCAACCTGCCATACCGATTACAAAACCAAGTGTAGCGTTGATGTATCCAGCTTCCCCTAAATATCCACCGATTAACATTACTAATGAACCAATTAACAATCTCCAGAAAATTCCAGAGTTTGCTTTTCTTACAGCTACTAGAATTAAGTAGAATTCTATCATCTGTAATGGCACAGTAATTAACCAATCAATATATCTATATACTGTTGGTGAATCGCCAGTTGATACCCATACATCTCTCATGTACATGTAATGGATAAAAGCAATACCAGTTACTAGACCAGCTACTGTTACTGATGTCTTCCACGCTGGATTAACAGTGCTTCTTTCCATAAAGAAAAAAGCTGTTGAAGCCAACATACCCATTGAAATTATCCAAAAAGATATTCCAACGAAGTCATCTTGCGCTAACATAGCGGTCGCAGCGTTTGCTACAGTCGTGATACCCACTAAGGCAACAGCTGTGAGAGCAAACAATTTAAGTTTTTTCATAAAAAACTCCCTCTTTAGTTAGTTTTTACTTGTTAGTTTATATAAACTAGGCTTAAGCATTCTTAAGCCAAAGTTGTGCGTTAAATACCAAATTAAAACAGTTAATAGAAGACAAAATTTCCATTAATAAGCATTGATTTTACTTACTTTTTAAAATTAAATACAATTTTTAAGTTAAAAATCAAAAAAAGGGCAATAGCGAATCAAATTTTAAATGTCTGTCAAATTCAACAAAATCTACGAACAATCAATTAATAATCCAGAAAAATTTTGGGAGGAAGCAGCAAATGACATCTTTTGGTTTAAAAAACCAACTAAAATTTTAAACAAATCAAACCCTCCTTTCTATAAATGGTACGAGGATGGCATTACTAACACCTGTTATAATGCACTAGATATTCACATTGATCAGGGTAACGCGAAAAGAACTGCACTAATATACGATAGTCCGATCACTGGTAACAAAAGTAAATTCACTTACGAGGAATTAAGATCAAAGGTTTCAATATTTGCAGGAGCTCTTAAAGACCAAGGCGTTAGTAAAGGAGATAGAGTTATCATTTATATGCCTATGATACCAGAGGCAGTAGTTGCTATGCTTGCTTGTGCAAGAATAGGAGCAATACACTCTGTAGTCTTTGGTGGATTTGCATCTAACGAGCTCGCAAGTAGAATTGATGATAGTAAAGCAAAAGTATTAGTCACTGCTTCATGTGGTTTTGAGCCTGGAAGGACCGTAGAATATAAACCACTAGTAGATGAAGCAATTAAACTTGCTAATCACAAAATTGATAAAATGATTTTATTTCAAAGATCAGGTCATGAGGTAAAATTAAATGCTCCTAAAGAGGTAAGTTGGGAAGAAGTAGTTTCAAAAGCAAATGAAGTTGATTGTGTTGAAATGAATTCAAATGAATTTGCCTATATTCTATATACATCTGGAACCACCGGTACTCCTAAAGGAATAGTAAGAGATATTGGTGGTCATATAGTTGCATTAAAATGGACTATGAAAAATATTTATAACATAGATGCAGGAGATATTTGGTGGTCAGCAAGTGACATTGGTTGGATTGTTGGACATTCGTATATTGTTTATGCTCCTTTGTTTAAAGGATGTGCGACAGTTTTATTTGAAGGTAAACCAGTAGGTACTCCAGATGCTGGAGCGTTTTGGAAAATCATTTCTGACTATAAAGTAAAATCTTTATTTACAGCTCCTACTGCATTTAGAGCAATTAAAAAAGAAGACCCGGAAGGAAAATTTTTTTCTAAATACGATTTATCAAAATTTGAAAGTCTATTTCTTGCTGGAGAAAGAGCAGATCCAGATACAATCAAATGGGCTGAAAATTTATTAAATGTTCCTGTCATTGATCACTGGTGGCAAACTGAAACTAGCTGGGCAATCAGTTCTAATTGCACAGGAATTGAAATGATGGAAACGAAATATGGTTCAGCTTGTAAAGCTGTTCCTGGTTATGATGTAAAAATTATAAAGTCAGATCAAACTTTAGCTAAACCAAACGAAATGGGAGATATAGTTGTAAAACTACCTTTGCCTCCTGGAACTTTTCCAACACTTTGGAATGCTGATAAAAGATATAAAGAAAACTATATGTCAAACTATGATGGTTATTATCAAACGTATGATGCGGGACATATTGATGAGGATGGATATATTTGGATTATGTCACGAACAGATGACATTATAAATGTAGCTGGTCATAGATTATCTACAGGTGCAATAGAAGAAGTTTTGTCTGAACATCAATCAGTTGCTGAGTGTGCTGTCCTTGGTATTGCAGATAAGTTGAAGGGTCAATTACCTATAGGCCTTATTGTATTAAAAGCAGGTGTTGAGAAAGATAATGAAACAATTTCAAAAGAATGTATTCAAATGGTAAGAGACAAAATTGGTCCTGTGGCTGCATTTAAAGTTGCAGTAGTGATTAAAAGACTTCCAAAAACCAGATCAGGAAAAATATTAAGAGGTACTATAAGAAAAATTGCAGATAATGTTGAATATAAGATGCCACCAACAATAGATGATCCAGCAATTTTAAGTGAAATTAAAGAAGATCTTATCAAAAATAATATTTTAAAAAGTGGTTAAAACTTATTTATTTCTTGTAGGTGCAATTTTTTGTGAGGTAGCTGGTACAATGCTTCTTCCTGTATCACAAAACTTTACAAAACTAATTCCGACGACTTTATTAACAATCTTTTATTTGACTGCCTTTTATTTATTAACTTTTGTAGTTAACAAACTTCCTATTGCAATTGTTTATGCAACATGGAGTGGACTTGGAATATTCTCAATAGCGATACTAGGTTACATATTCTTTAAACAAACTTTAGCTTGGCAAGCAATTTTAGGAATGTTTTTAATTGTAATTGGAGTTGTGCTTGTAAATACGTTTACAGTAAAACTTAATTAAATTTTAAAGGAGTTCCGTCTGGTTCTCCTAAAATTTTACCATTCTTCATCTTTATTTTTCCAGCAATAATAGTTGAAACAGGTGTCCCTTTAAATTCAACACCATTAAAAGGAGACCATCCACACTTACTCTCTATATTTTCATTTTTGATGACAATTTTTTTATTCATATCCACTATTGTAAAATCTGCGTCAAATCCCTCTTTAATAAATCCCTTATTCTTAATGCCAAAAATTTTAACTGGATTTTCACAAACAAAATTCATCAATTGATTTAGAGATAACTTTCCATCATTAATATGATTTAACATAACAGGCATTAAAGTTTGAACACCAGGCATGCCAGATGGTGAATTTGGATATTCTTTATCTTTATTTATTTTTAAATGAGGTGCGTGATCCGAACCTATAGTGTCATTAAAATTATTTTTAACTGCATACCATAATCTATCATAATGAGACTTGTCCCTTATTGGAGGGTTCATCTGAGCATAGGTACCAAGTTTATCATAACAGTCAGGTGCATAAATTGTTAAATGCTGTGGAGTAATCTCAAAAGTAATATTTCCTTTATGTTGAGATAAAAAATCAATCTCTTGCTTTGTTGTTATATGTAGGACGTGCGCTTTTTTATTATAACGCTCCGCAATACGAACTATCCTTCTTGTTGATGAAATTGCACATTCATCACTCCTCCAAATTGGGTGAGAGTGAACATCTCCTTTCTTAATCAATTTTTTATTAACATTTAAAATTGCTTCATCTTCAGAGTGAACAGCTACAACTTTAGAACTATTTTGAAATACTATTTCAATATCTTTTTCATCAGCAACTAAAAGATTTCCTGTTGAAGAACCTGCAAAAAGTTTGATCCCACAACAACCCTCTAAATTTTTTAAATCTGCTAAATCTTTAGCATTATCTGCTGTTGCGCCAAAATAAAAAGCGTAATTGCAATACATTCTATTTTTTGCAAGGTCTAATTTTCTTTGGAATTCTTTTTTATTTGATGTTGGGGGATTAGTGTTTGGCATTTCAAATACTGCTGTTATTCCTCCAGCAATAGCTGCTCTACTTCCTGAGTGGAGATCTTCGGTATCTGTAGATCCTGGCTCCCTAAAATGAGTTTGAGTATCTATACATCCTGGTAAAACAGTTAGACCTTTAGCGTCTATGGTGTCTTTAGTCTCTTCAGTGATTTTACCTATGTTTTGAATTTTGCCATCTTTAATGGAAACATCGACATCTTTAAGCTCCCCATCAATATAACACTGACCATTTTTGATTATAAGATCTAACATTTATGAAAAAAGTAATTATATTAAAAGTTCGTTTGATGCAAATATGAAAAATAGTGTTTTTATATTACAGGATAGAGCCATAATTTATGTCAATGGTCCAGATGCTAAAGATTTTTTACAAAATCTTATAAGCAATGACATTAATAAAGTTACAGATAATTCAAGTTGTTTTGCCTCTTTGCTGACCGCGCAAGGTAAATTTCTGTTTGAATTTATAGTAGTTAAACATAAGTCAGGATTCTTTATTGATTGTGAAAAAAATCAATCCGATGAAATATTTAAACAATTGAGTCTATATAAAATTAGATCAAAAGTTGAAATTTTGAATTTAAGTAATGAGTTTGTTGTTGCAAGCTTTGGGTACGAAAAATACCTGTCAATTGAAGGCTCTAAGGATATTCTAGGTTTTACCTTCAAGTATAGAGAGGACCCAATTATTTTAGATCCAAGAAATAAAAATTTAGGTGCAAGATTAATTATTAACTTAGAAAAGCTTTATTTATCACTTAAAAAATTAGACCTTAAAGATGATAAAATTGAAAACTATTATATTCAAAGTCATAATCTTGGGATAGTTCCAAAAAACTTGAATCAATTACAAAATAAATTATTTGGTATTGAGTGCAACTATGAGGAACTTAATGGAATTGATTTTAAAAAAGGATGTTATGTTGGTCAAGAAAATACCGCGAGAATCAAGTTAAAAAATAAACTTTCAAAAAGATTATTACCTATCAAAGTTATCGAGGGAGAACTGTCTGAAAATGAAAAAATTTACAATAATAATATCGAAATTGGAAAAGTTCTAATTAGTAATGATTACCCTTTTGGGCTGATCAAATATCAAGATGAAAATTTTAATAAAGATCAAACTTTTAAAAGTGAAAATGGTACTTTTAAAGTTTTTATACCTCAATGGCTTAAAATTTAGGTTTTGGTGCGGCCAGAGAGACTCGAACTCTCATGGACTAGGTCCACACGGCCCTCAACCGTGCCTGTCTACCAATTTCAGCATGGCCGCAAATATGACCCACATTAAATCAATGACAAGTAGGTTTCAAATTGATAAATTTTCCCATGGAATTTAATCAAGAGGTTAAAAAAGCTACTGATCCAATTTATCAGAAGATATCAAAGGTTATGCCTGAGATTGAGTGGTCAGTGCATGCTCCCTATATTCATAAAATTAATAAATTAAAAAAAGAAAAAAATGCAGTTATTCTTGCTCACAACTATCAAACTCCAGAAATCTATCATGGTATAGCAGATTTTTCTGCAGACTCTTTAGCTCTTGCAGTTGAAGCATCAAAAACTTCAGCAGATATAATTGTGATGGCTGGAGTTCATTTTATGGCTGAGACAGCAAAACTAATGAGTCCTAATAAAAAGGTTTTATTACCAGACATGAAAGCTGGTTGTTCTTTATCATCATCTATTACAGGCAAAGATGTAAGACTTTTAAAAGAAAAATATCCAGGAGTTCCTGTGGTTTCATATGTTAATACATCAGCAGATGTAAAAGCAGAAACAGATGTATGTTGCACTTCTGCTAATGCTGTTAAAATTGTAAAATCACTTGGAGTAAAAAAAGTAATATTTTTACCTGATGATTATTTAGCAAAATATGTTGCTTCTCAAACAGATGTTGAAATTATTGCATGGAAAGGCATTTGTATGGTTCATGATCAATTTAATGAAAAAGAAATTAATGATATTAGAGATAAAAATCCTGGAATTAAAATTATAGCTCATCCAGAATGTCCTCCCGAAGTTATCAAGGCAAGTGACTTTGCTGGTTCAACTTCAGGAATGATTAATTACGTAAAAGATAATCAGCCTAAAAAAGTTATGATGGTAACTGAATGTTCAATGAGTGATAATATTCAAGTAGAAAATCCAAATGTTGAATTTATTAGACCATGCAATCTCTGTCCACACATGAAAAGAATAACTCTACCAAAAATCTTAGACTGTCTAGAAAATGAAACTGGTGAAATTATTATGGACCATGAGACAATTAATAAGGCAAGATTGTCAGTAGAAAAAATGGTTGCTATTGGTAGATAGCTTTTTGTGTCAAAAATAAAACTTAGTGAAAATTTTATAAGAAACACCGTTAAGCTTGCACTTAATGAAGATTTATTTCCATCAGGAGATATAACCTCTAATCTTGTTCAAAATAATAAAATTATAAAAGTAAAATTAATATCAAATCAAGATGCTATAATTGGTGGTCTTTTATTTGCTAAGCATGCTTTTTCTTTAGTTGATAAAAAAATTAAATTTTTAATAAAAAAAAAAGATGGTTCTTTTGTAAAGAAAAAGTCATTAATTGCTTTAGTACAAGGAAAAGCCCAAAATATATTAATTGCAGAGAGAGTTGCTTTAAATTATTTGTCTCATATTTCAGGAATTGCAACTAAAACAAACCAGTTTGTTAAATTGGCTGGTAAAAAATGTAAAATTTGTTGCACACGTAAAACAATTCCAAACTTAAGAGTAATTCAAAAATATGCTGTAAAACTGGGTGGAGGAACTAATCATAGATTTAATTTGAGTGATGAGTACCTGATTAAAGACAATCATGTAGCTTCTTCAAATATAAAAAGATTGGTCTCTCTAGCTATCAAAAATAAAAGAGGAAAAAAAATTACTGTAGAAGTTGACAATTTAAAACAACTTAAACAAATAATAGGACTCAAATTTAATACTGTTTTATTTGACAATATGAATATGAAAAATTTAAAAACAGGTGTTAAGATTGCAAAGAAATATTACGAAACTGAAGCTTCAGGAAATATAAATCTCAAAACTGTTAAAACAGTTGCTGCAACCGGAGTAGATAGGATTTCAGTTGGAAGCATCACTCATAGTGCTCCAGCTGTAGATCTTAAATTAGAAATTTAGTCAACAAATTTTGAAAGATCAGGTTTAAAGTACTTGGGACCTTTCATAACTTTGCCTGACTCATTATAAATTGGCTTTCCGTTTTCATCCAATTTACTCATATTAGAGTTTTGAACCTCCTCAAAACACTTGTCTAAATCAATGCCAAATGCATGCCCTGCTCCATAAGTTACATACAAGATGTCTGTGAGTGCATCTGCTACCTCTAGTAAATCATTATTATTCATGGCTTCTTTAAGTTCCTCAACTTCTTCTATAATTAGATCGATCCTTAATTTATTGATTTTATCTGTGCTTAATGCGGGTTTATCCTTTACCTCTTGACCAAAAGTTTTCATGAAAGTTCCAACCTTACTAAAATTTGACATATTGCTCCTGTAAGTTTTATATAATTAATGTATATTTATAATAATTTATTAATTACTTGTTAATCAATGAAATTAAGAAAAGAATTCGATAGCATTGGCTCAATAAATGTTCCTGGTGATAAATATTGGGGAGCTTCAACACAAAGATCAAAAAAATATTTTGATATTGGTGAGTTTTTAGTCAGACCAGTTTTAATCAGATCAATAGCTATTATAAAAAAAGCTGCTGCAATAGTTCATGGTAAAGAAAAACAAATCCTACCACAAATTTCAAAAGCTATCATTAAAGCATCTAATGAAGTTATAGCTGGTAAGTTAGACGAGCATTTTCCGTTAAAAGTTTGGCAAACAGGCTCTGGTACTCAAACAAATATGAATGTTAATGAAGTTATAGCAAATAGAGCAATTGAAATTTTAGGTGGTAAAAAAGGTTCTAAAAAACCTGTTCACCCCAATGATCATGTAAATAAATCTCAATCTACTAATGATGTATTTCCTACTGCGATGCATGTTGCTATTGCAATGGAAACAAAAAATAAACTACTGCCCTCTTTAGAGCTATTGAATAAAGAATTAAAAAAAAAAGTTTCTCAGTTCAAAAATATTATTAAAGTAGGTAGAACTCACTTACAAGATGCAACACCATTATCTTTAGGACAAGAATTTTCTGGATACCAATCTCAGATAGAGGATTGTATTAGTAGAATAAAAAATGCTTTGAATGAAATTTATTCATTGGCTCAAGGTGGTACTGCTGTTGGAACTGGAATTAATAGTAAAAAGGGTTTCGATAAAAAAATTATCAATGAAATAAAAAAGATTACTAAACTTCCTTTTAAACCAACTAAAAATAAATTTGCAGCTTTAGCAGCTCATGACGAAATAGTAAATTTTTCTGGTACTTTAAATACCACAGCAGTTAGTTTAATGAAAATTGCAAACGATATTAGATTTTTGGGGTCTGGTCCTAGAGCTGGATATGGTGAAATCATTTTACCCGCTAATGAACCTGGTTCTTCAATAATGCCTGGTAAAGTTAATCCAACGCAATCAGAAGCAGTAACAATGGTATGTGTTAAAGTTATTGGGAATCATAATGGAATTACGATGGCAGGTTCTCATGGTCACTTTGAATTAAATGTTTTTAAGCCTTTAATTGCTCATAATATTTTACAATCAATTGATCTACTAGCAGACAGCACTAATAATTTTTCATTGTATTGTGTAAAAGGGATAAAGGCTGACAAAATTAAAATTAAAAAATTTTTAGATAATTCTTTAATGTTAGTTACTGCACTAGCACCTCATATTGGCTACGACAATGCTGCTAAGATTGCTAAATCAGCTTTAAAAAAAGGAACTACTTTGAAAGAGGAAGCTTTAAAAACTAACTTGATTAGTAAAAAAGATTTTGAAAGAATTGTAGATCCTAAGAAAATGATCTACCCAAAATAAGATAGAAAAATATTATTAACAAAGCTTTTAAATGTTATTTTATTAAAAACTTTCTCATCACTTGAATTGAAATTCATTATAAATCTATCTAATTTTTCATTCGATTTACCATCAATCCTAAAATTATCAAAAGAGACCTCTTTATCAATTATGTCATAATTGAAATCAAATTCTATTTTTTCTAATTTTTTTCTTAAATCTTTACTAATTTGAAAATATCTAAAGAAGTCGTCTTTTTCTTTAATAGTTATCAACATTCTACCATTAAAATTAATTGTATCCTCGTCATAATCTATTAAACCCTCGACTAATGATAAATCTATATTTTTCTTCCATTTAACATTTGATTCAGAAAAAGTTAAATCACCTTCCTCTATTCTCAATTTTAAACTTAAATCAGCGAAACGATCAAAATCAACTATTTTTTTTATATTAATATTTACTTCAGCATTCAAATTTTCATTACTTATTATTTGAGTTTTAATAATATCATTTATTAATGGATTATTAATTAATTCTGAAAACTTTAAATTTTGGTAATTTAAATTTGAGACCATATAAAAAGGTTTAAATTCAATATTCCCATCATAAGTTTTATTAGAGTCCACTAAAGAAAAATCTAATGAATTTTTTTTAAGCTTATAATTTATTAGGTTATTTTTATTTTTAAAATTTATTTTTAAAGATCCAATCTTGTTTTCCTCTCTATAATTAATTTGATTTTCAATTTTTAACCTTAATTTATTCAAAAATAAGGTTGTAAATGAGGTTTGATTTAATTTATCATTTTTGATTATAATCTTATATGGAATATTAAAAATCTTATTTTTCGATGAATAAATATTTTTTAGATTCTTAAAATCAAAATAAAATTTACCATTATCAATTTGGTTTATAAATAAAACTTCTTCATCTTGATCTGAAAAAAAAATACTACTATTTTTAATAATAAGTTTTTGCCTATTTGGCTCAGCTTCTAAAATATTTTTAAAAAAATTTAAATCGGATTTTTGAATATTAAATTCAAGTTTATTGAAAATTAAGTCTTTAATTTTAATCTGATCAAATTTAAAAAAATTTTTGAACCCTATGAAAACTTTCAAGTTATTTGCAACTGCTATTTCTTTTTTATCATTTAATATGGATAAATTTTTTGTAACAAAATGAGGCTTTGGAAATAAGCCATAATTAATTTCATCACTAAAATCTATTCTAATTTGATATTTTAAAAAAACCTGATTCTTTATTTCTTTTTGAATTAAATCTTTATTGTATGATATTGGAAGTAAAAAGTAAGCAAGGGTCAAAAAAATAATTCCTGCAAACACTAAAATAACTCTATTATCTCTAGTGAATTGAAATTTTTTAGGATTTGAGATGAATGATCTCAGCTTGTTAAAATAGCTTTCTATTAAATTATTTATAGATAAGATTTGTTTTCCAATTTTTTTAAATGATAAATTTTTTCCCATAAAAATTGGAACAAGTTATAATTAATAATTAAAAATGTTAAACTCTGAATATATTAAAAATCTAAATAAAGCTCAAAAAGAGGCTGTTATGCACCTTGATGGGCCTCTATTAATAGTTGCAGGAGCAGGTTCGGGAAAAACAAAAGTCCTTACTACGAGAATAGCTAACATTATTAAGGAGAAAAAAGCGTATCCCAATCAGATCTTAGCAGTAACTTTCACAAATAAAGCAGCAAAAGAAATGCAATTAAGAGTGAGTAAAATTCTTGGCTCTGCTGCTACAGGATTATCTTGGTTAGGAACCTTTCATTCTATATGTGCTAAACTTTTAAGAAAACATGCTCCGGCAGTAAATCTTAATTCAAATTTTACAATTATTGATACTGATGATCAAATAAGATTAATTAAAAATATTTGTAAGGCAGAAAACATTGATATTAAACAGTTGGCGCCAAGATATATTTTAACAATAATTGATAGATGGAAAAATAAAGGTTTCTATCCAGATGAGGTTATAATTAATCAAAAAGATATCTATGAAAAAACTGTGTTACCAATATATAAAATTTATCAACAAAAACTTACTGACCTAAATTCTTGTGATTTTGGAGATTTAATTTTACATGCTGTAAAGATTTTAGAAAAAAATTTAGATATTAGAGAAATTTATTCTAAAAATTTCAAATATATTTTAGTCGATGAATATCAGGATACAAACTTTATTCAAAGTAAGTGGTTAAAATTACTCTCAGATAAAAATAAAAATATCTGTTGTGTTGGAGATGATGATCAGTCTATTTACAGTTGGAGAGGTGCAGAAATAAAAAATTTCTTAGAATTTGATCAAGTTTATGAAAATACAAAAGTAATTAGACTTGAAGAAAACTATCGATCTACTGAAAATATTTTATCTGTTGCATCAAATCTAATATCAAATAATCAAAATAGAGTTGGTAAAACCCTTAAAACTACAATGGAAGAAGGAGAATTAGTCAAGTTAAATTGTTTTAAAAATGGAAAAGATGAAGCAATTGGTATTTCTGATGAAATCGAAAAGTTAAAAAAAAAATACACATATAATAATATTACAATTCTTGTAAGAGCAATATTTCAAACAAGAGAATTCGAAGAAAGATTTTTGAAAATTGGTTTACCTTATAGAATTTTGGGAGGTACAAAATTTTATGAAAGAGCTGAAATCAAAGACTGTGTAGCTTATTTGAGATTAATATATCAAGAGAAGGATGATTTGGCTTTTGAAAGAATAGTGAATAATCCAAAACGTTCAATTGGAGAAAGTTCTCTTAAAAGTATTCATGAATATTCTAAAAAGTATAAAATTTCTTTGGAAAGTTCGTCAAAGAAAATGATACAAGAAAATCTAATCAAACCTAAAGCAAAAATTGGTTTATCTTCATTTTTAGAATTAATTTTTAAATGGAGAAATGATTTAAAAATAAAAAAAATAAATCACGTAAAGTTACTTCAATTGGTCCTAGATGAATCTGGCTATTCTACAATTTTAAAAAATAAAAAGGATATTGAAAATGAAAATAGGCTTGAAAATATTAAAGAACTTTTAAGTGCAATGAAAGAATTTGATAATTTAGAGAGTTTTTTAGAGCATGTCTCTTTGGCTACTTCGGTTGATCAAGAATGGGAGGGAGAAAAGATTAACATGATGACAATGCACGCAGCAAAAGGTTTGGAATTTGAAGTTGTTTTTTTACCAGGTTGGGAGGAAGGTCTATTTCCCCATCAAAAATCTATTGAAGAAAAAGGTCAAAGTGGCCTTGAGGAAGAAAGAAGATTGGCATATGTCGGACTGACAAGAGCTAAAAAAAAAGCAATTATATCGTTTTCTATGAATAGATTTTATCAAGGTGATTGGATTGATAGTATGGCTTCAAGATTCATTGATGAACTACCAGAAAAATATTTGGAAAAAAATTCATTTTTTGATGAAGAAAAAGAGGAATTAGAAGAATTTGAATTTAATCAAGATTTTGATGATGACGATAACATCAAAAGTCCAGGATGGATAAGATATCAAAAACGAATTAAATGATAAAAAAGCGAATTAAAAAATTAATTAATAGATTCGATAAATATAAAATTGATGGCTATGTAATTCCTAAAAATGATGAGTTTTTTTCCGAATATTCAAAAAATGATAGATTAAAAACGATATCAAATTTCACTGGTTCAGCAGGTTATTCTGTTATCTTAAAAGATAAATATTATTTATTTGTTGATGGAAGGTATACAATTCAAGCTGATAAAGAGTCTGGTAAAATTTTTAAGATAGTAAGTTACGATAAAATTGTAAATTGCAGTTTATTTAAAAATCTTACTTTAGGAGTTGATCCAAAAATATTTACTTCTCAACAAATTAAGAGATATTTTAGCAAACACAATAAAGTTAAGATTATTAAAGAGAATCTAATTGATCAAGTATATAAAAAAAAATCTTTTTTTCATAAACCTTTCTTTTCAATCGAAGATAATATAGTTGGGGAAAGCTATGAAGCGAAGCTTTTAAAAATCAAAAAATATCTTAACAAAAATAATTCAGATTTAATGTTTATAACTGCCCCTGAGAATGTTGCATGGTTGTTGAACATCCGAGGATTTGATAATCCCAATAGTCCAATACCAAACTGCCATTTATTGATAGATAAAAAGAATAATCCATATTTGATTTGTGAAAAAAAGAAGGCCAAAAAGATAGTTTTAGAAAAAAAAATTAGGAAAAAACAAGTTATAGAATTTAAAAATTTTGAAAAACTCATCGAAGATCTCAAGGGAAATAAAATAATTATTGATTATAAAACTTGTTCATTATTCTTTGAGAATATTTTAAAAAAAAAGTTTAAGATTTTAAAAAAAGAAGATCCTATTTATTTATTTAAATCAATTAAAAGTAATAAAGAAATAAAAAATATGATTTCTAGCCATATAATAGATGGTGCTGCTCTAACTAAATTTCTTTATTGGATGAAAATAAAGAATAGGAAAAAGATTACTGAATATGAAGCTCAAAACAAATTAGAATATTTTAGAAAAAAAAATAAAAAATATCTTTATCCAAGTTTCAATACTATCGCTGGGACTGGATCTAATGGAGCTATTGTTCATTATAGAGCAACAAAAAATAATTCTAAAAATATAAAAAAGAGTGACATTTTTTTGTGTGACTCAGGAGGGCAATATAAATATGGAACTACTGATGTTACTAGGACAATTTGTTTCTCAAAACCAAAAAAAAGAATAAAGAATATTTTTACCAAAGTTTTAAAAGGTCATATTGCAGTTTTTCAGTCTGATCTAACTAAATATAAAACTGGCAAAGATATTGACATACGGGCGAGAAAATTTTTAAAAAAAGTTAATTTAGATTATGCCCATGGAACAGGACACGGTGTTGGTTTCTTTTTGAATGTTCATGAAGGACCACAATCAATCTCTAAATTTAATAAAATTAATATTCAAGAGGGCATGATTTTAAGTAACGAACCAGGCTTTTATAAAAAAAATGATTTTGGGATAAGAATTGAAAATTTAGTTTATGTAAAAAAAATTCAAAATAAGCTTTTTTTTGAAAATCTAACCTTAGCTCCAATTGATAAAGATTTAATTAATCATAACCAATTAACTAAAGATGAAAAAGATTACTTATTTAAGTATAATTTAGAAGTTTATTCTAAACTTTATAATTACCTTAATATTAATGAAAAAAAGTGGCTAGCTAGTTTTATTTATTAATCTAAGCCATTCAGATTGGTTTATAATTTTTATATTTAATTGTTTGGCAGCCTCAATTTTTCTATTTGTAGGTTTTTCACCTATAATTAAATAATCAAGTTTTTTTGATACATTACTAATTATTGATCCTGAATTTTTTTCTATTAAAGATTTAGCCTCAGCTCTACTTATACCGTTTAATTTACCAGTTAACATAAATGTTTTATTACTTAAAACTCCACCCTTTTTATTTTCTGTAGCCCTTTTAATATTTAAAATTTTTTGAAGATTATTTATTATATTTAAATTGGTTTTATTTTTATAAAAATTTTTAATAGAATTAATTTGTGTTTCTCCTATTCCATCAATATTTAGTAAATCATCAAATTTATCATCTTTTGAAAGATTAACAAAACTCTCTGGTGATTTAAGTGTTTTGGCTATCAATTTTGCATTCTCAAAACCTATATGCCTTATTCCAAGTGAATAAATAAATCTTTCAAATGAAATATTTTTTTTTTTATCTATTGCATATTTTAAATTTAAAACCGATTGTTTTCCCCAGCCATCTAAAGTCTCTATCTTTTCAAAATTAAGATTGAATATATCTTGTGGTAATCTCACAAATTTTAATTTCCAAAAATTTTCAACAATTTTTTTTCCAAAACCATCAATGTTAAATGCTTCTTTTGATACAAAATGTTTGATTTTTTCTATTGCAATTTTTTCACACTCATAACCTTCACTAGAACATCTTCTAACTGCATCTTCTCTTTTTGTAATGGTGTTAAAGTCTTTTATTGTTTTTGCTCCGCAAGAAGGACATTCTTTAGGAAAATGGTATTTTTTAGAGTCTTTAATTCTTTTTTTTAAATCTACTTTGACAATATGAGGTATGACATCACCAGCTCTTTCTACGATAACTGTATCGTTTATTCTAATATCTTTTCTTATTATTTCATCCTCATTATGGAGAGTTGCATTTGAAACAACTACCCCACCAATATTTATTGGTTTTATTTTTGCTACAGGAGTTAACGCTCCTGTTCTTCCTACCTGAATATCTATGTTAAGTATTTTGGAAACACCCTTATTGGCAGAAAATTTGTGAGCTATTGCCCATCGAGGAGAGTTTGCTACATTTCCTAAACGTTTTTGTAAATTAAAATCATTAATTTTATAAACAATCCCATCAATATCAAAATCAATCTCATTTCTTTTTTTCTCTATTTCATAATAATTATTCATTAAATTTTGAACACCTTTTAAAGTTTTATTGAATGGATTTGTTTTAAATCCCCACTCCTTTAATTTTTGTAAATATTCATTTTGTTTTTGGACTTTCATTCCTTTTTCATGACCAAATGTATAAGCTATAAATTTGAGAGGAATTTTCTTTGTATCATTTGGATTTTTTTGTCTCAAAGAACCCGATGCAGCATTTCTAGGGTTTGCAAATTTATCTTTAATTTTTTCAAAATCTTTATTGCCAATAAAAACTTCACCTCTTACGTCAATATCATCTGGAAAATCTTTAATTAAAATTTCTTTTGGTATATCAATTATTGTTTTTAAATTTTGAGTAATATCTTCTCCTTCTTTGCCATCACCTCTAGAAAGACCCATTACAAATTTTCCTTTTTTATAAGTCAATGATGCTGAGATTCCATCTATCTTTGGTTCAGCACTATATTCAATTTCGAAGAGACTATCCTTATCTAAAAAATTAATTATCTTTTTTTCAAAATTAATTAAATCCTCCTCAGAAAATGCATTTGACAGGGAAAGCATTGAAACTTTATGAAGAACTTTTTTAAAAGTTTTTGAGGGCTTATAACCAACTTTTTTTGAGGGAGAATCCTCACTTTTTAAAAAATTGTACTTTTTTTCTAATGAGAAAATTTCGGATTTAATTTGATCATATTCTTGATCCTCAACAAGAGGCTTGCTTAATTCATAATAATGTCTGTTGAGATTAATTAGATTTTTGATTTTCTTTTGGTACTCTTTCTTAATTTTAATTTTGTCCATCTCAATTGATAAGAGATTTAAATTTTTTTAGAAAACTATTGCTCTTTTTTTTATAAGTTTTAAATCTCTCCTTTTTTTTTATCTTATAGTTTTTATTAAATAAACTATAAGAATTTTCATACCATTTTGATGATTGATAATTATAGCCTAATAATTGAGCATATTTTTCAGCCTCATCAATTAAACCAAGGGTATAATGCACTTCAACTAATCTATGTAATGCCTCCTCAGCATAAATAGTTGTATCATATACATCTATAATTTTTCTAAATCTATTTATAGCTGGTATCCATTTTTTTTTGTCAAAATAGTATCTAGCTATGTACATTTCCTTTGCAGCAAGAATATCATTAATTAAGTCTATTTTAAATTCAGCATCCATAGCATATTCAGTATCAGGGTAATTTTTTATAACTATTTGAAAATTTTTTTTTGCTTTAATTATTGCTTGTAAATCTTTTTTTTCATCAACAATTTGTTCGTAATAACAAACTGAAAGTAAATAATAAGCATAACCTAAATCTTTATGCAATGGATACACTTTTATAAACCTTTCTAGCTCTGCAATAGAGTCTCCATAATAATCTTGAGAATAATACGAATATGCTGCCATCAAAGCAGCTTTAGGCGCCCATTTACTTTGTGGAAATAATATTTCAGCTTCATTAAATTTTTTTGCTGCATATAAAACGTCACCATCGTCTAAAGCTTCTAATCCGCCCTGATAAGCTTCAAGCACTTGAAAATCTAGATTTTTTTCATTGATTGTAGATTGTTGAATACTTTCTTTTGAGCAGGAATTGCCAAAAACAAGAAGTATTAAAAGTAAAAAAATCTTAAGTTTAATCATATTTGTTTTATATAGATTTAACTTACAATTTAAAAGATCTATATAACCTATGCAATTGATCTTAATAAACTTTTATTTATGATAGTGTGTGGAAGGTTTCTTTCTTGAATTTCAATGATTGAAAAATTTTCTTTGTTTTGGAATACCTTTTTTAATAATTGATTAGTTAAATAATGGCCACCTTGAGAACAATTTACACTAGCTACAATTCTATAACCACTGGTGTAAAGATCCCCAATACAATCAAGTATTTTATGATTAACAAATTCTTTAGAATTTCTAAGTTTTTCTTTGTTTAATATTTCAGAACCTTTTACTACAACTGCGTTATCTAGACTTCCACCTTTTGCCAGTCCATTTTTTTTAATTTTTTCTATATCTTCATACAAACAAAAAGTTCTAGAGTTGAAAATGTCATTCAAATCATCCTCATAAACATTAACTTTATTTTTTTGATTTCCTATTACAGCATTGTCATATTTTAATTGAAAATTAATATCTAAACTTAATTTAGAGGGTTCGATAGATATTGATCTTTCACCCTCATTGAATGATATTTTTTTTTTAATTTTTATAATCTTAATTGGGACTTCACTTTGTTTTAATCCACTAATGATTAACTTTTCAATAAATTCTTTTGCTGAACCATCTAAAATGGGGACTTCTTCATTATCAATTTCAATTAAAGCATTGTCTATTCCCAATCCAAATAATGCACCCATCAAATGCTCTATCGTGGAAACTTTAACACCAAAATCATTAGATATTGTGGTATTAAGTGAGGTGTTGGTAACATTTGCAAAACTTGGAAATATTAAATTGTTATTTTTTAAATCAACTCTTTTAAATATAATTCCAGTGTTAGGTTCTGAAGGATTAATAGAAATATTAACAATTTGGCCACTATGAAGACCCACTCCTTTAAATTTTACAGGATTGTTAATTGTTTTTTGGTTTAATAAAGTCACAAGGCACTTTTAAGCCTGAAGATCAAAAAACTGAAAACAACAAATATTACTGTAAAATACAGGTTAACTAAAAAGGTCAAAAAATTTTTCAAAAAAACCCTTACTTTTTAGGGTTTTATTTACCAAAGATATCTCATTATTATTATAACCTGAAATTATTCTGCTTGCAGTTGTATAAATATTTGGATTTTGTTGATCTTGGAATTGTTGAATATACTCAGCATTTAATATTTGATTTACCAAAATGTGATACTTCTTCAGAATTATCTCATAGTGTTCAATTAAATTTTTGGATAAACATATAAATTTAATGTCTAAAGAAAAGTTATTACACTTTAAATTTTCGGGTAAAAAAGAATAGTCTTTACCATCAATTTGATAATTTTCTATTAACATGTGAATGATTTTTTTATCCTTAAAACTAAATTGACACAAATTTTTTAAAATATTTAATGGATTAATTAAATTTTCTTGGGATATAGAATTACCATTATGACTTTTTTTGATTGAAATTTCGATTGGGAAAAATTCTCTATTATCTAAAATTATATATGTATCTTTAACAAAATTTCTTAAATTTTTTTCAATTTTTAGGATGTTTTGTGCAAGAAATTCATCCAATATTTTTAATTGAGAGTCTTCATTATGATCATCCAATAATTTTTCTTCCTTAAAAATAACTTCAAATGTTCTTTTTTTTAGAACACAAATAACTATTTTTTTTCTTTCTATTAATAAATATGTTTCAAATTTTAGTCCCTCATTCATAAGTAATCAATTGGTTTTGGGGTCGAGCATCAATAGATTTAATATTATCAAATTGTTTGTAATCTAATAAATTTAAAGATAACTCTAAAGACTTTTCTATATTCTCATTTGGTAATTTAATTAAAACACCTGAAGATATTTCTATATCCCATCTACCTGAAGGAAAAAAAAATAGATTTTCAATATTATTGTAATCTAACTTTGAACTGTCAATCATTCTTTTTAAAGCTAAGAATTTATCAATATTTGGATCACCAAAAACATATGGTAAATTTTTTACCATATCCTCTGCTTCAATTAATTTTCCATTTGATCCAATATAAAAACTTTTTCCTTTTCTGTTTAAAAGTGCTAATAGCTCAGTTTCAATTATCTTAATTTCTAAAGATGATGGGTATCTTTTAAAAATTACATACTCCTCAATCAAGTTATTTGAATTTAATAATTCTCTGACCTTAAATTTATCTAAATGAAATAATGTCTTCATTTTAAATAAATCTAAACTTTTTTGAAATTCTTTATTTTCTGTTTCTAAACCTTCAATTTTAATTTTTTCGATATTTGGAAATTTTAATTGAGCTAAATTCTTATTATTTAATGATCCAAAAATTATAAATAAAAAAAAATATACTAAAATTTTTTTACTTATTTGTTGAGGCATCTTTTAAAATTAATCTTATAAGCTTAATAAAACTTATACCATAAAATGAAGCTATTTCAGGAACTAAAGAGAGACTAGTCATTCCTGGCTGAGTATTTATTTCAAGAAGGTAAAATCTACCTTTGTAAAATTTAAAATCAGAACGAGTTACACCTCTACACCCCATTAATTTGTGAGCTTTAAGAGCTAAGTTCATAAGTTGATTAAAATCTTTTTTACTTAATTCTACCGGAATAATATGTTTTGTTTTTGCTTTTGAGTTATATTTAGCCTGATAATCATAAAACTTTCTTTTTGGTTGTAATTCAATTGCCCCTAGTTTTTTTCCACCAATTATTGCTGCCTGAATTTCACGTCCTGGTATAAATTGCTCTATCATTATTTTTTTATAATCTTTTAATAATTTAATTTTTTTTAAAACATCGTTTTTTGAACAAATAAATACATTTACACTCGATCCCTCATTAATTGGCTTTATAACCACAGGAAATTTTAATCTTTGATCAATCAATTTAATTAAATCTTTATTAGATTTATCAAAATAATATGAAAAATATTTGGGAGTTAATATTTTATTTTTAATAAATATTTTTTTGGATAATACTTTATCCATAGCTAAAGATGATGAAATTATTCCTGAATGTGTATAGGGAATTCCTGTAGTTTCTAAAATAGTTTGAACATATCCATCCTCACCAAACTGACCATGCAAAGCGTTAAAAATAATATTTGGCTTAAATAATTTAATAAAATCAAATAATCGGTAATCTGGTTCTGAAATTTTAACATTATAGCCATTTTTAGTAAGCTCTTTTGCAACCTGCTTACCAGTATCAAGACTAACTATTCTTTCTTTAGATATTCCTCCAGAGATTACTAATATTCTTTTTTTCAAGTTATTCCAAAATTTTAATTTCTTTTTCTAAAATAATTCCAGTCTTTTCTAAAACATTTTTAGCAACAAAATCTATTAATTTTTTCATATCTTCAAATTTTGCATCTCCTTTATTTACAAAAAAATTACAATGTTTTTTAGAAATACATGCATCACCAAAACTTTTATCTAAAGGGACTGACTCTTTAATAAGTTCCCAGACTTTTTTTTGAGTTTGTGATGTAGGGTTTTTAAAAGTACTGCCACTAGTTTTTATTTTTGTTGGTTGATTTTTTTCTTTTTCTAATTTTAATTTATCAGTATTTTCTTTAATTTTTGCATAATCATTTTTAACACCTTTAAAAGAAGCACTTAAAAAAATTAAGTCATCAGATAAGTTACTTTTTCTATATTCAAATTTAATGTCTTTGGATGGTATTGAAATTACTTTTCCAGATTTATCAATTGCTTGTATTGATAACAATATATCTTTAAACTCTTTTCCAAAACAACCAGCGTTCATCCTTATTCCTCCACCAATTGTTCCAGGAATACAGGATAAAAATTCAAAACCAGTCAGGTTATTTTTTATTGCAAAATCTGAAAGTGATTTATCTAAAACTGCACTTCCAGCTATTATTGTATTTTCACCTAATAGAGAAATATTATTAAAGTTTTTGCTTAATTTTATTACTACTCCATCAAACAATTCATCTTTTATTAATATATTAGAGCCTGCGCCGAGTACAAAAATTTTTTCTTTTTTATTTAATTTTTTTAAAAAATTTACTAATTCTTTTAAATTATCTGCTTTATAAAAAACCTTTGTTTTTCCACCAATATTAAACCAATTTTTTTTTTTAAGGTCATGTTCGTATCTTACATTTGCACCAAATTCTTTTAATATATTTTTTAATTCAGAAATTTGCATTACATTAACTCTGGCAGTTTCCTCATCCAATTAGAAATAGATCCAGCACCCATTCCAATTACAATTTTTTTACCATACATATTTTTTTTTAAAAATTTTGCTAGTTGAATATTATCTTTAACTAAAAAAAGTTTTACTTTTGAATTTTTAATAAGCTGTTTTGCAAAATTTAAATAATTAAATCCTAATCTTATTTTCTCTCCAGCGGCATAAATTGGACATAGAATAACTGTATTGGCATCCTTAAAAGCAAAAGAAAATTCATTCTTTAAATCTTTTAATCTTGAAATTCTATGTGGTTGAAATACACAAATTTTATCATATCCCTTATAAACTTTATTAACTCCTTCTAATACAACTTTAATCTCAGTTGGATGATGTGCATAATCATCAAAAAAATCTATTTCGTTATAAGTAAAAATTTTATTAAATCTTCTTTGTACGCCCCTAAATTTAAGTAATCCCTTTTTTATATCAGAAACTGATATTCCAATAGTAATAGCAACTGCTGCTGCTGCAACAGAATTTCTAATATTATGAATCCCTAATAAAGGAATTCTAATTTTTTTAATTATAACTTTTTTTTTATTTGGAAGATTTGTTTGTAAATCAAACTCTGAAAATTTCATACTTCGCTTAATATTTTTAATCAAAAAATTTGATTTTGAATTCACACCATAGGTATAAAAATTTTTACCTTTCAATCTTTTTACAAGTTCATTATTAATTTTATCATCAAGACAAATAAACGATTTTCCAAATGAAGGTACCTTTTCAATAAATTCTATAAAATATTTTTTTAAGTCTTCCATAGATTTATAAAAATCCATATGTTCCCTATCTATGTTTGTAATGATTGAATAAGTTGGTGGAATATGAATAAAACTTCCATCAGACTCGTCTGCTTCTAGAATTGACCAATCACTTTTACCCAATTTTGCAGTATTATTAATTGAATTTATTACACCTCCATTAATAATAGTTGGATCAATTTTTGTTGTTTGAAAAATTGATGTAATTAATGAAGTTGTGGTCGTTTTTCCATGAGAGCCAACTACAACTATATTTTTCATTAGGGATACAATATGTGCTAGCATTTTCCCTCTTTTAATTATCGGTAAATTTTTTCTTTTTGCTTCGATAATTTCTGGATTATTTTTTTTTATAGCTGAAGATACTACAACTATAGTTGCATCTTTGAGATTTTGTTTTTTCTGTCCGATAAAAATTTTAATTTTTTCTTTTTTAAGTCTTTCAACATTTTTATTTAGACTCAAGTCGCTTCCTTGAACTTTAAAACCCCTACCCTTCATAATCAAAGAAAGTCCACTCATCCCTATTCCACCAATGCCAACAAAGTGAATAATTTCAGTTTTTGCTATTTCAATTTTCATTTATAATTTCTAATATTTTTTGATTAACATTAATCCAAGTGTTTTGATAATTTAATTTCTTCAAATTTTCCTTTTTTTTTAAGTATTCAATTTTATCAATTAAGATCTCATTCAAAAAATACTCAATCTTTTTCTCAAAATTAATTTGTTCAATTACCCAGCAACAGTCATTTTCTTTATAAAAATTTGCATTTTCTAGCTGATGATTATCTTTTGAGGTTGGTAATGGGACAGCAATAAAAGGAATATTGATTACTGATAACTCTGCTAAAGTTGATGCACCCGATCTAGTTATACAAAGATCCACGTCTTTAATAATATTTTCAAAGTTATTTTCAAAATTAAAAATTTTATTTTCAATATCATTTTTCAAATAAAAATCCCTTAAGTAAGAAATATTTTCTTTATTAGTCTGCTGAATAACCTTAATTGGTTTTTTCTTTGATATATTAACAATTGAATTCTTAAGATTCATATCAAAAATACTGGCACTTTGACTTCCACCTATAATTAATATTGTCAATTTATCTTTAATCCCACCTGATGATTTAAATTTATAAATATTCTCTCTTACTAAAGGATTTATTATTACCATCTTATTTAATAGATTTTTGGGAAAATTTATAATTTTTTTATTATAGCAAAAAATTTTTTTACAAGAGCTTAAAAAATATTTATTTGCACGTCCTAACACTTGATTCGGTTCTAATAAAAAAATTTCTAATTTAAGTATTTTTCCTGCTAAAATTAATGGTAAAGACATATATCCACCAGTAGAAAAAATTTTCTCTACTTTTTGATTTTTTAATAGAAAAAATGATTTTAAAGTTAAAATAAATATCTTAATCATGTTGTAAGGTATAAGAAGAATATTGTCTAATTTTGGAGTGTTAATAATTTTGCATTTATAAAATTTGTTATCTAAATATTTTAATCCTCTTTTATCAGTTGATATAATTACATTTTCTTTTTTTGATAAATGTTCATAAAGAATTAAGGCTGGTATGACATGACCTCCGGAACCACCAGTAGTAATTAAGAAACTTTTTTTCATTTTAATTAATTTTTCTTTTTGTCAAATTTAAAATTATACCTGATAAAATTGAAATACTAATAATAGAGGAACCACCATAACTAATAAAAGGAAGAGTCATACCAGTCGTTGGAAATAGTCTTATATTAACTCCAATATGTATCATCGCTTGCATCAAAATAAGGCTTATACAACCTACTAAAATTAATTTTATTTTTTCCTCATTTTCAAAATAAACTTTTTTAAATACTGAATAGATAAATATTAAAAACAATAGTAAAATTAATATTATAGCAATAACACCAAACTCTTCAGAAATAACAGAAATAATGTAGTCAGTGTGAGCTTCTGGAACTCTATTTTTTAATGTTCCTTCTCCAATGCCTTTTCCAAAAAAACCCCCACTTGTAATTGAGTCTATGGCTTTATCAGATTGAAAATTATGCGTTCCTGTCTCTGAGTTAAAGAAGGATAACAATCTATTTTTAATGTATTCAAACTTTGGGACAAAAAAAACTAAATATGAAAATACAAATATTAAAAGTAAAAATAAAATTAATAAAAAAACAATACTAATACCTGAGGTAAAAATTAAAATTGACCAGCTGAAAAAAACTAAAAGAGTCTGTCCTATGTCAGGCTGAACAGCAAGCAATAGGGCTACTAACAATGTGATTAAAAAAGTAAAAAAATATTTTAAGTAAATATTGGAATATTTTTCACTACTTAAAATTAAACTTATAAAAATTATCAAAAAAGGCTTTACAAGTTCAATTGGTTGAAATCTAGGTAAGAAATATAAATCAATCCACCTTTTAGATCCCTTAACTTCAATACCTATAACTGGGACTAAAATTAGTGAAATTAATGAAATGATAAAAATTATACTAGAAAATTTAAGAAGTTTTTCTTGTTTAATTGAAGAAAGAAAAAAAATTGTGATGATGCCTAATAAAATAAAAATTAAATGTTTAAAAAAAAATGAATAGTCATTAGTATCTAGTTTATCTGATACTACCAATGAGGTAGATGCTAATGAGAAAAACAATCCTATAAAAAATAATAGAAGAATTAAAGAAAATATGAATTTATCAATATTTTTCCACCAATCATAATATAAATTGTATAAAAAATTTTTATTTTCCATTGAAATATTTTTTAACCAATTGATTAAAATAAAGCCCTCTGTCCTCAAAATTTTTAAAATTATCAAATGAAGCTGCACAAGGGCTAAAAAGTATTGTGCTATGAGCCAGTTTTTCCCTCTTAACTAAATATGAAATACTTTTTAGCGCATCTTTTAATTCGCTAAAGTTTTTTGATTTTAATTTATTTTTAAGTTGTTTATTAAAAAAATTTTTGTTTTTTCCATATATGAATGCTCTTACATTATTCAATTCTTTTTTTTTCAAATTAAATTTATCACCTTTTTTATTAATTCCACCTAATAACCATAAGATATTAGAATTTGCTTTCAAAATACTAAGAGTAGAAGAAAAACTAGTTGATTTTGAGTCATTAATAATTGTCAAACCGTTTTTTTTTAAAATAGTTTGCTGACGATATTTCAAACCCTTAAAATTTTGAATTGTTTTTAAAAACAAATTATTTTTAAGCCTTAATTTTTTTACTATTTCAATCACAAACGATAGATTTTCTTTATTTGCATCATTGAAAAAATAATTATTTTTAATTTTTCTAAAAAAATGATTATTGTGACTTGTATAAACTTTAGTAATTTTACTGTTAAATTTATTCAATCTCAAATTTTTATTAATTAACTCATCATTTTTTTTTACAAAAGCAAAACTTTTTTTATCTTGAAATTTTAGAAGTTTAAATTTTGCATCTACATAACTTTTTAAATTTTTATGTCTTTCAAGATGATCTGGGCTTATATTCAAAATAATTGCATATTTTGAAGTAAATATTTTGCTATAATCTAATTGATAAGACGATGCCTCAATTACAAAAATTGTTTCTTTTTTTATTTTTCTTTCATTTAATATCGGGTTACCAATGTTTCCAACAAGTCTCACATCTTTTTTTTGATCCAATAAAACATCATGTAAAATTTTAGCTGTTGTTGATTTTCCATTCGTTCCTGTAACGGTGATACTCTTATTTTTATAAAATGAGTAAAATACATCTAAATCTGTAAAAATTTTTGAATTATTTTTTTTTAAAAATTTTGATAATTTACAATTAGAAATATTAATACCAGGACTAATAATAATTATATCTACTTTTATTTTTGTTAATTCACTTAGACTAATAAATTTTTGATTGAGTGATTTGTTTATTTTTAAATTATCATCAAATAAATATATTTGAGCTAAGTTCTTTAAAAATTTAAAAGATGAAATGCCACTTTTGCCGAGGCCATAAATTAATATTTTTTTTTCTAAAAAAATATTTTGAGCTATTTTCATTATCTTAATTTAAGTGTAGCTAAACCTACCATTGCCAAAATTATAGAAATAATCCAAAATCTAATTACAACAGTCGACTCTGGCCAACCTTTCTTTTCAAAGTGATGGTGTATTGGAGCCATTTTAAAAATTCTTTTTCCAGTAAGTTTAAATGAAATTACTTGAACCATCACTGAAACTGCTTCTAAGACAAAAAGACCTCCTGTAATTGCTAAAACAATTTCATGTTTAGTAATTATACCCACTGCACCTAAAGATCCTCCAAGGGATAATGAGCCAGTGTCACCCATAAAAATTTTGGCAGGTGGAGCATTGAACCACAAAAAACCTAAACAGGAACCTATTATCGCTCCACAAAAAATTGAAATTTCACCTGTTCCTTCAATATAAGGAATATTTAAATAGTCTGAAAATACTATGTTACCAGTTACGTAACTAATAAAAGCAAAACAAGCTGCAACTAGTATTACTGGTACTGTGGCTAGACCATCCAAACCATCAGTAAGATTAACAGCGTTTGATGATCCAATAATTACAAATACTGAAAAAGGAACAAAGAACCATCCAAGGTTTATGATTAAATCTTTAAAAAATGGAAAATATAAATTCGTTACATCTTGATAGTCTACAAATTGTAGATAAAAAATAACTCCTATAATCGCTAATATTATTTGTAAAACAATTTTTAATTTCGATGAGATACCTGAAGAGTTTGTAAATTTAATCTTTTTGTAATCATCATAGGCGCCTAATAATCCAAAAGAGATTGCAATATATATACAAAATAGAATATTAATATTAGATAAATCTGCCCAACATAAAACTGATACAAGTAATCCTAATAAAATGATTACCCCACCCATTGTTGGAGTACCAATTTTTTTTACAATATGATCTTCTGGTCCATCATTACGGATTGGGTTATAAATTTTTTGATTAGAAAAAAATTTTATAAATGGACCTCCAATTATTAGAACTATTAATAAGGATGTAAAAACTGATAAGCCAGTTCGAAATGTTAAATACTTAAAAACATTTAAAAATCCAAATGTATCTACAAAATTTAATAAAAATTGGTAAAGCATTAATTTAGCCCCTTTAAATCTTTCACTATTCTATTGAAACCTGTCGCATTTGAGGCTTTGATCATCAAATAATCATTATTATTTAAGTCATCTCTTATCAAATTAATAATTTGTGATTTATTTTGCAAAATTCTACCTTTTTTAGATTTTGTAAGTTGATTAAATATAGATGTCACCTTGCTTCCTTTAACAAAAACTTTGTCTACCTTAGTTTGATTGATAATAGGTATAATAGATTGATGAAGTTTTTTTGAGTGATTTCCAAGTTCCAACATATCACCAAGTAAAAGGTATTTTTTTGATTTTTTTGAATTAATTTTATCATAATTAAGTATTGCAGATTTTAATGATAATGGATTTGAATTGTAACTTTCATCAATTAAATTGATATTTTTGCCATTAACTTTAATTTTAGAAAAGTCTCCTCTTCCATTAGGTACTTCAAAATTTAAAAAAATATTTTTATTCAATTCAAAGATATTTATATTAATATTAATAACAGCTATTGCAGCTAAAATATTATATACATTATTTTGAAAATCATTTGAAATTAAAAAATATTTTTTTAAATTATTTATTTTAATGTAAATTTCAAAATTATCATTTTTTTTCACACAATTTAATAATTTAACATCAGATTTAGGATTCTTTATACCAAAAGAAATTATTTTAAGATTATTTTTAAAAGCTATTTTTTTATGTAAATTAAAAAATTTATCATCTGCATTTAAAACAACAAAACCACCAGATTTAGTATTATTAATAATTTCAGATTTGGCTAAAGCAATTTGTTTTATATTTTTGAAATTTTTTGCGTGTGCGTAGTTTACATTAGTTATAACACTAACATCTGGTTGTATGATTTTTGTGAGATAATCAATTTCACCTTTTTTATCCATTCCAACTTCTAAAACACCAAATTTATCTTTATTGGTTAAATTAAAAAGACTTAATGGGACTCCATATTTATTGTTATATGATTTAGGAGAGATACTTACTTTTGAAATTTTTTTTAATGTGTTGCCCAATAATTCCTTCAATGTAGTTTTGCCACAACTCCCTGTTATGGCAATTACTTTGGCATCTATGTTTTTTCTAAAAATTTTAGAGATATCTGTCAAAAACTTCAGAGAATTTTTTACTTTAATTTGTTTAGATTTGTTCAAACTATTTTGAAATCGATTTACAATAGCTAAGGATGCCCTATTATTAAATGATTGTTTTACAAATTTATTCCCATCATTTTTTTCACCTTTTATTGCAAAAAAAATATCTTCTTTTTTCACTTCGTTTGAATTAATTTTTGCCAGTTTAATAGGTAATGATGAAGAAACACTTTTATTACCTGAAACCTCTTTAATTATATTTAACTTTAAATTATCAGATAAATTTAAATTTTTAGTTTTAATTGCTTTAAGAATAATTTTTTTATCTGAAAAGTAAATTTTTTGCTTACCTATATCCTGAGTTTTTTCATGCCCCTTACCAGCAACTAATAAAATTTCTCCAGTATTCAAATTTTTTGTTGCTTCAAATATTGCTTTCTTTCTATCAGAAATCTCAATGATTTTTTTTCTCTTAATTCCTTTTTTAATATCTCTTCTAATTTTATCTGGATTCTCAAATCTAGGATTATCATCAGTAAGATAAATTTTATCAGAGAAATTAGATGCAATTTTACCCATTTTTGATCTTTTATTTTGATCTCTATTTCCACCACAACCAAATAATAAACAGAGCTTTTTATCTGGAAATTGTTCTCTCAAATTTAAAAGGCAAGTTTTTAAGGCCTCTGGAGTGTGTGCGTAATCAAGAATTATTTTTGATTTATTTTTAATTTTACCAATTTTTTCAAATCTGCCCTCTACTGGTTTAATTTTTTCAATAATATTGAAAATCTTTTTTAAATTAACATTTTTTTTAGCAGCAAATATTGCCATTAATATATTCTTTAATTGAATTTTTCCTATCAAGTTAAGATTAATCTCTCTTATGGAGTTGTTATATATAATTTTAAGTAATTGAATTTCACCTTTAAAAGTATGAGATAAAACTCTAAAATTATTTTTTTTATCATTCAATGTAATTATTTTTAATCTTTTTTTTTTTGCAATTTTATTAATTGCTCTAAATTCAGGTATTTTATCGTCTGTTATTATATTCCCTTTTTTTTTGATAAGATTTCTAAATAGATAAAGTTTTGCATTAAGATAATCATTTAAATTTTTATGGTAATCTAAATGATCTTGAGACAAATTTGTAAATATTCCAGAATTAAATTTCAAACCATCGAGCCTATTCTGTTTAAGGCCATGACTTGAAGCCTCCATAATAACATTGTCTATCCTTTGATGTTTTAGTTTTTTTAAAATCATACCCAATTGAATTGGATCAATTGTAGTATTAGATAAATCTAAATTTAAATTATTGGACTTAACCCCCAAAGTTCCAATTGAGGCGACTTTTTTATTATTTAATTTTAAAATTTGATAATAAAAATCTGCAATAGATGATTTCCCATTTGTGCCCGTAACGGCAATTAAATTTTTTGGTATTCTATTGAAAATTTTAAATGAAACTTCTGACAATAATTTTCTAATATTTTTTGTATGTATAAACAAAATTCCATTTTGAAATTCTTTAACTTTTTTTTCAGTAATAATAATTTTTGAGCCTTTTTTAATCGCAATTGAGATAAATTTGTTTCCATCAATTTTATTGCCCTTAATAGCAAAAAAAATATCATTTTTTTTTATCTTAGAACTATTAAAGGATATTCCTGAAAAAAAGATATTTCCTAGTTTTTTATTAATATTAGGGATGTAGTCTTTCAGTAACATTTTTAATTAATTTCACTGTATTTTGTGGCTAAAATAGGCCCAATTTTTTCAACTATTTGACCTGTCGTTTCGACTGTAGTCCATCCAGCAGTATTATATGGAGTACCTTTATATTTTATATTAGACCCATCTCTATAATGATAAACATAATCTTGATTGGTCTTTGGCTCATCTAACATGACTGCTAAAACAAATTTTGGTCTAGATGTGGGAAATACCGAAATAAAAGAATTTATCTTTTTTTTAGAATAACCTCCCGTTGTACTTTTTTGTGCTGTTCCTGTTTTTCCACCAATTTCATATCCATTAACATTGGCTAAAGAAGCAGTCCCTTCTTTAGTGTTAACAATTTTTCTTAAAATAGGTAAAATTTTTTCTGATACTTCTTGGTCTAAAATTTTTTCTTTTTTTTCTTTTTGAGATTTTTTAATAATAGTAGGACTTATTTGATGCCCTCCATTCACAATAATCGCATAGGCTTTTGCTAGCTGTAACAAAGTTGTAGTAATTCCATGCCCAAAAGATGCAGTAGCTAGAGGACATTTGCCCCAATTGAATCTAATAGGTTTTCCGACTTCCTCAATATCAAAGTTTATCTTTTCCAAAATTCCAATTTTGGATAAAAATAATCTGAACTTTTCCTCACCAATTTGCTGACCAATTCTAACTGAACCTATATTTCCTGATCTAATAAGAATTTGTTCTGCAGTCAAATCTGATGGTATTTTATCGTCATACTCTCTAATATGAAATCCTGCACAAGTTAATGATTTTGGTAAATCATTATATTCAGTTTCAGGTTCAATAATTTTTTCATCCAAAGCTGCAGCTAAAGTGAAGGTTTTGAAAACGGATCCAAATTCATAAACTCCTTTAGTTGCTCTATTAATTAGATTTATATCAGAAATAGTTTCTCTTTTGTTTGGATCAAAATCTGGCAAAGACACTAAGGATAAAATTTCACCGTTACTAACATCCATTAAAATTGCAGCACTACCTTTGGTTTTAAAAATCTGATTAAATTTTAAAAGCTCATTTCTAATTAAAAATTGTATGTCTTTATCAACTGTTAGTTTTATTGGTTCTTGAAGATTTTTTAGTTCGTTATCTAACGACTTTTCAAGACCTGATATGCCGTTGTTATCATTATCAATTTGACCAATAATATGACTAAATAAATTTTTTTCAGGATATATTCTAATTAACTTTTCTTCAGGCTGAATAGACTTATCGCCTAATTTCATTATTTTTTCATAATTTTCATCAGAAATCATTTTTTCAAGATAGAAAAATTTTTTATTTATTAAATTAGACTCAATTTTTTTATAATCTTTATTGGGAAAAATATACTTTAAATTAATTATAAGTTTTTTTTTATCAATAACTTTTTGTGTGCTTATGCCTATATCAACAGAACTTACAGTCTTACTTAAAAATTTTCCATTTCTATCAAGAATATCTGCCCTGTAAAGATTATTAATCGGATTATTTATATTTTCATTTATTTCATTTTTTGATTTTCTGGATCCCAAATGAATTAAGTGAATTGAATAAATAAAGAAAATAATAAAAAAAATAAAAAAAATAAATGATACCCTATTAAAAGATAAATCTAAATTTGACTTACTTTTTTTATACGAAAAATCATCTTGATGATCCTCTAAAATAATTTTGGAATTTTTATTATTCATTACCTAATATAAGATTTTTTATTTGAAGCTTTTTTTTGTTTTGGTCTATTATCTTAATTTCATTTATGTCTTTTTTAACTAATTCATCATCAAAGTATAAATTTTGAAATTCAATTAATTTTTCTGTTGAACTTAAAAATTCGTATTCTAACTTAATATTTTCAAAATCCTTTTTTAATGCCCTAATATTCTCCTTTATTGTAAAAATCTTATCATCAGTTCTTTTTGTTGAGTTTTTTACAAGTGCTGTAGATAAGATTAAAAATACTATTAAAAAAATGACTGAAAATTTCTTCATAGCTTGTTTCCAAAATTTTCTATCTCTATTAAATGCTCAAATTTCTTTAAAATATCTGTTTTGAAATTATAAAAATCATCTTTTTTAACAATATATCTAAGTTTTGCTGATCTTGATGGCAAATTTTCTTTTAGTTCTGTTTTAGAGGGAGTCCTAGGTTTTTTTTCCAACATTCGAAATAACGTGTCTGCCTGCTCAATTTTAGGAACATATCTTGATATACTTTTTTTCTCTGACAAACTTTTAAAGAAATGTTTAACTATTTTATCCTCTAGTGAATGAAAAGTAACAACTGCTAAAATCCCATCTTTTTTTAAAACTTTTGCTGCAGCTATTAATCCATAGATAAGCTCTGTAATCTCTTTGTTAACAAAGATTCTCAATGCTTGAAAAACTTTTGTGGCACTATGAATCTTAAAGTTTTTTTTCTTTTTGTTCTTTTCAATTAGCTCTACTAAACTTTTTGTATCAATTTTATTTATACTTCTTTGCTTAACAATATTACTGGCAATTTTTTTTGCATATTTTTCTTCCCCAAAAACTTTAAATATTTTTTCAAGATCTTTTTCATTTAATTTATTTATTGCCTCTTTTGCTGAAAAATCATTTAAACCCATTTGCATATTTAAATCTCCCAAAGAATTAAATGATAAGCCTTTTTTTGGATCTTTAATTTGTGTGGTTGAGTAACCCAAATCAAAAATTATTCCTCTTACATTGGTATTTTTAATTTTCAAATCGTCTAATTGACTAAATTTCTTATTCTTAAAAATAAATCTATCTTGAAACTCTTTTGAAATTTTATCTGCTTTTTTTTTACTTTCTAGATCTCTATCTAGAGCGATTACTTGAGTATTTTGATAACTTAAAATTTTTTTTGTGTAACCACCTTGACCGAAGGTGCAGTCAATAAATGTGCCACCATACTGAGGGGTAATAATGCTAATTAATTCGTTTAGCAAAACCGGATAGTGTTTTACAACATCCGATTGCATGGTGGCTTGCATTTATTTTTTTGAAGACCATTAATTTTTTTGTCTTCTTAAAAATGCTGGAATCTCAAGATCATCATCTTCTTGATCTTCTTGGGATGATCCCAATAAATCATCTGAATTTTTTGCCTCAATATCTGAATTAAATAAATCTGGCTCATCTATATCAACACCAAATTCTTTCAAATCTCCTGAAACTTCTTCTTTGTCTGATGATCTTATTGCTTCTTCTGAAAAAGAAACTTCATTCTCCTCAGATGTGTCCTCAACTATGCTTTCAACCTCTTGATTTTTGAGTAATTCTTCATGATACTGATTGTTAACTTGATCTATAGTTTCATTTTGATTTTCAGTGACAACCTCATTTTCCAGTTTCAAAGCATTAGCTCCATGTGTAGCTATATTTGAAGACGTATTAGAAAAAGAAAATGATGCTGTGTGATTATTTGAGCCAAAATCAGAATATCCAGTATTACGATTTTGTATTCTATGCACCATATTAACAACTGACTTAGACTCAGGTTGTTGATTGTCTAATGATGTAGCAACTATTGAAACTCTTATTTTGCCAGCAAGAGCTTCATCAGTTATTGCACCTATAATAACTTCTGCATCAGCTTCTACTTCTGATCTAATTTTATTGACTACTTCATCAACTTCAAAAAGTTTAAGATCTTTTCCGCCAGTAATATTAACTAATAAACCTTTTGCTCCTTTAAGGGTATAGTCATCTATTAAAGGATTACTGATTGCCATTTCTGTAGCTTGCATAGCTCTACCTTCGCCTTCTGCTTCACCTGTACCCATCATAGCTTTACCCATTGATGCCATAACAGTTTCAACATCAGCAAAATCTAGATTAATTATTCCAGGTCTAACCATTAAGTCAGTTACACTTTGTACTCCATGCATCAAAACATTATTTGAAAGATTAAATGACTCCTCAAATGTAGTTTGTTCATTTGCTATTTTAAACAAATTTTGATTTGGTATTACAATTATTGTATCTACATGTTTTCTTAATTCCTCAAGACCAATTTGAGCTCTTCTCATTCTTGAAGGCCCTTCGTATAAGAAAGGAAGTGTTACTACACCTACAGTGAGTATATTTAATTCTTTTGCTGCTCTAGCGATAACATGTGCTGCACCAGTTCCAGTTCCCCCACCCATTCCTGCAGCAATGAAAACCATATTTGCGCCTTGCAAAATATTTACAATTTCATTTAAAGATTCATCTGCTGCAGCTTGTCCAATATCAAGCTTAGCACCTGCACCTAATCCTTTCGTCAAATTTAAACCAATTTGAATTTTTGATTTTGCTTTACTATGTTTTAAATCTTGAGCGTCGGTATTTACAGCTATAAATTCAACTCCCTGCATTCCGTTATCAATCATCTCATTAATTGCGTTTCCTCCTGCGCCTCCAATTCCCATTACTAGAAGTCTTGGTTGCAACTCTTTTATCTCTGGTGCTTTTAAGTTAATTGTCATTTTATTATCCCCCGTTATTTGTTAAGTTGAAGCTCCCACTTAAGGCTAGCACGATTTAAATTTGCTTTTTTCTTTGCGTTAACCTTAAATTTTTCAAAAGCTGTTGGTTCCCAAATTTGAAAGGTTTTTCCTTGGCCAACAAACAACATGCTATTTTTTATTTTTGCATGTTTTAACAATTTTGTAGTAAGTGAAATTCTTCCCTCACTATCAAACTGTAAATTAATACTTTCAGATAATATTGAGGTTGCAAAATAATCTCTTTTTTCCTCGAAAGGATTAAGTGAGTCAATTGTATTTGAAATTTTTTCTATTCTATCTTGTGGCCATGCTTCTATTGATTGGTGATTAAAAGAAGGGTAACAAATTACTCCATTATACCCTAGGTTGGATAAATAAGACCTATAACTTGCAGGCACTGATACCCTTCCTTTCTTGTCTAATTTGTTTTCGTAGCTTGCTAAAAACATAAACCATAATTTCTATATACCCTTTATTTGGGAATATATGGGATATTATGGGTTTTTAAGTGTAGAGTCAATACTTACAATTTAGGGTTTTGTATAGAAATATTGATCAAAAAAAGTGAATCAAAACGTGAACATTTGTTTTAATTTTTAGAGAAGATTTGCCAGATAAACTATAAGCCGGGTTCTGTCATTTAAACTTATCATTTGTCTAGGCTTAAGATCACTCTTAAGCTCAAGCAACTAACCCTGATGACTAGCCAAGGACGGCTTTTAGTTTTTCAACAATGTCATCTCTACTTAGTCTTGCTCCCAGTGGGGTTTTCCAGCGTTCATTGTTACCAATAGAACCGGTGTGCTCTTACCACACCTTTTCACCCTTGCCATGTTATGGCGGTTTATTTTCTGTGGCACTATCCCTAGGGTTTCCCCTGCCAGGTATTACCTGGCACTGTGTCCTTGTAGAGCCCGGACTTTCCTCTTTAAACTAATTTAAAGCGACAAGTCATTTATCTGGCAGGATTAATTTATTATGAAATTTTAAAAATTCAAGTTTAATAATTTACGAAAGTATTAAATTTTTACTTATTAAATAGCATTCTTTATCAATTAGTCCGTTTACTAAGTCTTGTCTAAATCTTCTTTGAAATGCCTTAATTATCAACCGGTCTTTTTTTGATCTTTTTTGACTAATTTTCATATACCCTAATTTATGAAGATTTTTAGTAAAACTTTTTTCTTCTTTCTTTGAGGAAAGTCTGATTTTTCTAAATTTTTTTATTTTTTTTAAATCTAAATTATGCCACCAGGCTAATCTATTTTGAGCTAATTCATGCCAGGGAAATTTTTCACCTGGATCTTTTTTACGATCTGGCGATATATCTGAATGACCGAGAATATACTTATGATTTATTCTATATTTTTTAATTAGATATTTTAAAAGTTTTTTCAGTGAAGTGATTTGTTTTGAAGAAAAACTTTTATATCCATATTTATGACCTGGATTCGTGATCTCGATTCCAATAGAATTTTTATTCAATGATTTAAAATTTTTCCACCTTGATTTGCCGGCATGCCAAGCCTCATATAAATCAGGAACCAGATTAAGTAAATTTCCATTTTTCTTGACATAATAATGTGAACTTACTTTTGACTTGGGGTCCTGCAATCTTTTGATTGCAGTTGATTCTGCTTTCATCCCTGTGTAGTGAATTATTATAAACTTAATTCTTTTTTTTGATCTTTTTGGAATACTAAAGTTATATGAATAATTAGTAGTCAATTTTAGGCCTATTTTTCGATACATTTTAGATAAATAGTTAATTTACATTAATATTTAATATATTATAACGACATCAATGATCAAAAAAATACTGATAATTATTTTTACAACTTATGCGCTAACAGTAAATGTTATTGCTAGCGATGATGGAGAATTGATATTAAAAAAAAATGATCCAGCAGAGATTGAAGATTGTTCAGAAAATTTCAATAGAGCAACTTTTAAATTTAACCAAGCATTAGATGGTGTAATTTTTCAACCTATAGCTTCAGTTTACAGAAAACTACCTTCACCTGCAAAATCAGGAGTGAGTAACTCACTTGAGAATATTTCCCATCTTTTAACTATCCCAAATAATCTTATTCAAGGAGACTTCAAGCAAGCAGGAGTTAATACTGGAAGATTTTTAATAAACACAACTGTTGGTGTTTTAGGATTGTTCGATGTGGCTCAACATATGGGTTTAACTGGTTTTGAAAAAGAAGACTACGGTCAATCTTTAGCTACTTTAGGTGTTGGCCCTGGGTGCTATATTGTACTTCCAATTTTAGGACCTAGTACTGCAAGAGATACTGTGGGATCAACTTTAAACTTTTTTGGTGGTGATCCTTGGTATAACGTGACTGTAAGAAATGACACCCAATATTTTAATGAGGCTAATTACTATTACTCAAAAGGAGTTTCAGGAGTTGATTTTAGAGCAAAAAACTTTGACTCCATTGAGAATTTAGAAAAAAATTCTTTAGATTTTTATGCTTCAGTTAAAAGTTTGTATTTGCAAGATAGACAGCAAAAAATCCTTAATACAAAAAAAATTATTGACACTCAAGATGACAGTGATTGGGAAGAAATTAGCCAATAATTAAAATAAACTATGAAAATAAAAAAAATTGTTTTCGTAGTTTTTTTATATCTTTTTAGTTATAATTATTCATATTCTATAGAGCCTGAGATATTTGTGCAATCAACGGTAAATAGAGCCTCAAAAATATTATCTGAAAACATTTCAAAAGAGAAAAAAATGGATGAATTAAGATTAATAGCTAAAGAGACTGTGGATATAAGAGGTATAGGATTTTATACTCTTGGTTCAATAAGAAAGACCCTCAACGACGACCAAAAGAAAAGATATGCAATCTTATTTGAAGAATATTTTCTTAAGAGTTTTTCAAGTAGATTAGCAGAATATACAAATCCTGAAATTGATGTTCAATCCAAAGAAATATTGAGTGAGAATTATACGATTGTTAATAGTCTTTTAAAGGGGACACCAGAAAGACCAGAGGTAAAAATTGATTGGAGAATTTATACAAAAAAACCTGAAAATCCTTTAATTAGAGATTTAATTATTGAAGGTCTGAGTTTAGCAAGAACTCAGAAAGAGGAGTTTTCTTCAATATTAAACTCAAATGACAATGATATGAATGCTCTTTTTAAAACTTTAGAAGAGTTTTCTAAAAATTAAAATAAAATATTTGGTGGGCCCGCCAGGACTCGAACCTGGGACCAATACATTATGAGTGTACTGCTCTAACCAACTGAGCTACAGGCCCTTTTTTAAACATCTTAAAGCTTTTATAACTTTTAAAATTAAAATCCAGATATTAATTAATTTTTTATAAATGGTGGGCCGTGTTGGTTACGCTCCAACTACCCCTGCAATGTCAATGCAGTACTCTACTATTGAGCTAACGGCCCAAAGTTAATAAATTTTAACTTTCTAAGAAACTTTTTAATTGTTTTGATCTGCTTGGATGCTTAAGTTTTCTAAGAGCTTTGGCTTCTATTTGTCGAATTCTTTCCCTTGTGACTGAAAACTGCAAACCAACCTCCTCTAGAGTGTGGTCTGTATTCATTCCTACACCAAATCTCATTCTCAAAACTCTTTCTTCTCTTGGAGTTAAAGTAGATAAAATTTTAGTTGTTGCTTCACCTAAATTAGATTTTATTGCCTGTTCTAATGGGGCAAGTGCTTTTGTATCTTCAATAAAATCTCCTAAGCTACTATCTTCTTCATCACCAACTGGCTTTTCAAGTGAAACTGGCTCTTTAGAAATTTTTAATACTTTTCTAACTTTATCTAACGGCATTCTGAGTTTTTTAGCCAATTCCTCTGGTGTAGCTTCTCTACCAAACTCACTTAAAATCAATCTTTGAGTTCTAACAATTTTATTAATTGTTTCGATCATATGAACTGGAATTCTAATTGTTCTTGCTTGGTCAGCAATTGATCTTGTAATAGCTTGTCGTATCCACCAAGTTGCGTAAGTAGAGAATTTGTAACCTCTTCTATACTCAAATTTATCAACAGCTTTCATTAGTCCAATATTACCTTCTTGGATTAAATCTAAAAACTGCAAACCTCTATTCGTATATTTTTTAGCGATAGAGATTACCAATCTCAAATTTGCTTCGACCATTTCCTTTTTAGCAATTCTGGACTCTTTTTCTCCTTTTTGAACTCTACTGACTAACTTTTTAAAGTCAGTTACTGACATTCCTATTTTGTGACTAAATTCAATTAATCTCTCTCTTATTTCTTTAAATTGATCTTTATTTTTAGAAAAAAATTGTTTCCAAACAGCATTAGTATCTAAAAATTTTTTTAAATTCGGATTAATTTCATTTCCGATATAAAACTTTATAAATTCATTTCTAGGGATTTTGTGATCTATAGCTAATCTTAAAAGAATTCCTTCTAGCGAAATAATCTTTTTATTTTCTACGTAATGCTTTTGTACTAATTCCTCCAAAACAGATGGAGATAATTGAAGAGATTTAATATTTTCTAATATTTCTTGGACAATTTTCTGGTGACTTTTTTCCTTAGCAGACGAAAAACTTTTTGAAGTTAATATACAGTCTAGTTTTTCTTTTTGATATTTAATAAGTTTATTATAATCTTTTGTTAATAGATTTACCGTTTTTAAAACTTTGGGTTTAATTTCTGTTTCCATAGCAGCAAGCGTAGGATTAAATTCTTCATCATTCTCTTCTCCTGAGCTATCTTCACTATCAGTTTCACCAGCATTTTTTTGTTTTGCACTCGGACCTGTTGACTCGTCCTCCATATAATTAGTGTCAATATCAATAATCTCTCTAACTAAAATTTCATCTTTTTGTAATTTTTCATTCCAGTCTGAAAATTGTTGTGCTGTAATTGGACTTTGTGAAAGTGCAATCAACATTACATCTTTTCCAGCTTCTATTCTTTTTGCTATAGCAATCTCACCCTCTCTTGATAGTAATTCAACTCCACCCATCTCTCTAAGATACATTCTGATAGGATCGTCACTTTTCTCCATCGTCTTGCCTTCTTCTTTAGAAGAGCCCTCTTTTTTTCTTAAAACTTTGAAGTCCGATTTTTTTTCTACAAGAGAAATTTTCTCGTCTAAGATATGAATAAAAGCTTGAGCTAAATTATCATCAGAAAGATTTCTTTTTCCTAAGGATTTACTTAATTCTTCATAGGTAATGAAACCCCTGTGAGTTCCTCGACCCATTAATCTAGCAAATGATTTAGTAATTATTCTTTCCACAACAATTAAATTGAGGAGTCTTATATAATGTCAAATTTATAAAAATCCATTCTTTATTTGTAAGGATTAGTTGATATTTTGCTTTTTTTTTAACTCTTTTAGCTCGTTAAATGTCGCTTCACTCAAATCTTTAGAAAACTTCGATTCTAATTCCTGAATTCTATATTCTAAATCATAATTATTTAAATCTCGATTAATATCCTCTAATATTTCAATAACAGCATTTTCATTTTCTAGTTTATTTTTTAAAATATGTTTTATTGGAGCAAATTTATTTATTTTATCAATCAATTGTGAGTCAATATCTAGATCACTTATTGAAATTTTTTGTTCAGATCTTAGCTTCAACATAATCTTTTCGAAAATTTGCTTGTTTACTTCAGTGAATAACTTAACATTTTCAATCAAATGAATGTTTTCCTGCATCAATTTTAGATTTGTCATAACAAGATAAATTAATGAAAATTCTTTTAACTCAACCCCAGTCAAAGATTGACTTTCAGTAAAATATCTTTTTGTAGACTCTAAAGATCTGGTTTTTTTAACATAAAAGTTTTTTCTATTTTGACTAGTGTGTGGAGTTAGCTCAGAAATTTTGTCTAAAAAATACTCTAAAACATATTTTTTAATGTAATCGTCTTTTATGGTATTTGCTATAGCTCTTAATTTCTTGTCAAAAATTGCCAAAGAAGATGGGTTATTTTCAGTTTGCTTTTTATAATGACTAAATATGAATTGATGTACTGAGATTTTACTCTGTTTAGTAAAATCAATAAAATAATTTTTACCATTTTTATTTACAAAACTATCAGGATCTTCTTTGTCTGGTAAAAATAAAAATGAAATTTGTTTTTCAGGTTTTAAATCTTTTATAGAATTTTCTGCTGCTCTTAAAGCTGCTTTATAGCCACTCTCATCACCATCGAAACAAATAATTATATCATCAAAAAACTGATTTAAAGTTAAGATCTGTTTGTCTGTTAAAGAAGTACCAAGATTAGCTACAGCATTTTCAATACCATTTTTGCTCAAGCCTATAACATCCATATAACCCTCAACTAAATAAATGTTACTTAATTTATTAGATAACTTTCTTGCTGAATCTAAATTATATAAATTTGAACCTTTCTTAAAAAACATAGTTTCAGGAGAATTAATATATTTTGCTAAATAATCTAATTGCTCAATAATTCTTCCACCTAACGCGATGGGTTGACCTGAAATATTATTAATTGGAAAAATTAATCTTCCCTTAAATCTTTCAATATATACTTTCTTTTTTTCATCTAGGTAAAACAAACCACTATCAACTAGTGTTTGTTCACTGAATTGATCTTTTAATTTATCAAAAAAATTTGGATTTTTTTCTATATAGCCAATTTTAAATTTCTTAACTTCTTCTTTACCTAAAGATCTATTTTTTAAATAATCTCTTGCATTAAAAAAAGCATCGTTTTTTAATAACTCATTATGATAATAATCAACATACTGGCTATATATAGATAAGTATTCCTTCCACTTTTTTTCTCTTTCCTCGTCTTGTTTGGAAAACATGTAGGGCTGCATACCTGCTAATTGAGCTAAATGTTTTACTGCTTCACCAAATTTAAGGTTTTGAGTTTTCATTACAAAATCAAAAATATTTCCATGTTCAGATGTTGCAAAACAATGGTAAAACTCTTTTTCATCATTAACAGTAAATGAGGGCGTTTTTTCATTTTTAAATGGAGATAAGCCTACATACTCTTTGCCTCTTTTTTTTAAAACAACCGATTTTGAGATGACTGTAGAAACTTTTAATCTTGTTTTAATTTCATCAAGATATTCTTTAGGATATTTCATTAATTATTTAATAATTCTTTAATAAGAGCACCAGCTTTAGAAAAATCAATTTCATCAGAGTATGATTTTTTTAGTTCACTCATTACTTTACCCATATCTTTTACAGAACTTGCCCCAAGCTTAGAAATTGTATCAGTGCATATTTTTTTGGTTTCTTCCTCACTTAATTGTTTGGGTAAAAATCCTGTTAAAATATCATACTCACTTTGCTCAACCTCTAAAAGATCTTTTCTGTTATTTTTTTTGTAAATATCAATTGATTCGGCTCTTTGTTTAACCATTTTTTTTAGAAGCTTTTTAATGTCCTCATCATCTGTTTCTTTTTTATTAGGGCCAGATCTGTTTGTTATGTCTAGATCCTTTATAGAGGACAAAATTAACCTATAAGTTGATATTTTAGTTTTATCTTTGGCTTTCAAGGCATTTTTGTATTCAGTTTCAATTGTTTCTTTCAAAGGCATATTTTTAATTTACTGCAAAGAAAAAAATCTTCAAAAGAAAAATTGTTTTTTTACAGTTTTATAATACATCTCTGTTGCGATAATAAATCAATTATTGTATTAACCTTTAACTTATGAGTTGTAATTGATCAAAAAAGTAAAAAAAACTCACTCAAAAAATTCACAAATTAATACAGGTATTTTAGTTCTTGAAAATAAGAAAGTTTTTAAGGGTATTGGGATAGGTTACCAAGGAGAAGCAACTGGAGAGGTTTGTTTTAATACCTCATTAACGGGATACCAAGAAATAATATCAGACCCATCCTACGCGGGGCAAATTATAAACTTTACATTTCCACATATTGGCAATGTTGGAACTAACAAAGAAGATTTTGAGTCTGATAAAATTTGGACTAAAGGGGTAATTTTTAATTCAGAAATAACTTCACCATCAAATTATAGGTCTTTTCAAAATTTAAATGCTTGGCTTAAAAAAAATAAAATAGTTGGGATTACAGGACTGGATACTAGAAGCTTAACTAATTTTATCAGAGACAAAGGTGCTCCAAAGGGGACTATTGCTTACTCCAAAAAAGGAAAGTTTAATATTAGTAAGCTTACAAACTTGACGATAAAATGGAGTGGATTAAAAAATTTAGATCTTGCAGAAACAGTATCTACACCAAAAAATTATATTTGGAAAGGACTTAAAACGTGGAAAAAAGAAATAGGTTATAAAAAAAATACTAAAAATTCTTTTCACGTAGTGGCTATAGATTATGGAATCAAAAAAAATATTTTGAGATATTTTTCTGACTTTAAATGCAAAGTCACTGTAGTTTCATGTAAGACCTCTGCTGAAAATATTTTGTCTCTTAAACCGAATGGTATTTTTTTATCAAATGGTCCTGGAGATCCAGCTGCAACTGGAAAGTATGCAATTAGAATAATTAAAAGTCTAATTGAAAAAAAATTACCTTTATTTGGTATTTGTCTTGGTCATCAAATACTTGCACTAGCATTAGGTGGCAAAACAAAGAAAATGAAATTGGGACATAGGGGTGCAAACCATCCTGTTAAAAATTTAATCAATGACAATGTAGAAATTACTAGTCAAAATCATGGCTTTGAAGTAGTCAAAGAAAATTTACCAAAAAATATTGAGGTCACTCATAAATCTTTATTTGATAACAGTATTGAGGGTATTAAATTAAAAAATAAACCAGTGTTTTCTGTTCAGTACCATCCAGAGTCAAATCCTGGACCACAAGACAGCGTGTATTTATTTCAAGAATTTATTAACAACATGAAAAAAAATGCCAAAAAGAAAAGATCTTAAAAAAATATTAGTTGTTGGTGCGGGGCCTATTATTATTGGTCAAGCATGTGAATTTGATTATTCAGGAACCCAAGCATGTAAAGCGTTAAGAGATGAGGGATACAAGGTTGTGTTAATTAATTCAAATCCAGCAACAATTATGACTGATCCAGATGTTGCTGATAAAACTTATATTGAGCCTATTACTTTAGAGGTTTTAGAAAAAATTCTCAAAAAAGAAAAACCAGATGCAATCTTACCCACCATGGGAGGTCAAACTGCTCTTAATCTAGCAATGGAAGCAGAAAAAAAAAGGAATTTTAAAAAGATACAAAATAGAACTAATTGGAGCAAATTCTAAAGCTATTGCTAATGCAGAAGATAGAAAGAAGTTCAGAAAAAATATGATTGATATTGGTTTAGATTTACCTAAATCTGAAATCATTAATAATATAAACCAATCTTCTAAAGTTTTAAAAAAAATTGGGTTACCTGCAATTATTAGACCTGCATTTACACTAGGAGGTTTAGGTGGAGGAATAGCCAAGAATAAAAAGGACTACTTAAAAATTATCAAAACTGGTTTGCACGAATCCCCTGTTAGCCAAGTTCTAGTAGAGGAATGTTTAGAGGGGTGGAAAGAATTCGAAATGGAAGTTGTAAGAGATAAAAAAGATAACTGTATAATCATCTGCTCAATTGAAAATGTTGATCCAATGGGAATACATACCGGAGACTCTGTGACTGTTGCCCCAGCACTCACTTTAACCGATAAAGAATACCAGGTAATGAGAAATGCTTCTATTGCTTGTTTAAGAAAAATTGGAGTTGAAACAGGTGGTTCAAATGTTCAATTTGCTATAAATCCTAAAAATGGTCGTATGGTGGTGATTGAAATGAACCCAAGAGTATCTAGATCATCGGCTCTTGCATCAAAAGCAACTGGATTTCCAATTGCAAAAGTTGCAGCTAAACTTGCTGTTGGTTATACTTTGGATGAATTAAAAAATGAAATTACTAAAGTAACTCCAGCATCATTCGAGCCAAGTATAGACTATGTGGTAACTAAAATTCCAAGATTTACTTTTGAAAAATTTTCGACTTCCCCAGCAACTTTAGGTACATCAATGAAGTCTGTTGGAGAAGCAATGGCAATAGGTCGAAATTTCAAAGAGTCGCTTCAGAAAGCTTTGGTCTCTCTCGAAACCGGCTTTTCAGGATTAGATAGAATTTTCGATTTAAATAAAAAACAAATTGAAAAAAAACTTAAAGAAAATATTCCTAATAAATTACTATTAGTTGCTGAAGCGATTAGAAAGAAAATTAATTTAAAAAGAATATTTGCATTATCTAAAATTGATCCTTGGTTTTTAGAACAAATAAAAGAAATAATAGATAGTGAATTTAAAATCAAAAGCAAAGGATTACCAAAAAATTTTAATGAATTAAATAGAATAAAATCCATTGGTTTTTCTGATAAAAAATTAGCAGAATTAACAAATACTTCCGAAGATATAATAAGGCAAAAAAGAACTGCTCTTAAAATTTTACCTGTATTCAAGAAAGTTGATACTTGTGCGGCTGAATTTAAATCCTTTACACCCTATATGTACTCAACTTATCAAAGAAATTTTTCAATAAAGTCTGAGTGTGAAGCTCATCCATCAGCTAAGAAGAAAATTATAATATTGGGAGGAGGTCCAAATAGAATTGGACAAGGAATTGAATTTGATTATTGCTGTTGTCAGGCAAGTTTTTCTCTTAAAGATGCTGGTTTTGAAACTATAATGATTAATTGTAATCCAGAAACAGTTTCGACTGATTATGATACCAGTGACAGATTATATTTTGAGCCCTTAAAAGAAGAGTACGTTTTTAACATAATTAAAAGAGAAAGGGAGAAAGGTAATTTAATTGGTATTATTGCACAATTTGGTGGTCAAACTCCAATTAAACTAGCAAAATTTTTGTATGAGAATAAACTTCCAATTTTAGGAACACAATATACTTCAATAGACTTAGCTGAGGATAGAGATAGATTTAGAAATCTTCTTAACAAATTAAAATTAAAACAAGCAGAAAGTGGAATTGCAAAAACTTATAATCAAGCAATCCAAATAGCAGAAAAGATTGGTTTGCCGTTGATGGTAAGACCTTCATATGTGTTAGGTGGAAGAGCTATGGAAATTGTTCATGAAAAAAGTCAACTTAAAAACTTTGTTCAAGAAGCATTTAAAGCTGCAGAAGATAACCCAATTTTAATAGACAAATTTATTAATCATGCAATGGAGGTAGATGTTGATGCAATATCTGACGGGACACAAGTACATGTTGCTGGTATTATGCAGCATATAGAGGAAGCTGGAATTCATTCGGGAGACTCGGCTTGTAGCTTACCTCCTGTATCAATTAAGCCTTTCTTGATTAAAGAAATTGAAAATCAAACTAAAAAATTAGCTTTAGCATTAAAGGTTAAAGGTTTCATGAATATTCAGTTTGCTATCAAAAAAGATGAAATTTATGTTATCGAAGTAAACCCGAGGGCAAGTAGAACGGTACCATTTGTTTCAAAAGCAAAAGGTCTACCTTTTGCAAAAATTGCTTCAAGAGTAATGGCTGGAGAAAAATTATCTAAGTTTAATTTAAAAGATAAATCTAATGGTATGTTTGCTGTTAAAGAGGCAGTGTTTCCATTTAATAAATTTCCTAATAGTGATTTACTTTTAGGTCCTGAAATGAAATCAACTGGGGAAGTTATGGGATTTGATAAAAACTTTGGAATGGCGTTTGCTAAAAGTCAAATAGCTTCAGCTAACTCTTTACCTAAGCAAGGTCTTGCTTTTATTTCTTTAAAAAATTCTCATAAAGACGAGGGAATTGATTTGGCAAAAGAATTAATAAAACTTAAATTTTCTCTGTGTGCTACAAAGGGAACTGCAGAGTATATCAGAAAACATGGTATGAGATGTAAAATTATTAACAAGGTCAGTAGTGGCTCACCTCACATAGTTGATGTTTTAGACTCTAAGAAAATTGCATTGGTAATAAACACTGGAGGTGGAAATAGTGAACACAGATTAAATGATGCAATAGCTCTTAGAAGAGGAACGCTTAAAAACAAAGTTCCATATTGTACTAATATGTCAACTGCACTTGCATGTTTAGAGGCTATTAAATCTCTTAAAACTAAAAAATTAGAAGTTAATTCTCTGCAGGATATTTAAGTATTTACTTTCCAATCAGTTTCGAAAGTCACATAGTTTACTTGAATACATCTTCTTTCTTTAACTATTTTCTTCTTTTCCATCCCATGCCAAGTATTTGGTCCACTAGTAAACAAATATCCATAATTATGCTTATAAGGAACTGTTTTAACTTTTTCTAATTTCTCGTTATAAAAATCTGTACCTAAGTCTTCAGATTCATTTGCATTATTTACAAAAATTAAACCAGACATTAGTTTTTCTTTAATGTCACAATGAGGCTTCAACCAAAAACCTTCTCGATCACAGATAACTTCCAACCGAACATATGAATTTGATAAATCTTTATTTATCATTTTTGAAATATTTTCATAAACCTCTTTTGATTGTAGTTCATTAATAAATTTTACTAAATGAGGAAATTGTGAAGCATTATCTTTTGTTATAAAACATCTAAATTTAATTGCCTTACCTCCAGAAGAATCTCCTTCTCTGAATTCTGCAGCACCTCCATCAATCGCTCTTGTTCCATCATAATTTAGATTATGTTTACTTACATCTGGAATATCAGCTTTGACAATTTCTTCTATTGCAGCATCAGTAAGTGCATCGTAATATTCATAATGTTCAAATGGAAACTCATGTTTTTTGGATTGCTTTTGAATTGAATTGATAAAAGACATTAAGAGTTAATTTTTTGTTTAATTATTTTTGCTACTCTATTAGTTTCATCTAGTTTTTGATAGTTCCAATTTTCCTCTTCGTCACCTAAATTTCTAATTATATTTAATTCTCTAAATAATCTTCTAAATTTTTGAAATCTTTTATCATTTTTTCTAGGTAAAATATTTGCGACATAAATAGGTTTTCCAGTTAAAGCTGCCTCTGAAATCATTGAACTTGAGTCACAAGTTACCACTATAGTTTGAGATATTGATAAAGCAGATAAATAAGCTTTTTTATCAATATTATTAATAATTGTATGATTTTCCCCAAAATATTCTTTAGCATAAATGATTGAATTTTTTGGTGTTCTGAAAGATGGAATGACAACAAGCTGAAAATCATTTTTTTTTAAGAAATTATTTAAAAGAAAGAAAATATTTTTAATATTTTTTAAAGAATAGTCATAGTACTTAGTTGGACCTCCCAAAATTAAAGTGCAAATTTTTCTTTGATCTTTTTTAATAAATAAATTTAAATAATCTTTATTCTTAATTATTTCATCATTTGTAAGATAGTGAATTGCACCTTTCGTATTAATTACATTTAGACCTTTTATGGAGTCATGTTCAGGAGCAACTATAAAATCAAAATTATTGAAATTTACTTTTGGATCTTGAATGTGAATACTAATTACTTTTTTTTTTAAGCTATTTTTAAGATGAATGGAGGGAATTACACTTTTGCGTCCACAAGAAATAATCATATCAAAATCAGATTGATTAACTTTTTTGTAAACTATTTGTGAAATCGGAGTGAATTTTGGAGGAATCATTTTCCAAAAATTATTTAGTTCAACTGTGTGGTGTGTAAAATCTATGTCTAAAGCTTTTGCTAAACCCTCTACTTGGCTGATCATGCCGTGCATGCCTTGAGTTAATAATATACCTTTTAATTTGTTCATTAATTACTATATAGCTTTCATATGAGTCAAAATCCAACTAAACACACAAAAGTGTTAATAATTGGATCCGGTCCAGCTGGTTACACAGCTGCAGTTTATGCAGCTCGTGCAATGTTAAACCCTATTTTGGTTTATGGATCTGAACCTGGAGGTCAATTAACGACAACTACTGATGTTGAAAATTATCCTGGTTTTGCTGATGTTATTCAGGGACCTTGGTTAATGGATCAAATGAAAGAGCAAGCGAAAGCAGTTGGCACTGAGATGATAGAAGATCATATTGGATCAGTAAATTTAAAATCGACACCATTTGAGGCAGTTGGTGATAGTGGACAAAAATTTACTGCAGATAGTATTATTATTTCAACTGGTGCTCAAGCAAGATGGTTAAACATAAGATCAGAGCAAGAATTTAGAGGTTTTGGAGTGTCCGCATGTGCTACATGTGATGGATTTTTCTTCAAAGAGAAAGAAGTTGCAGTTGTTGGTGGTGGTAATGCTGCTGTAGAAGAAGCAATGTTTCTTACAAAGTTTGCTTCAAAGGTCAAATTAATTCACAGACGTGATAGTCTGAGAGCAGAAAAAATGCTTCAAAAAAAATTAATGGAAAACAAAAAAATTGAAATTATTTGGGATACTGTAATTGAAGATGTGATAGGTGATAAAGAGCCTAAAAATGTAAAAGGTATTAAAGTAAAAAATGTAAAAACAAATAAAATTGAAGAGATCAAAGTTGATGGTTTATTTGTAGCAATTGGTCATGATCCAGCAACTTCATTATTTAAAGATCAATTGAAAATGGATAATGAAGGATATTTGATTACCAAACCAGATTCTACTGAAACTAATATTCCTGGAGTTTATGCTGCAGGAGATGTGAAGGACAAAACATTTAGACAAGCTGTAACTGCTGCAGGTATGGGTTGTATGGCTGCACTTGAGGCTGAAAAGCATCTTTCGCATAAGTAAAGTGAAAAATAATTTACATGTTTTTTTAGGAGCAACTGTAGCTGATGCTGCAGCTAGACCATTACATTGGGTTTATAATCAGAAAAAACTGCTAACTTATATTAAGGGAAAACAAGACTTTACCTTCTTAAAAAAAAATAAAAGTCCTTTTTACAACATTAAAACTGGCAAAGTTTCTGGTTATAATGAAATTGGTCAAGTGATGTTCAAAACTTTAGTTGAAGGTCATCAAGATATAGAAGAAAGATTTAAAAAAAATATTACAAAAAATTTTGGTCCAGGAAGTATTTACTGGAAAAATTTAAATCTAAGAGCAAAATACAAAAAAGTTAAAGACTGGCGAGGAATAATAAAAGGACCTTGGATCCATCAGAATATCATTGAAACTGTAAGAAATATTAAGTCTAAAAAAAAATTAACTGGAGGTAAAAAGGTAAACGAGTCTGATGGTTATTGTGCTGCTCTTCCATATTTTTTGTATGGCTTTAATCTTAAAGATGTAAAAAAGATTATCTCTACAGTAACTGTTTCAAAAATAAGTCTCAAATACGCTTTAGCAAAATTTTATCTAATAGATTTAGCACTAAAAGGTTGCAAAGATCCTATAAACGAATTCATAAAGATATTTAAAAAAAATTCATATTTTAAAAGTGTTGTTGAAGATATTAAAAAAGTTAAAAGATTAAAATCAAAACCCCACCCTATTGTAGTTAAAAAATTGGGCATGGCTTGTAGTTATCCAGGAACATTTAATAGCTCAATTCATTCAATTATTAATTCCACAAATTATAAAGGGGCTATTTTAAAAACTATTAAAGCTGGTGGCTGTAACTGTTCTAGAGTTAATTTTATTGGAGCTTATTTTGCTGCTTTAAAAGGATTAGATACTATCCCAAAATCTTGGATAAAAAAAACTGATTTAGCTAAAAAAATATTAGAGCAAAAATAGAATTGTTTATTCTAAACTTTCACAAAAAGATTTAATTCTAACCATAGCTTTTTTTAAATTCTTCATTGAAGTTGCATAAGAAATTCTAAAATATCCATCTAAGCCAAATGCTGATCCCTGAACAACTGCAACATTAGATTTTTCAAGCAACTTTTGAACAAAATCAGTATCCGTTTTTAATTTTGTTTTTTTATTTAATAGATCTTTACAGCTTGGAAAAACATAAAATGCTCCATTTGGTTTTAGGCAACTAATTCCCTTGATATTATTTAAACTTTTAACTACAAAATCTCTTCTTTGTTTAAATGCATTAGACCTTTTTTTTATAAAATCCTGTTTTCCATTCAATGCTTCAACAGCAGCTGCTTGACTTATAGAAGAGGGGTTTGAGGTAGATTGTGATTGAATTTTACCAATGGCTTTAATTATATCTTTTGGACCTGCTGCATACCCTATTCTCCACCCTGTCATTGCGTAAGATTTACTAACACCATTCATTGTTAGTGTTCTATCTTTAAGTTTAGAAAGTTGAGCTATTGTGAAAAAATTAAAATTATCATATCTAACATGTTCATAAATATCATCACTTAAGATATATACTTTTTTATTTCTAATTAGAACCTTTGCTAAATCTTGAATTTCTTTTTTAGTATATCCTGCTCCAGTCGGATTGGATGGTGAATTGAGGATTACCCATTTTGTTTTTTTTGAAATTGCTTTTTTAAGTTTTTTTGCTGTAAGTTTAAAACCCTCTTGCTCTGTGCACTTAATTATTTTTGGTTTTCCTCCAGCTAACAAAACCATATCTGGATAAGAAACCCAAAAAGGTGCTGGAATGATAACTTCATCACCTTTATTTAAAGTTGCCATAAAAGCATTATAAAGAACTTGCTTGCCCCCAGTACCTACTGTTATTTGATCAGTTGAAAAATTCAGTTTATTTTCTCTTTTGAATTTTCTAATAACAGCTTTTTTTAATGCTGGGGTGCCATCTACAGCAGTATATTTAGTGTCTCCTTTTTTAATAGCTTTAATCGCTGCATTTTTAATATTATCTGGAGTATCAAAATCTGGCTCTCCAGCACCAAGTCCAATTACGTCTTTTCCTGCTGCTCTTAATTCTCTTGCCTTTTGAGTTACAGCTATTGTGGGTGATGGTTTAATTCTCTTTAAACTGTCTGATATTATGCTCATTGAAATATAATTTAATTCTACTACTTTCTTAATATATGGAAAATACTTATCAAGATTTAATTACAGATATTCAGAGTAAAAATCCAAAAATCAGTGGAAAACTTGAAGGTGGAAAAAAATTTAAAATTAAATCAGATTTTAAACCCGCAGGCGATCAGCCAGAAGCTATTAAAAAATTAGTAAATGGAGCTAATAAAGAGGCATTTAATCAAGTTCTGCTTGGAGTTACTGGTTCTGGAAAAACATTTACAATGGCAAAGGTTATTGAAGCTACAAATAGACCAGCTTTAATTTTGGCCCCTAATAAAACCCTGGCTGCTCAACTTTATGGTGAGATGAAAAATTTTTTCCCAGATAATGCAGTTGAGTATTTTGTGTCTTATTATGACTATTACACTCCAGAGGCTTACGTACCTAGATCAGATACCTACATCGAAAAAGAGGCGTCTATCAATGAACAAATAGATCGAATGAGACATTCAGCAACAAGATCTCTCCTTGAAAGAGATGATGTTTTAATAGTTGCAAGTGTATCATGTATATATGGTTTAGGCTCAGTTGAAGCATATAGTAAAATGACATTAACCCTTCAAAAAAATTATGAATATAATAGAGAGCAAATAATTAAATCTTTAGTAGCACTTCAATATAAGCGTAATGATCAAAATTTTTATAGAGGCACATTTAGAGCTCGAGGTGAATACTTAGAAATTTTTCCATCTCATTTAGAGGATAGAGCCTGGAGATTAAGTTTATTTGGAGACAAACTTGAAAAAATAGAGGAATTTGATCCTTTAACTGGTGATCAGGTTAGAGAGCTTAGTTTGGTTAAAGTTTATGCCAATAGCCATTACATTACCCCTAAACCAACTATTGAACAAGCGATCATCAATATCAAAAAGGAGTTAGAAATTACTTTAAAAAAACATAAGGCTGAAAATAAATTACTTGAAGCACAAAGATTAGAAGAGAGAACCAAATTTGATCTTGAAATGATAGAGGCAACTGGATCTTGTGCTGGAATTGAAAATTATTCCAGATTTTTATCAGGAAGAAAACCAGGTGAACCACCTCCTACTCTTTTCGAGTATTTTCCAGATAATACTTTAATTTTTGTTGACGAATGCCATGTCACAGTCCCACAGCTAAACGGAATGTATAAAGGTGACAGATCAAGAAAAAGTACTTTAGCTGAATATGGATTTAGACTTCCATCTTGTATGGATAACAGACCATTAAAATTTGAAGAATGGGATTTAATGAGAACTCAAACTGTATTCGTGTCAGCGACACCCGGACCATGGGAATTAGAGCAAACAAAAGGTAAATTTATTGATCAAGTAATTAGACCTACTGGATTAATTGATCCACCAGTTGAAATAAGACCAGCAAAAAACCAAGTGGATGATTTAATGCATGAATGTAAAAAAGTAATTGAAAATAATCATAGAGTTTTAGTAACAACACTAACAAAAAAAATGGCTGAGGATTTAACTGAATACCTTCATGAGAATGGAGTTAAGGTTAGATATCTGCACTCAGATATCGATACGTTAGAAAGAATAGAAATCATGAGAGATTTACGTATGGGCGTTTTTGATGTGCTTGTTGGAATAAATTTATTAAGAGAGGGTTTAGATATACCTGAATGTGCTTTAGTGGGAATTTTAGATGCAGATAAAGAGGGTTTTTTGAGATCAGAAACCTCTCTAATTCAAACAATCGGGAGAGCAGCAAGAAATGTTGATGGTAAAGTAATTTTGTATGCTGATAAAGAAACTAAAAGTATTAAAAAAGCAATTCAAGAAACAGATAGAAGAAGAAAAATTCAATTAGATTACAACAAAAAATATAAAATAGATGCTAAATCAGTCAAAAAGGAAATCAGTGATATTTTAGAGAGTGTTTATGAAAAAGATTATGTTAAAATTAGCGAAGGTTCAAATGTTGGTGGAAATTTAAAAAAGCATCTTAAAGCTCTAGATAAAAAGATGAAGGAAGCCGCCTCTAATCTTGAGTTTGAAGAAGCTGCAAAAATTAGAGATGAAATTAGAAAATTAGAAAGCACAGAATTAGAAATTACATTAAACCCTAAAATAAGACAGTATGATGTAAAAAATAAACTTTACCCAAAAGGTAGATCAACTATGGGTATGCCAGGGACTAAAGTAACAAAAAAAAGAGATAAAAAATGGAAGCACGGAAAATAATTATTACTGGAGGAGCAACCAGAATAGGTGCTGCAATAGCAAAAAAATTATCAGGACCAAAGATTGAAATTGTAATTCACTATAACAAATCAAAATCAAAGGCAGAAAGGCTTAAAGAAGAGTTAAAAAAGATTGGTACTATTGTTTATTTAGTAAAAGCAGATCTAGGTAGCAAAAATGATGTAGATAAAATTATCAAATTTTCAAAATTCAAATTAAAATATTTTGACTGTTTAATTAATAATGCCTCCCTATTTGAAAACGATAAATTGGAAAATTTTTCAGTTAAAGGTTGGGATCTTCATTTAAATGCAAATCTTAAAGCACCTGCGTTGCTATCTAAGGGTTTTGCAAAAAATACCAGAGGAAAAAATAATAATATAATTAACATTATTGATCAAAGAGTCTTCAAATTAACACCTTACTTTTTTTCATATACATTAAGTAAAACAGGTCTTTATACTCTCACTAAAACTAGTGCAATGAGCTTAGCTCCAAAGATACGTGTCAACGGCATAGCTCCAGGTCCAACAATTAAAAACAAAAGACAAACTCAAAAACACTTCAAAAACCAGTATTTTGCTACACCATTAAAACAGCAAGTTGATGTTAACGAGATCTGTAGTGCTGTTGACTTTTTTATTAAAAACAGCTCTATTACAGGTCAAGTTTTAGCCATTGATAGTGGTCAAAGTTTAAACTGGCAAACACCAGACATTATGGGAAATAAAGAATGAAAAAAAATAATCTTAAAATAGTAAAAATAGACAAATCAAAAAATTTATTTAATTACGAAAAAAAAATTTTAATTAATGAGCTTATTTTAAATCTTAAACTTGGCTATTATGACTTCGAAAAGGAAAAATCACAAAAAATTAAATTTAGTCTTGAAATTGATTATGAGGATAAAAAACCAACAAATGATAAAGATATTAAGTCTATAGTAAACTATGGAACAATCGTTAAATTAATAACAAAACTAGTTAAAAAGAAACATTATAATTTTTTAGAGTCCCTTGCAGAGGCAGTTTTTGATGAATTATTTAAAGACAAAAGAATTGGTAAAATATTGTTAAAAATTGAGAAATTAGAAATTTTAAAAGACTGTTCATCAGTTGGTATTCAAATTACCAAAAAAAGAAGTCATGATAAGTTCTGATATCGGAAAAGAAGTAATTAAAAAAGAGCTCACACTTATTCCTAAACTCCCTGGGGTATACAGGATGCTTAATGAAAAAGGAGATATTCTATACGTCGGCAAAGCAAAAAATTTACCAAATAGACTAAAAAGTTATATAGCTGAAAAGAATCATATTATTAGAACAGAGAGAATGTTATCTCAAACCAGGAAACTCGAGATAACAACTACTTCAAATGAAAGTGAGGCATTACTTCTTGAAGCAAACTTAATTAAAAAACATAAACCTAAGTTTAACATTCTATTAAGAGATGACAAATCTTTTCCGTTTATCTTTATTAGTAATAAAGACAAATGGCCACAAATTAAAAGACACCGTGGAAAGAAAACAGGTGAAGGTTTTTATTTTGGTCCTTTTGCATCAGCAGGATCAGCCAATTGGACAATTAAAATGATACAGAAGATTTTTCACTTAAGAGTTTGTGATGATACAGTTTTCAAAAATAGAGAACGTCCTTGTATTTTATATCAAATTAAAAGATGCTCTGGACCTTGTGTTGGATATATAGAGAAAGAGGAGTATAAAAAAACAGTAGATGATGCAATAGAATTTGTATCTGGGAAATCAAGGAAGATACAAAAAAGTCTTTCTGACCAGATGGAAAAAGCTAGTGAGGATTTAGATTTTGAAAAAGCAACAATTTTAAGAGATAGGATAAAATCTTTAAATATTATTCAATCTTCACAAAGAATTAATGAAGCTAATTTAATCGAAGCTGATGTAATCGCAGGATATAAAGAGTCTGGCAAAACTTGTATTCAAGTTTTTTTTTACAGATCAAAACAGAATTGGGGCAATCAAGCTTTTTTTCCTAAACATGATCCAGATGAAAAATTATGTAATATATTAAATTCATTTGTCTCTCAATTTTATGAAAATAAGAGTGTACCATCATCAATAATTTTATCTGAGGATATTAAAGAAAAAATTTTAATAGAAAAAACTCTTTCTCAAAAAGAAAGTAAACAAATTAATATCTCGGTTGCAAAAAAAGGATCAAAATTAAAAGTAATTAATCAAGCAATAAAAAACGCTAAAGATAGTTTAAATCGAAAACTTTATGAAAGTCAGAATAATCGAGAATTATTTGATGCTGTTGTAGGTAAGTTTAATTTAGAAACAAATATTAACCTAATTGAGGTTTATGATAACAGTCATATTCAAGGAACCAATAGTGTTGGTGCTTTAATTGCTTACGGAGATGAGGGATTTATAAAAAAAAGATACAGAAAATTTAATATTAAAAATAAAAAAAATGAACAAGATGATTATGGAATGATGCGAGAGGTATTGAATAGAAGATTTAAAAGAGCTGTCCAAGAAAAAGATAACTACTTATCTTTTCCAGATTTGGTTATTGTAGATGGTGGAAAAGGACAGTATTCTGTAGCAAGAGAGACTTTAAATGAATTAGGACTACATGATATACCAATCATTGCGATAGCAAAGGGTAAATTTAGGAATAGTGGTAATGAAACCTTTTTTTACAATGGAAAAGAATTTAAATTTACCAAAAATGATCCTACCCTTTTCTTTCTTCAGCGAATTCGAGATGAGTCACATCGTTTTGCAATAAGCGCTCATAGAGCTAAAAGAAAAAAAGGAATTAGTAAATCTTTACTTGATCAAATAGAAGGTATTGGCTCTATTAGAAAAAGAGCTCTATTGAACCATTTTGGCTCTGCTAGGGCAGTAGAATCTGCAAGTCTTGATGAAATAAAATCGGTTGAAGGTGTTGAGGTAAAAGTTGCAAAAAAGATATATAACTTTTTTCATGAATAAAAATTTTTATGCTTAGAAAAATACCAAATATATTAACTATTGGTCGGATATTAATAGTCCCGTTTTTTGTATTAGCATTTTATTTACCAGGTTTTTATGGAGATTTAACTGCTTTAATTCTATTTATTGTTGCCTCATTTACTGATTTTCTAGATGGAATGTTAGCAAGATTACTTGGACAAGAGTCAAAGCTAGGTGAATTGTTAGATCCAATTGCAGATAAAATTATTGTAGCGACTGCTTTAATTCTTTTAGTAATGGATGGAACTATACGTCATTATGAAGTCATAGCAGCAATAATAATTTTAACACGTGAAATTTTGATATCTGGTTTAAGAGAGTTTTTAGCAAAAGGAAAAATTAAACTACCCGTTTCAAGTCTTGCAAAATTAAAAACAGTTTTACAAATGGTTTCAATTGCACTTTTACTTTCTGGAGAAACTGGAAATAAAATTATTAATTTTCAAGATTATAATGCACAAACAATTGGCATAATTCTTTTATGGCTTTCAGCGGCTTTAACTCTTTTTACTGGATACGATTATATGCGTAAAGGAATAGACCATGCAATATCAGAAGACAACAAAGATTAGGCAGCCGTTTTTTTCTTTTTAACAACAGATTGATAACTCTCATTTAAATCTATTATCAAATCACAAACTTTAAATTGATTTTCAGCTATACATGATACAGGTGTAACTTCTGCAGCAGTTCCTGTTAAAAAACAACCAACAAAGTTTTTAAGCTCTTCAGGTTTAATTTTTCTTTCATGAACTTTAATATTTTTTGATTTTGCAATTTCAATTACAGTTCTTCTAGTAATACCATCTAAAAATGAATCTGGAATTGGTGTATGTAATTCTCCATTTTTGTCCTTAAAAAAAACATTTGCACCAGTTGCTTCTGCAATATTCTCTTCGTGATCTAACATTAGTGAGTCTGTAAATCCTTGTTTTTCAGCTTCATGTTTAGAGAGTGTGCAAATCATATAAAGACCAGATGCTTTAGTGTCCCAAGGTATTGTATTGGGTGCTGGTCTTCTCCAGCTAGATATATTTAATTTTATTCCTTCAATTTTAAGTTTTGGATCAAAATAAGATCCCCATTCCCAAGTTGCTATAGCAACATGAATTTTAGTTTGTTGTGCAGAGATAGCCATCATTTCACTTCCTCTCCAAGCTACAGGCCTCACATAGCCATTTTCTACTTTTTGAGTTGCGATTATTTTTTTTGACGCCATATTAATTTCATTTTCACTATACGGAATTTCAAATCCCATTCTTTTTGCAGAGTAAAATAGTCTTGAAGTATGTTCTTCCAGCTTAAAAATAGATCCATCATATACTCGCTCACCTTCGAAAACACAACTAGCATAATGTAATCCATGGCTCAAAACATGCACTTTAACATCTGACCAATCAACCAATTCGCCATTGTACCATATTTTGCCAGATCTTTTATCGTAAGGTATCATTTTATGAAATTTAAAAATTCTTACTGAAAAATATCTTTGTATCTATAATATGTCAATATAACTTACCAATAATGAAACAACTTTTATATCTAAAAGATGATCAATTAAAAGAGCTAATCGAAAAGCTTTTTATAAGTTACAGGGAAACTTTCTCAGACCCTAAAAAAATTCTAAATAAATACAATATTGGTTTAGCGCACCAAAAAGTAATTCATTTGCTATCTATGTATGAGGGTATTTCCATCTCTGAATTACTTAAAAGACTAAAAGTTACCAAACAGAGTTTAAACCGGGTTCTTAAAGATTTAATTAAATTAGAAATTATTTTTTTTAAAAAGAACGATCAAGATACAAGAGTAAAACATATATTTTTAAATGAAAAGGGAGAAAAGATATTCACTGAAATTTTTGAAGTACAAAAAAAAAGGATACATGGTGCACTTTTGAATTCAAGTTCTGAGGAAGTGGTTAATTTTGATAAAGTTTTAAAAAAAATAATTAATGGATAATTTTATAGCGCATATATTAGTTGTTGATGATGATGATGGAATTAGATCTTTAGTTAAAAAATATTTAAATGAAAATGATTATCTTGTTACAACCGCTAATAGCGCTGAGGATGCTAATGAAAAAATAAAAATCATAAAATTCGATTTGATAATATTAGATATCATGATGCCAGGAAAAAATGGACTTGAGTTCATTCAAGAAAATCAAAAAAAACTTAAAACACCTATCATATTATTGACTGCTAAAGGCCAGGCTAATGAGAGAATAGAAGGTTTAGAAGTTGGTGCAGATGATTATCTTCCAAAACCTTTTGAACCCAAAGAGCTTATTTTAAGAATTCAAAATATTATTTCAAAAACCAAAATTAAAGACCCAAAAAGAGTTATTGAATTTGAAAATATTAAAATTGATTTAAATAAACAATTAATTTTAAAAAAAAATGTCGAGTTTAAAATTAATAATACAGAAAAAAAAATTTTAGAAAATATGATTAATAACCCTGGTAAAACATTTTCAAGAGATGATATTGGCTCATTAATTGATTTATATAAAGAAAGATCTATTGATGTAATCATCACGAGATTAAGAAAGAAAATAGAAATTGATCCAAAAAATCCAAAATTTCTACAAACTATTAGAGGAGCTGGATATGTTTTATGGATTGAGTAATTTTTTTAAGAACATTCTTCCAAAAAGATTATTTTACCGTGCTTTATTAATTGTTGCTATCCCAGTCATAGTTTTGCAGTTAGTCATCACTATTGTTTTTTTTGATAGCCTTTGGATTAAGACAAACAAAGGAATGACTAAAGCTCTAATTAATGAAGTTAAAACATTCATAGAAGTTTATAAAGACGAAATTTATAATAAAGATGAAATAACAAATCTTTTTTCAATCTATCAAGATCTTAATATAGAATATGTTAATAATGAAAAATTTGATTATGAATATGATGAAAGATGGTTTAGCCCAATAGATCGAACTCTGAGAAGAGAGCTTAAATCAAGATTTCAATCAGAAAAATTTTGGTTTGATACAACAGGATACAAGGAATTAATAGATTTAAGAATTAAATATAAATCTGGATACTTTAAATTTTTAATTCCTAAAGATAGAGTCACAAGTTCATCTGCTAGGATTTTTGCTTTATGGATTACTGTCCCAGCAATTATAATGGTTTTCATTTCTTTACTCTTTTTAAAAAACCAAACAAGACCTATCACAAATCTTGCTAAAGCTGCCGCAAAGTTTGGTAGAGGTGAAGAAGTAGAAGAGTTCAAACCATCAGGTGCGTCAGAAATACGACTGGCAGGTTATGAGTTTGATAGAATGAGAAAAAGAATAAAGAGACACCTTAATCAACGGTCTGAGATGTTATCTGGAATTAGCCATGATTTAAGAACACCTTTAACAAGAATGAAACTACAAATTGCCTTTATCAAAGATAAACAATTAGCAGTTAAAATGTCTGAAGATATCAACGAAATGGAAAAAATGTTGAATGAATATCTACAATTCACAAGTTCATCTAATATTGAGAAAAACGAACAGTTCAATCTAAGTGAATTAATTGATGAAATTGTGGAAAAATATAATAATGAAAATATCTCAACAGATATAATTCCTCGTCTTTATATTATTGGAAGAAAGAATTTAATAAGAAGGTGTATCAATAATTTATTAGATAATGCAATCAAATATGCTAATAAGGTTCAGGTTGAAATCAACAAAAGCAATAATAATTCATTTATCAAAATTGAAGATGATGGTCCTGGAATACCAGAAAGTGAATATGAGAATGTCTTTAAGCCTTTTTACAAAATTAATAAAGGCAGAGCAGATACAAAAGCAAGTGTAGGATTGGGACTATCTATAGCTTCAGATATAGTAAGATCACATGGAGGCAATATTAAATTAGATAAATCTTCGATGAATGGTTTATCAGTTAAGATTTTCCTGCCTTTTTAGACTTATTTTTTTTTAAACTTTTAAATTGACTGATTTTTTTTTCTAAATTTTCTACTCTTTTCTTCAAAATTTCAAATTCATCCTTACTTGTAAGTCTCATTCTAAAAACAATTTCATCTCTCTTTGATTTTAAAATATTCATTAATTCATTTGCCAGATCTTTAGATGATACTAAACCCTGTTCAAATAATTTAGCCAATTTATCAATAACAAATTTCGAATTTTTCATATATATTTATATTAACCTATTATATTAATAGCTTACAATTATAATTCAAAAATGTTCATTAATAATTTTGACCCAGTTGCAGTCCAAATTTTCTCCATCGATGTCAAATGGTATTCTTTAGCTTATATTGTTGGAATATTGCTGGGTTGGATTTTAAGTAAAAATATTTTTATTTCTGATCAGAATATAAAAGAAAAATTTGATGATTTTATTACATATATAATATTAGGTATAATTGTTGGTGGTCGTTTAGGATATGTATTTTTTTATAATTTTAGTTACTACTCGGATAACTTATTAGACATTATTAAAATTTGGCAAGGTGGGATGTCGTTTCATGGAGGTCTTATAGGAGTTATATTTGCAAGCTTTTTATTTGCCAAAAAAAATAATCAAAATATTTTCAGTTATTTAGATATTGTTTCTATTGTAGCTCCAATTGGCATTTTTTTTGGAAGAATTGCAAATTTTATTAATTCTGAATTATACGGGATAGAAACAAATCTTCCGTGGGCTGTAAAATTTATCCAGATAGATGATTTATACCGACATCCGTCTCAACTGTATGAGGCATTATTTGAAGGATTAATTTTATTAGTTATTTTATTATATTTTAGAAAAAAAGGTTTTATGAAAATCCCAGGCTTAATCTCTGGATTATTTCTTATTTTTTACTCAACATTTAGATTCGCAGTTGAATTTTTTAGAGTTCCAGATGAACAGTTGGGGTACTTATTTTTTAATTTAACGATGGGACAGTTAATAAGCATTGTATTCTTATTAATTGGTACTTATTTAGTAATAAATAAATATGAAACTAAAAAAGAACAATAGTCTTTCTTTAGATAAATTTATAAATTTTTCTCTTTACGATAAAAAATCTGGTTATTATATGAAAAAAGATCCTTTCGGACAGGAAAGTGATTTTTTAACTGCACCTAATATTTCAAGACTATTTTCTGAAATGATTGCAATATGGATTATAAGTTTTTGGCAAAGCTTAGGGTCTCCAAAAAAGTTTAATTTAGTTGAACTTGGAGCAGGTAATGGAGAAATGATGAAAATAATTATTGAAAGTTTTCAAAATTTTCCATTTTTTTTAAAATCTTGTAATTTTATGATTCATGAAAAAAGTCCTACTTTAATTAATATTCAAAAAAAAAAACTGATTAAAAATAAAATCAAATGGATTCCAAATATAAACAAAATAAATAAGGACCCAAGTATATTTATTGCAAATGAATTCTTTGATGCAATAGCAATCAAACAATTTAATAAAAAAAAAAGTTTGTGGTTCGAAAAATTTGTAAATTTAGAAAATTCAAAAAAACCATTTTTTTTTGAAAAAAGAGCAGATATAAAAAAGATTGAAAAGAAGATTAAATTCAAAATATCACAAAGTCAAAATTTTATCGAATATTCAAAACTTGGGTTAAATTACTTAAAAGATATCTCTAATATTATAAAAAAAAATACTGGTGGTCTATTGCTTATTGATTATGGATATACAGATAAAAAAATGAAAAATACATTACAAGCAGTGTCTAATCACAAATTTGCCAATATTTTAAGTAATATAGGAAATGTAGATATCACTCATAATATAAATTTTAAAATTTTCGAAAAGTTTGTAAAACAAATGAATGGTTTGAAAACTAACTTGACATCACAAAAAAACTTTCTGACAAAACTAGGAATAAAAGAAAGAGCAGAGATTATATCTAAAAACAAAAATTTTACTAAAAAATCAGATATATACTATCGACTTGAAAGACTTATTGACAAAAAACAAATGGGTCATTTATTCAAAGTAATGCTTATTAAAAATGAAAATAATAAATTTAAATTAGGTTTCTAAATTGATTAAATCTAAAAGATTGTTGAAACAAAAAAAAATTAGTCATGGTTTTTTTAACAAAAATGGAGGTAAATCAAAAGGTATTTATAAAAGTTTAAATTGTGGGCTTGGTTCAAATGATAAAAGAAATAATGTCAAAGAAAATTTAGAAATAGTCAAAAAAAAGATTAGTAAAAAATCTAGAGATATTTTTTTACTTCATCAAGTTCACAGTAATAAGATAGTTTTCATAAAAAATTTCTCAAAACTAAAAAAGGAAAAAATTGAAGCTGATGCAATTATAACTAATCAAGAAAAATTACCTATAGGCATTTTGACAGCAGACTGTGTTCCTATATTGCTTCATGATAATAAAAAAAATTTTATCGCAGCAGTTCATGCTGGTTGGAGGGGAGCTTTTAAAGGTATTATAAATAAAGTAATAAGTTTTATGATAATGAAAGGAAGTGAAGCGAAGTCTATTACCGCTGCAATAGGCCCTTGTATTAAAAAAAAGAGCTACAATGTGAAAGAAGATTTTAAGAAAAGATTTATTAAAAAGGATAAAAAAAACAAAAAATTTTTTATGACTAAAAAAAAAGTTATTTATTTTGATTTACCTAATTTTGTTAAATCTCAACTAAAATCAAATAAAATTACAAATATCGATATGATAAATATAGATACTTTTGACAAAAAAAATAATTTTTTCAGTGCAAGAAGATCTTTAAAATTAAAACATGCGGATTATGGTAGAAATATTTCAATAATTATGATTAATTAAACTTTTCAATGAAACTATTAACTGGAAATAGCAATAAAGTTCTCAGTAAAAATATTGCAAAATATTTGAAAACAAAACTTGTAAACTCAAGCATAAGAAAGTTTTCTGATGGGGAAATTTACGTTGAAATAAATGAAAATATAAGAGGCAATAGTATTTTTATTGTTCAATCAAGTTCTTCTCCAGCAAATGATAATTTGATGGAATTGTTGCTTTGTATAGATGCTCTTAAAAGATCCTCTGCAAAAAATATAACAGCAGTAATTCCATATTTTGGATATGCTAGACAAGATAGAAAAGTTGTACCAAGAACATCTATTTCAGCAAAACTTGTTTCGAATTTAATTACTAAAGCTGGTGCTGATAGAGTGGTGACTGTTGATTTACATGCAGGACAAATTCAAGGATTTTTTGATATTCCTGTGGATAACCTTTTTGCAACACCAATATTTGCAAGACATGCAAGAAAAAAAATTAAAAGTAAAAAAATTGTTTGTATTGCGCCCGATGTGGGTGGAACAGAACGAGCTAGAGCGCTAGGAAAACTTCTTAACGTAGGCTTGGCTATTGTTGACAAGAGAAGACCAAAGCCTGGGCAGTCACAGGTGATGAATGTTATTGGGGATGTGAAGGGTCAAACTTGCATTATTGTAGATGACATAATTGACTCAGGTGGAACTATTGTGAATGCAGCAAAAGCATTAAAAGCAAAAGGTGCTAAAGAAGTTTTTGTTTATATCACTCATGGTGTTCTAAGTGGTGACGCTGTAAAAAAAATTAAAAACTCAGTAATTAAAAATTTAGTTATTACTGATACAATTGATAATTCAGAAAAAATTAGAAATGTTAAAAATATTGAAGTTTTACCAATTTCAGGGCTAATAGGTGAAGCTATTAAAAGAATATCTAATTCAACATCAGTATCTGATTTATTCAAATAATTACCTTGATTATTTATAAACATGGGTTAAAAAGCTCTGTTTTATGAATTCACTTGAAGCAAACATAAGAAATAACCAAACTAAAGGGCAACTAAATGCCATAAGAGATAATGGCAATGTTCCAGCAATTATTTATGGTGGAAAAGATGAAAATCAAAAAATCTATATTTCAAAAAAATTACTTAAAACTTTAATAGAAAAAGAAAATTTTTTATCTAGTATTATTACTCTGAATATTGATGGAAAGCACCAAAATGTTTTACCTAGAGAAGTAAAGTATCATATTTTAAGTGACGAACCTACCCATGTAGATTTTTTAAGAGTTTTACCTGGAGTAAAAATCAAAATTGAAGTCCCAGTTAATTTTATTAATCATGAGAAATCTCCAGGATTGAAAAGAGGTGGTGTTTTAAACATTGTTAGAAGAAAGGTGGAATTAAAATGCCCAAGTGAAAAAATTCCTGAAAGTTTAACTTTAGATCTTGATGGTATTGATATTGGCGAAAGTTTTAAAATTTCGTCAGTTAAATTAGATTCTGAAGTAACACCAACAATCCAAGGACGAGACTTCGTGATAGCAACTTTAGCCGCTCCAACTGTTATGAAAGAGCCAGAGAAACCTGCAGAGGCTGAAGCAGCTGAGGGAGAAGAGGGTGCCGAAGGAACAGAGGCAGCAGCGGCAGCAGATGGTGATAAACCAGCGGCAGATGCAGCTAAAGGTGATAAAAAAGAGGGTGAAGAAAAAAAGCCTTCTGAAAAGAAACCTGCTGAAGAAAAAAAATAATCAATCAAAATTGAAAATTTAATTCCATTTATTTATGCTTTTATTCGTAGGATTAGGTAATCCAACACCTGACAGTGAAAACAATAGACATAACGTTGGGTTCAAAATTATAGACACTATCAATAAAAAATTTAGTCTTTCAAAACAAAAACCCAAGTTCAAAGGACTTTTAACAACTGGAAATATTGGAGACAAAAAAGTTTATGCAATAAAGCCATTAACATTTATGAATAACTCTGGAGTTTGTATTAGAGAATTAATTGAGTATTTTAAAATAGATGCTGAGGACGTTATAGTATTTCATGATGATCTTGATATAGAATTTGGTAAAATTAAAGCTAAATTTGGTGGATCAAGTGCAGGTCATAATGGAATCGCTTCTATTGATAAATTCATAGGTAAAGATTATTCAAGGGTTAGAATAGGAATTGGAAAACCAAAAAATGGGATTGAGGTCGCAGATTATGTTTTGCAAAATTTTGACGAGGATGAGTCAATTGGTATTGAAAAAATATCTAAAGATATAACAGAGTCTATTTCTATTCTTGTTGAAAAAAAATTGGATTTATTTTCAAGTGCTGTAAATAACAAATAATGAGTTTTAAGTGTGGAATAGTAGGTTTACCCAATGTAGGTAAATCGACTTTATTTAACGCATTAACAAATTCAAGTAAAGCTCAGGCAGCAAATTTTCCATTTTGTACAATTGATCCAAATGTTGGTGTAGTTCCTGTTCCAGACCAAAGATTAAAAAAATTAGCAGAAATTTCTAAGTCAAAAAAGATTATAAATACTACAATTTCATTCGTAGATATTGCTGGATTAGTTAAAGGTGCTTCTAAAGGTGAAGGATTAGGAAATAAGTTTTTATCTCATATAAGAGAGGTTGATGCAATTATTCACATGGTTAGATGCTTTGACTCAAGTGATATCCAAAATGTTAACGAAACAGTAGATCCAGTTAGAGACCTTGAAATTATCGAGACTGAGATGATGTTGGCTGATTTAGAGTCTATTCAAAAGAGATTAGAAAAAAACAATAAAAAAAATGTAGAAGAAGAGCAATTAAAAATTCTTAATGCTGCTTTGGATTGTATTAATAAAGATCAAGATATTTCAATTTTGAATTCTCAATTTGAGAAAAAACAACTTAGTCAAAGTGGTCTATTATCCTTAAAATCTAAAATATTTGTGTGTAATGTAGATGAAAAAAGTATTCAAAATGGAAATAATTATACTGAGGCATTTATTAATAAATTTGGTAATGAAAATACTCTAATTGTTTCTGCAGATATAGAAAATCAAATAAACGAATTAGATATTAGTGAAAAGAAAAATTACATGGAAATGATTGGTTTAAAAGAAACTGGATTAAATTTGTTAATACAAAGAGGTTACAAAATACTTGAATTAGATACCTACTTTACCTCTGGTCCTGAAGAAACCCGAGCATGGACAATTCCTAAAAACTGTACAGCTCCAAAAGCAGCATCTGAGATTCATACTGATTTTGAAAAAGGATTTATCCGAGCAGAAACAATTTCTTATGAAGACTTTGTTGCAAATAATGGATGGGTTAATTCGAAAACTAATGGTAAAATGAGATTGGAAGGAAAAGATTATATTGTAAAAGATGGAGATGTATTAAACTTCCGTTTCAACACGTGACCAAATTCTTTTCATACTAAAATAGACTAAGATGGTCAGAATAATTAAATACAGTATTGCCTTGAAACCCATTTGATGTCTTGTTTCTAAATGAGGCTCTGCTGTCCACATCAAAAATGTAGTGACATCTTTGGACATTTGCTCAACTGTTGCATTAGTTCCATCAGAATATTCAACCAATCCATCAGATAAAGGGTTCGACATTTTAATTTTATTTCCATACATATATTTATTGTAATGAACACCTTCATCTAAAGTAATACCTGCTGGTGGATCTTCATATCCTTGAAGTAAAGAATAAATATAATCTACTCCACCACCCCTAGCTTTTACTAAAACTGACATATCTGGTGGATAGGCTCCACCATTTGCTGCTTGAGCAGCTTTAACGTTTTCATATGGCATTACAAATTTATCAGAAAGTTTTCCAGGTCTTGTAAACATCTCTCCATCTGAATTTGGTCCATCTGTAACATCAAAAGATGCTGCAATTGCCTTGGCTTGTTGTTCAGTAAATTCAGGCCCACCTTTTTCTGATAAATTTCTATAGCTCAGATATTTCATAGAATGACAAGATGCGCATACTTCTGTGTATACTTGATAGCCTCTTTGCAAAGCTCCTCGATCAAATTTTCCAAAAAGACCTTTAAAACTCCAATCAGTTTTCAAGTATTCAACTTTTTCTGCTGCGTGAGAACTTAACGGAGTAGCTAAAAATACTATAATTAAAGATAAAATTCTTAAAAAATTTTTCACTTATTTAATAGAACTTTCTTTATTTTTTGCAGTTGCCAAATTAGCTGTACCACCAAGTATAGGCTCAGTAATACTTAAAGGAATAGGAAGAGTTTTTTCTTTTAAACCTAATACAGGAAGAATTACTAGAAAGTGTAAAAAATAGTATGCTGTAGCAACTCTTGCAACTAACAAGTATAATCCTTCAGCAGGCATTGCACCGACATATCCGAGTATTAAAACGTCAGCTACTAAAATCCAGTAAAACTGTTTATACAAAGGTCTGAAGACAGCAGATCTGATTTTAGATGTATCAAGCCATGGTAAAGCTGCTAAAATTAAAATTGCTGATAACATTGCAATTACTCCCAAAAGTTTATCAGGAACTGATCTTAAAATTGCATAAAAAGGTAACAGATACCATTCAGGAACAATGTGTGCAGGTGTTACTAAAGGATCAGCTTCAATATAATTATCAGCATGACCCAAAATATTTGGTGTATAAAAAACAAAAAATGCAAAAACAATCATAAACATCAGTAACGCAAAAGTATCTTTGATTACTATATAGGGATGGAATGGAACTGTGTCCTTTGAAGGTTTTTTGACATCAATTCCTACTGGATTATTATTTCCTGGAACATGTAGTGCCCAAATATGTAACACAACTAAACCTAAAATTAAAAAGGGAATTAAATAATGTAATGTAAAAAATCTAGTTAAGGTTGGGTTATCAACTGAGTAACCTCCCCATAACCAAGTAACTATCCCCTCTCCTACTAATGGAATTGCACTGAATAAATTTGTGATTACAGTTGCACCCCAAAAACTCATTTGTCCCCAAGGTAGCACGTAACCCATAAATGCTGCAGCCATCATTAACAAATAAATAATAATACCTATTATCCAAATTATTTCTCTAGGGGCTTTATAAGAGCCATAAAACAAAGATCTAAAAATATGAATATAAACTGCTAGAAAAAACATTGAAGCACCATTCGCATGTATATACCTAATTAGCCAACCATAGTTAACATCTCTCATAATATGTTCTACGCTTTCAAATGCCATATCTGCGTGAGCAATATAATGCATAGCTAATGTTAAACCTGTTACGATTTGAGTTATTAAACAAAAAGTAAGTATGCCACCAAAAGTCCACCAATAATTTAAATTTTTAGGTGTTGGATAGTCGGTTAAATGATTTGCTAAAGTTAATAATGGAAGTCGATCATTAAACCATTTTCCAGCTTTTGATGTAGGTGTATATTCGTGATCACTCATATAATTTATCCAATTTTAATCGTATTAGCATTTACAAATTCATATTTCGGAACTTCCATATTTGTAGGTGCAGGTCCCTTTCTAATTCTACCCGATGTATCATAATGTGATCCATGACAAGGACAGAACCATCCATTATAATCTCCCTTATCATTTAAGGGTACACATCCTAAGTGAGTACAAACTCCAAGCATTACAAGCCACTCAGGGTTTTTTGCTCTGTCTTCATCTTTCTCTGGATCTTTTAAATCATCAAGTTTAACTGATCGCGCATCTGCAATTTCATCTTCAGTTCTTCTTCTTATGAAAACAGGTTTTCCTCTCCAAAGAACAGTGATAGTTTTTCCTGGTGTTAATGAACTTACATCTACTTCGGTACTAGCTAACGCTTTCACTGAAGCATCAGGATTCATTTGATCTATCATAGGCCAAACTGTAGCACCTACTCCTACCGCTCCAACTGCGTAGGTAGCAGTAAACAAGAAATCTCTTCTATTAGTTTTTTTTTCTGACATTAATATTACTAATTAAATATACCCAATATTGATTTTTTCTACTTAAATATATGGTTTCATATAATATAAAATACTAAATTTACTACTGATAGAATGACACAGAAATTAATAAATGTAGGGCCTAAAATTGCATTATTTGAACCAGATATTCCTCAGAACACTGGGGCAATAATCAGAACCTGTGCGTGTCTAGGTGCAAAATTAGAGATAATTGAGCCATGTGGTTTTTTACTAAGCGATAAGCGTTTTAAAAGAGTTGTAATGGACTATATGGATAAGAGGGAAATTAAAATATATCAAAATTCAGATCATTTCTTTGAGTCAAAAAAGAATCAAAGAGTAATATTAATGACTACTAAAGGATCTGATTCTTATACAAATTTTAAATTTGATGTGAACGATACAATTTTATTTGGAAGAGAAAGCGCTGGAGTGCCAAAAGATATTCATGGATTAGTTAAAAATAGACTAAAAATTCCAATGAAAAATGATAAACGTTCTCTAAATATTGCATCTTCAGTTGCAATTATATTGGCTGAATGTTTAAAACAAACTAAATTAATTTAAATGAATTTAAAAATTAAAAAAGACTTAACAAGTAATTGGTTTAAAACACTTCAAGAGTCTTTTTGTGATGACATAATCAAATTTGAAAAAAATAAAACTAAATTTAAATCAACAAATTGGAGAAGAAACACCAAAGTTGATGAAGGAGGAGGAGAATATCGAATACTGCAAGGAGGAAAAATTTTTGAAAAAGTAGGTGTAAACTTTTCCAAAGTTTATGGTAAACTTCCGAAACAGTTTCAAAAAAATATACTAGGGGCTGATAAAGATCCAAGATTTTGGGCATCAGGGATTTCTGTAGTTATGCACATGAAAAATCCTTTAATCCCTGCAATGCATTTTAATACGAGATATATTTGCACTACCCAAGAGTGGTTTGGTGGAGGAATGGATGTGACTCCATCAAAAAAAGATCTTAAAGAAAAAAGAGAATTTCATAAGATTTTAAAGAATATGTGTGATCGTCATAATAAAAGCTATTATACAAAATATAAAAAATGGTGTGATGAATATTTTTATTTACCTCATCGAAAAGAATCTAGAGGAATTGGTGGAATTTTTTTTGATTATAAAAAAAATAATTTTGAAAAAGACTTTAAATTTGTAAGAGATGTTGGAATAACATTTCAATTAATTTTTCAAAAAATAATCAGAAAAAAAATGAAAAAAAAATGGTCCATTAATGATAAAGAAATGCAATACATTAAAAGAGGTAGATATACTGAATTCAATTTATTATATGATAGAGGAACTAAATTTGGATTACAAACAGGTGGAAATGTTGATGGTATTTTAATGTCATTACCCCCTTTGGCTAAGTGGAAATAAAATGGAAAAAGAACCAATAACTTTAAATGGATTAAACAAAATTAAAGAGGAGTTAATTTTTTTAAAAGAAAAAAAAAGACCAGAAATCGTTGCAGCGATCGCAGAAGCTAGATCTCATGGTGATCTCAAAGAAAATGCAGAATATCATGCTGCAAAAGAGGAACAATCTCACAACGAAGGAAGAATTAATGAAATAAATGATATAATCGCTAGAGCAAATGTAATTGATGTTAAAAAATTAAGTAACGAAGGAAAAGTAATATTTGGTTCAACTGTTTTCCTTGAAAATTTAGATAATGGTGAAAAAATTAATTACCAAATAGTTGGAAAAGATGAGGCAGATTTAAAACAAAAATTAATTTTCTTCCAATCACCTATTGGTAAAGGTCTAATTGGAAAAAATAAGGGTGATTTAGTTGAAATAAAAACTCCTGCAGGAATAAAAAATTTTGAAATTAAGGATGTAAAGTATATTTAATTATTAATGATATTTTCTAATTTTGTATCAGAAATTTGAAAATTATTATTTACCCATTCATTTTCTATTAATTTAAGTTTATCACCTAGCTCCTTTCCCTCAGGAACTTTATACTTTGTCATAAGCATGTCTGCATTTATTGGCATTATAGGTTTTGATTTTGTTTCAAATAATTTGATTAATTCTTCATAAATTTTAAGATTTTTTTTTGATTTAATAAGCTTGAACTTTAAAATATCAGTTACGGCTTGCTTCCCATTGTAATAAAAAAATGCATTCATACTATTTTCTGTAAATATCTTTTTTTGCATTTTTTCTTTATAAAAATTATGAATCATTTTAATTCGTTTTTGATCTTTTTTGGATAAATTAAATTTATATAAAAAATAATCTGTATTATCTGTGTCATCAACTATCATTAAAGATAAAAAGAAAATGAAATCTTCATCCTGCAGAAGCATTTTTTTACTTCTATCTAAATTTGAAAAAATTTTTATATCTTTTAACTCAGGGAAAATAATACTAAATAATTCAAGACTTATTTTATCCTTTGATAATCTTTCAATTGTACTTAACTGAATAATTTTTTTTAATTCATCTAATAGTCTTTCTTTTGATAGTTTTGAAACCCCATCAATGTTCATTTTTAATTTTTTAATTATTGCTGAGTCATGAGGGTTTTTTGAGTAATTAATAAAAAATCTTAAATATCGTAGTATTCTAAGATAATCCTCTTTGATTCTTTGATCTGCATCACCTATAAAATTGATTAAACCGTCTTCTAAATCTTTTTTTCCATTATGAGGATCAAATAAATTACCATCACCATCTGAATAAATTGAATTAATAGTAAAATCTCTTCTTAGGGAGTCATCTTTCCAATTTGTAGAGAATTTTACTTTCGCATGTCTTCCATCTGTAAAAACGTCTTGTCTCAAAGAAGTAATTTCAAATTTTTCTCCATTTATTTCGGCAGTAATTGTTCCATGTTCAATTCCTGTTTTATAGTAACTGATATTTTCTTTTTTTAGAGCTTCACAAACTTGCTCAGGGACCAAATTAGTTGCTAAATCAATATCGCTTACTTTTTCCTTATTAATTATTTTTCTTATACATCCTCCAACATATCTAATTTCACTTTCTGAGGTAAAAGAATTTATTACTTTAAAAATTTTTTTTACTGATGTCTTTTTTGTGAGATCCTTAATATTTTCACTAATGTAACTAAGGTTATTAGATCTTAAAAAAATTATATCTAAAAGTTTTTTCATAATTGGCTGGGGCGCTAGGATTCGAACCTAGGATGCAGGTACCAAAAACCCGTGCCTTACCGCTTGGCTACGCCCCAATATAATGTTCGTATAACACAAAAGAAAAAAATTTATATAGTTTTTGAAGCTATACACCAGTAATTTCTGTAATTTTTAATTACGCTTTTTTTCGCATGTTCACATCTTTCTTTTGATTGAAAATATGCTGCTATAGCTGATCCAGACCCTGTCATTCGAACAAATATTGGGTTTAATGATTTTTCTAAATCTAATTTTACTCTTTTAAGTTTAGGATATTTGTTAAAAACTATGGGCTCTA